>WTGW01000084.1:0-49307 GCA_011523395.1 Acidimicrobiia bacterium
GGGTCGAGGCGGCGATCGGGGCCAGGCCGTAGTCGTCAGCGGCCTCGGAGACGGCTATTCGCAGCAGCCCGATCTCTGCCCGCAGGTCCTTGAGGTTCTCGCAGACCGGGGTTCCGATCTCGATCTGGCAGCTGAACAGCTCGGGGCTTACCAATCCGTGGCGTAGGGCCTTCACCTTCTCGATCAGGCCCTGGGGTTGGTAGGACACGAGCGCCCCCGTATCGCGCTCGACCAGGAGGTACTCCTCCTCGATCCCCATCGTCCAGGAAGGCTCGGCAATCATAAGGTGAGTTTAGTGTTCTGCCTCTGTCGTTATTTGCACATCTGGCTACGAGGACATGAGTAGACAGATGGCGCTGAACCCGGCGCTGAACCTGGATCCCTCCGTATCCCTCACCATTTCGGAAGGAGCCCATCCGCTGCCGTGCGCTGGCGGAGGGCCTCGAAGAGGACCAGGGCGGCTGCGGTGGCCGCGTTGAGGGAGTCGGCCGATCCGGCCATGGGGATGCGGGCCATGGGGAAGCGTCCGTCCAGCCAGGTCTCGCTGAGCCCGTACTGCTCCGATCCCACCACGACGGCCACCGCCCCCGAGTAGTCAGCGCTCCAGTAGAGGTCCCGGGTCGAAGGGGTGGTGACGAGGGCCCTGATCCCGTGTCCGGCCAACCACCGGATGACGCCGTCCGCGGTAGAGACCGCCAGCGGCACCGTGAACAGGCAGCCGAGCGAGGCCCGCACCACGTTGGGGTTGAAGGGATCGGTGGTGGGGTCAGCCACGACGACCGCGCTCACCCCGGCGGCATCGGCCGCGCGCAGCATGGTGCCGAGGTTGCCCGGCTTCTCGATGCCTTCCATCACCAGCAGGAGCGGGTCGGGCCGGAGCCTGATCCGCTCCAGCCCGGTGTCGAACTGGGGCGCCACGGCCAGCAGCCCCTCAGGCCGGTCCCGGTAGGCGGCCTTCCGGAACGGATCGGGCGCCAACCGGTGGCAGCGGGCGCCTGACGCCATGATCCGTTCGACCAGTTCCGGCTCGTTGGTCCCGAGGAAGAGGGGATCGCACACGTAGATCTCGTCGATGCGAACACCGGCGGCCACCGCCCGGGTGAGCTCCCGGTAACCCTCGATCAGGAAGGCGCCCTCGCTGTCACGATGGCGCCGGCTCCGGAGCCGCACCAGGCGCTTCACCTTGGGGTTGGCCGGAGAGGTGATCATCCTGATCCGTCGGCGGCGGACCAGCGGTCCCGGTGGATGACGTCCCGGACGGGTCGCCGGCCCCTGTCCAGCGACCCCGACCTCCGATCGGGGGCGGGATGGCCGACGGTGACCACGCCGATCGGCGAGTACTCCTCGGGGATGTCCAGCAGCGCCGCCAGCCCGGACATGGCATGGCAACCGAGGAAGCCGGCCGCCAGGCCCTCGTCCACCGCTGCCAGGAGTATGTTCTGCAGGGCAGCTCCCGCGTCTATCCACCAGTAGGGGACCGGCCACTCGACCTCTCTCCCGTCGGGCGACTTGTCGGGTTCCCGGTAGCGACGGCGGTAGGTCTCCTCCGAGGCGCAGACGACCACGTGGACCGGCGCCCGGCTGATCCACGGGTCGAACCCGGCCTCCACATAGTCGGCCTCTCCCGCCAGGGCTGCGATCTCGGCACGGTCGGCCCGGTCGGTCACCACCACGAAGGCCTGGCCCTGGGAGAAGCCGGCGCTCGGGGCTCTCCGTCCCGCGTCGACTATCCGGTCCACCGCCGCCGGATCCACCGGACTGCCGGTGTAGTTACGCACCATCCGTCGCCGGGCGATCACCTCACGGAACTCCATGGCTTCGTACGGTAGTTCCGGGAAGTGCCGGGATGGCGATACGCGCCCGGGGTCAGACCGTCGGGACCGCCCTGGCGAGATCTTCGAGAGCGGCCTTGGCGTCGGAGAACATCATCAGGGTGGTATCGCGGTAGAAGAGCGGGTTGTCGATGCCCGCGAAACCGGGGGAGAGGCTGCGCTTGACGACTATGACCGTGGTGGCCAGATCCACGTCCAGGATCGGCATCCCGAAGATCGGTGAGGAGGGGTCGTCCCGCGCCGAGGGGTTCACCACGTCGTTGGCGCCCACCACGAGAGCCACATCCGTGCGGGGGAAGTCATCGTTGATCTCGTCGAGGTCGAGCAGTTGCTCGTAGGAGACGTCCGCCTCTGCCAGCAGGACGTTCATGTGCCCGGGCATGCGTCCGGCGACGGGGTGGATGGCGTAGCGCACCTCCACGCCGCGTGCGGCCAGCCGGTCGGTCAGGTCCCGGGCGCTGTACTGCGCCTGGGAGACGGCGAGGCCGTAGCCGGGGACCACGATCACGGAGCGGGCATAAGCGAGCGTGACGGCGGCATCGTCCACGGTCGCCCGGCGGACCGGGCCACTCCCTATCCCCTCTGGCGGCGACTCGTCGTCTCCCCCGAAGGCTGCGAACAGGACGTTGGCCAGGGAACGGTTCATGGCCTTCGACATGATGGCGGTCAGGACCAGGCCCGACGCGCCCACGAGTGCTCCCGAGATGATGAGGGCTTCGGAACCGATCACGAAACCGGTGGAAGCCGCGGCCAGACCGGACATGGAGTTGAGGAAGGCGACGATCACCGGCATGTCGGCGCCGCCGATCGGAAGGGTGCGGGTCACACCCAGCAGGGCGGCCAGGGCGATCAACAGCCACAGGGCGCCCCGGTTGCCGGAGGACGCCATCCAGATACCCGAACCCCCCACCGCGGCGGCCAGCGCCGAGTCGAAGACCATCTGCCCCTTGAACAGCAGGGGCCGGCCCGGGATCAGGCCCTGGAGCTTACCGAACGCCACGAAGCTGCCGGTGAAGGTGGCGATGCCCAGGGCGCAGGAGAGGGTGACCGTGACCGCGGTCTCGGCCGTCGACGATCCGTTCGCCAGGAACTCGGCTGCAGCCACCATGCCCGAGGCGGCGCCGCCGAAGCCGTTGAAGGCCGCCACCAGCTGCGGGATTCCGGTCATCGCCACCCGCCGGGCCAGGATCGTGCCCGCGGTACCGCCAACCAGGAAGCCGGCCACTATCAGCGTGTAGTCGACGATGCCCGACCGGAGCAGCGTCACCACAATCGCGATCAGCATCCCGACCGCACCCATCAGGTTGCCCGAGCGGGCGGTCAGCGGAGAGCTCAGCCGTTTGAGCCCGAGGATGAACAGAGTGGCGGCGGCCAGGTAGAGGAGGGTGGAGGCGGCGTCGCTCAACTCCCGCGCCTCCGGGCCAGGCGCCTGCGCGTGCCGAACATCTCCAGCATCCGGTCGGTCACCAGGAACCCGCCGACCACGTTGATCGTGGCGAAGGTCACGGCCAGGAACCCGAGGATGGCGGACAGGAGATCTCCCCGCCCGGCCACCAGGAGGGCCCCGACCAGGGTGATCCCGGAGATGGCGTTGGATCCGGACATGAGCGGGGTGTGCAGCTGGGGAGGAACCTTCGTGATGACCTCGAAGCCGACGAAAGCGGCGAGGACGAACACGGTGATACCGACGGCGAGGGTCATGGCGTCGCCTCGAGCCGGGCCAGAACGTCGGGGTGGACCACGTCGCCGCCCCGGGTGATCGTCACTCCTGCCCGGATCTCGTCGTCGGCGCCGGCGGTCGCCGGGTCGTCGAGATAGCTGAAGAGCTCGTAGGCGTTGCGGGCGAAGGTCCTCGAGGCATCGGCGGCAGGTCGCGCCTCGAGGCCGGTGGGCCCCACCACCGTGACGCCTCCCACCCGCACCACTTCGTCCGGTACGGTCAGCACGCAGTTCCCTCCCCGTTCCGCGGCGCCGTCGACGATCACCGACCCGGGCTGCATGCCGGCTACGGCCTCCGCGCTGATCAGGGTGGGAGCGGGCCTACCCGGGATGGCGGCCGCCGTAATGACCACGTCGGCGGTCGCCAGGTGAGGCTCCAGGCCCTCCAGGAGGCGGCTGCCGTCGCCTTCGGAGAGCGGGCGGGCATACCCGCCGGAAGCGGCAGAGTCCTGCTGGGTCACATCCAGGTCGATGAAGGAGGCGCCCAGGCTCCGGACCTGTTCCCCGGCGCTCGCCCGGACGTCGTATCCCCTGACCACCGCTCCGAGGCGTCGAGCGGTGGCAATGGCTTGCAGGCCGGCCACGCCGCATCCGAGCACCACCACCGTCGCGGGGCGGATCGTTCCCGCCGCGGTCACCATCATGGGGAAGATGCGGGGGAGACGGGAAGCGGCTTCCAGCACCATCTCGTACCCGGCCAGCGTGGCCTGGGACGACAGGGCATCCATCGACTGGGCCCGGGTGGTCCTGGGAAGGGTCTCGAAGGCGATGGCCGTCACCTTCGCCCCGGCGAGGGCCCGCATGGCGTGCGGCTCGTCGAGCGGGCTCAGGAGGCCCAGGAGCCACGCGCCCGGAGCCATCCGGGAGAGCTCGGCTTCACCGGGAGGTCCGACCGTCACCACCGCGTCGGCTTCCCACGCCGAGCCGACCATCTCGCATCCCGCTTCCCGGAAGGCTTCGTCGGGCAGGCCGGCGGCCTCACCGGCACCGTGCTCGACCTGGACCCGATGGCCATCGTCCAGGTATCGCTCGGCGATCTCGGGGGTGATCCCGACGCGGGTTTCGGGGCTTGGCTGCCGCGGGGCTCCGATGTTCATTCGTTATCTGGGTCCGGTCGAGGCCCTTCGGGGAAGGATTTCAAGTCGTCAGGCTTCCGCCACTGCAGCGGCTATCCGGTCACCCAACTGGTCGGTGGAGGCGCCCATGTCGGGTCCTCCCATCGATCTCATGGTGGGTAGCACCGCTCCGACCGCCTCCTCCACGATCGACGCCGCCCGGTGCTCGCCCAGGTGGGAGAGGCACATGGCGGCCGACAGCACCGCGGCCACCGGGTTGGCCCATCCTCGTCCCACGATGTCGGGCGCCGATCCGTGGACGGGTTCGAAGAGGGACGGGTAGTCGCCCTCGGGATTGATGTTGCCGCTCGCGGCGAGGCCCATGCCCCCCTGCAAGGCCGCGCCGAGGTCGGTGATGATGTCGCCGAACAGGTTGTCGGTGACGATCACGTCGAAACGCTCGGGCTGGGTGACCATGTGCAGGCACATGGCGTCCACATGGGCGTATTCCACCGCCACGTCGGGGTAGAGCTCGGCGATCTCGTGGAGCGTCCGGTACCAGAGGCCGCCCGCGTAGGTGAGGACGTTGGTCTTGTGTCCCAGGGTCAGGTGCTGCCGCCGTCGCACGGCCTGCTCGAACGCGTACCGGACGATCCGCTCCACGCCGAAGCGGGTGTTGAGCGACTCCTCGACGGCTACCTCGGCGGGAGTGCCCTCGCGGAGTACGCCGCCTGATCCCACATACGGCCCCTCCGTGTTCTCCCGGAGGACGAGCATGTCGCAACGGTCGGGTGTAAGGCCCGCGATCGGGGTGGCTACTCCGGGCAGCAGCTTGATGGGCCTGAGGTTCACGTAGAGCTCGAAGTTGAATCTCAACCTGAGGAGCAGCCCTCGTTCCAGGATTCCGGGCGGGACGTCAGGCGTGCCGACCGCTCCTATCAGGATGGCGTCGAACCCGGCGAGCTCCTGCTCCACCGAGTCGGGCAGGACCTCGCCGGTGGCGAGATACCGGCTCCCTCCCAGGTCGTAGCGCTCGGTCTCGACGGCGAACCCGCACCGGTCCCCGGCTGCTTCCACGGCCTTGAGGGCCTGAACGATAACCTCGGGTCCGATTCCATCTCCGGCGATGATTGCCAGCCGGTGCCGTCGTTCGCTCATCAGCCGGTGATCTTAACCGTCCATCATAAGGTTTTAGTGGTCTTTTGGGAGGGTGCTGGAAACGACGGGGATTGGTTGGCCAGCGAGAGGCTTCTACCTGGGGTCTTGTTTCCGGCTATCGGCCAACGGGACATTTTTCAGTACCCTCCTACGCCGCCGTCCCGGCGCCTGCATTCAGCACCCGGTTCAGGGCTTCCACGAATGCATGGCCCGAACCTTCAACCACATCTGTAGAGATGGCCCGCCCGCTCCGGGACATGCCGTCGATCTGGATCACCACGTTCACTTCGGCCATGGCGTCGGCGCCGGACGTGACCGGCACCACCCGGTAGTCGAGAAGGTGGGGGTCCAGGCCGGACGCCCTCTTGAGGGCGGCGAAGGTGGCGTCCACCATCCCACCCCCGGTGCCGGTGAACTCCTCGGTCTCGGACCCCTCGCCCCGCGTCACCACCACGGTGGCGGTGGGCTCCACGTCAGTTCCCCCTCGCACCCGCATCGACACCATGCGTATGGCGTCCGGCACGCGGCGGCTTCCGTGGCGGATGATGGCCCGCAGTTCCTGCTCGTTTATCTCCACCTTCCGGTCGGCCATCTCCTTGAAGGCGATGAAGGCCTCGTTGAACTGGTCGTCCTCCAGCACGATGCCGAGCTTGGCCAGCGCGTCGGCGAATCCGGCCCGTCCGGAGTGCTTGCCCAGCACGATCTGGCTGGTCGCTCCCACCGATTCGGGATCCATGATCTCGTAGGTCTCCCGGTCGCGGAGCACCCCGTGCTGGTGGATGCCGGACTCGTGGGCGAAGGCATTGCGTCCCACGACCGCCTTGTTGAACTGGATGGGATACCCGGTGAGTCGGGAGACCAGCCGGCTGGTGGGCACGATCTCGGCCGTGTTGGCCCCGATCTCCACCCCGAAGTGGTCCTGGCGGGTGGTGACGGCCATGATCACCTCCTCGGTGGAGGTGTTCCCGGCCCGTTCGCCGATCCCGTTGATGGCGCCCTCGATCTGGCGGGCCCCCGCATGGATGGCGGTCAGCGAGTTGGCCACGGCCAGCCCCAGGTCGTTGTGGCAGTGGGTCGACACGATCACGTCGTCCCTGCCTCCGAGCACCTCGTCGTACACCCGGCTCAGCAACCCGACGTAGTCCTGGGGGGTGGCGAAGCCCACCGTATCCGGGATGTTGATGGTGGTGGCGCCCTCCCGGACCGCCGCCTGGCAGGTGGCGATCATGAAGTCCGGGTCCGAGCGGGTGGCGTCCTGGGGAGAGAACTCGACATCGTCCGTGTAGCGCCGGGCGCGGCGGACCGACTCGATGATCGACTGCATCACCTCGGCCGGGGTCTTGCGGAGCATCCGCTCCATGTGGATCGGGGAGGTGCTCTGGAAGACGTGGATCCGGTGGCGCTCCGCGTGACGTACCGCGTCGTAGGCGCGGTCGATGTCGTCCGGCGTGCACCGGGCCAGCGAGGCGATCACCGGGCCCTTGACCAGCTTCGCGATCTGGGAAACGCCGTAGAAGTCGCCGTCGGAGGCGGCCGCGAAGCCGGCCTCGATGACGTCCACCTGCAGCCTGGCCAGCTGCCGGGCGATGGTGAGCTTCTCGTCAGGGGTCAGGGCGATTCCCGGCGCCTGCTCCCCGTCTCGGAGGGTGGTGTCGAAGATGATCAGTTTGTCCTGTGGCATGGCTGTCTGCTCCGGTTGGAAGGGGTAGGTGGGTGGGTTGGCGGTGATGCGGGAGGGGGCGCCTCCACGACCTTACGTCGGGTCGTGGAGGCCCGTTAGGAGCAGAGGCCGCCGGAGCAGGAACCGGCCGGGACCGACCGGTACGGGGACGGGCGACGGACGCTCCATGCGGATCATCAGTCGCTCGGGGTCTTGGGAACGAGGAATGGCATCAGCTCGCGGAGGCCGGCGCCCACCCGCTCGACCTGGTGGTTGCGCTCTGCCGCCCGTCGCCTGAGGAGCTCGGGCGCTCCGGCCCGTGCCTCGGCCATCCACTCGCGGGCGAACCTTCCCGAGCGGATATCCGCCAGGACATCCTGCATGACCCGCCGGGTCTCGTCGGTGATGATCCGGGGGCCGGTGCTGTAGTCGCCCCACTCGGCGGTGTCGGAGACCGAGTATCTCATCCACGACAGGCCGCCCTCGTACATCAGGTCGACGATCAGCTTCAACTCGTGCAGGGTCTCGAAGTAGGCCGACTCGGGGGCGTAACCCGCCTCGACCAGCGTCTCGAAGGAGGCCTTGACCAGTGCCGACAACCCACCGCAGAGGATTACCTGTTCCCCGAACAGGTCTGTCTCCGTCTCCTCGCGGAAGGTGGTCTCCAAGACACCGGCCCGGGTGCCGCCGATACCCCATGCGTAGGCGAGGCCGAGGGCGTGGGCGCCGCCGGTGGCGTCCTGGTGGATCGCGAGCAGGCACGGCACCCCCGAACCTTCCGTGTAGGTGCGCCGCACCAGGTGTCCGGGGCCCTTCGGCGCCACCATCAACACGTCGAGGCCCGGCTCCGGGGCGATCTCGTCGAAATGGATGTTGAAGCCGTGGGCGAACATCAGGGCGTTGCCGTCCGCCAGGTTGGGGGCGACCTCGGCTGCGTAGAGGTCGGCCATGTGCTGGTCGGGCACGAGCATCATCACCACGTCCGCCCAGTCGGAGACCTCCGCCACGGTGCCGACCGTCAGGCCCTCGTCCCGGGCCTCGGTGCGGCTCTTGGACGACTCCCTGAGGCCGACCCTCACGTCGACGCCGGACTCCCGCAGGTTCAGGGCGTGGGCGTGTCCCTGGCTCCCGTATCCGATGACCGCCACCTTGCGGCTCGATACGGCGGCGGGATCGGCATCGTCGTCATAGAAGATTGCAGCCATTTCTACCTTCCGGGGATCGCTGACCGGTCGGGAATCGTAACGGGGCGCCGGCGGAACGTCATCCCACCGCCTTGAGCTTGCGGGCCTTGGGCTCGCGGTTCATGGCGATCCGCCCCGATTTCACCAGGTCCACGAGTCCGAACGGGCGGATCAGCTCCAGCAGATCGTTCAGCTTGGTGGGGGAGCCGGTGACCATGAACGTGATGGAGTCGACACCCACGTCGACCGGAGTCGCCCTGAAGATGGTGGCCAACTGGAGGACCTCGGACCGTTGCCGGGAGTTGGCCCGCACCCTGACCAGCATGATCTCGCGCTCGATCGAGGATCCGGGGTCCAGTTCGGTGATCTTCACCACGTTCACCAGCTTGTGGAGCTGCTTCTTGACCTGCTCCAGCTCCGGCGCCCGCACCACGATGGTCATCTTCGACAACCCCGGCTCGGCGGCCGGCCCCACCGCGAGGGAGTGGATGTTGAATCCCCGCCGCGCGAACAGCGAAGAGACCCTCGCCAGGACACCCGGTTTGTTCTCAACCAGGACGCTCAATACCTGCTGCTCGGTCACAGGTCCTCCGGTCCGTTGAGAACGATGTCGTTGGACCCGCCGGCGGGCACCATCGGGAAGACCATCTCATCCCGGTCAACCACGAACTCGGCCACTACGGGCCGGTCGTCGATCTCCAGCATGGTCTCGATCACGTGGTCCACCTCGTCCACCCGGGTGGCGCGCAGCCCCGCGCAGCCCATGGACTCGGCCAGCTTCGGGTAGTCCGGCAGCTGTTGCCCGAGGTCGGAGGCGGAGAATCGCTCGTTGTAGAAGAGGCGTTGCCATTGGCGGACCATGCCGTGCGCGGCGTTGTTGAACAGGGCCACCTTGATGGGGATCCGCTCGTAGGCGGCGGTTATCAGCTCCTGGACGGTCATCTGGAAGCAGCCGTCGCCGTCCACCGCGATCACCTGCTGGTCGGGCATGCCGGCCTTGGCACCGATGGCCGCCGGCACCGCGAACCCCATGGTGCCCAGCCCGCCGGAGTTGATCCAGTGGCGGGGCTGGTCGAACCGCCAGTACTGGGAGGCCCACATCTGATGCTGTCCCACGCCCGACACCACGATGGCGTCATCGTCGGCCCGGTCCCGCAGGCGGCTGATCACGTGCTGGGGCTTCAGCGGACCGTCGGCCTGCTGGTCGAAGCGGAGCGGGTGCCGTTCCTGCCACGTCCTGATGGTGGTCCACCACTTCTCCAGTTCCGGGGTCGGTGTGTCTCCCCAGCGCTCGCACATCGCCTCCAGAATCAGGCGGGCGTCGCCGACGATCGGGACCTCCGGAGCGCGCACCTTCCCGATCTCGGCCGGATCGATGTCGGCATGTATCACCTTGGCGAATGGAGCGAAGGCGTCGGGATCTCCCGTGACCCGGTCGTCGAAACGCACGCCGATGGCTACCAGCAGATCGGCCTTCTGCATGGCGGTGGTGGCGGCGTAGAGGCCGTGCATCCCCGGCATTCCCAGGGTGTTGGGATTGTGGTCGGAGATGGCGCCCCGGCCCATCAGGGTGGTGATGACCGGCATGTTCGTCATGCGGGCGAAGGCGGCCAGGGCCTCGCTCCCTCCCGCTTTGATGATGCCGCCCCCTACGTAGAGAACGGGGCGTTCCGCGCTCTCGATCAGCCGGATCGCCTCACGTATCCGGCGGGGGTGCGGGGAGGTGGTGGGACGGTATCCGGGCATCGCCACCGGCTCCGGATCCCGCCACGGCACGCGGGCGTTGAGCACGTCCTTGGGGATGTCGACCAGCACCGGCCCGGGGCGACCGGTTGACGCCAGGTGGAACGCCTCGGCGACGGTCTGGGCGATCTCCTCGGCGTGGGTGACGAAGTAGTTGTGCTTGGTGGCCGGCATCGTTATGCCGGTGGTGTGGGCCTCCTGGAAGGCGTCGTTACCGACGGCGTGCGTGGGCACCTGTCCGGTGATGGCCACGATGGGAACCGAGTCCATCAGCGCGTCCGCCAGCGGAGTGACCAGATTGGTGGCGCCGGGACCCGAGGTGGCGATGGCCACGCCGACCTTCCCGGTAGCCCAGGCGTAGCCCTCGGCCATGTGGCCTGCGCCCTGCTCGTGGCGGGCGAGGACATGGCGGAATCCGGCGTCGATTAGCGGGTCGTAGGCAGGGAGGATGGCGCCGCCGGGGATGCCGAAGGCGGTGTCGACCTCCTGGTATTCGAGTGCTTTGATCAGTATCTCTGCGCCGGTGATCATGCCCATCTGCTTCCTTGCTGGTCTCGCTGGTCCTGTGGTGCCCTCATACAGAAAGCCCTCCGGCAGGAGGGCTTCAGCGCACAGCCGCGTTGCGACGGTGCGCTACATAAGTACTAGTACGAGGCTGCGGCCGGTCATGAGTAGCTGAAGTATGGAGCATGCGGGCCGTGATGTCAACATTTATGGCGGCATCTGTCGAGGCGTTGACAGTTCGGCTCCTCTACTGCTTACGATTGGGGCATGCGAAAGCCGGAACGCCGGCTCCTCCGCCAAGTGGTCGAGGTCGCCCGCCGGACCCTGAAGGACATGGAGTGGCGCGACGTGCCCCGGTCGATGCATCGAGTCGCGCAGAGCACGGGTAGGCGTTTGCCCGCGCCCCTGGAGAAACTCCTCCTCGATGAGATCGACGGCGACGAGTGGCTGCGCGAGCAGGTCGCCGGGGAGTTCAGCGGTTCGCCGGAGAGCGATGATCCCCACGAGCGGGCGGCCGCGCTCTTCCTGCTGCGCCCGGACGGATGGGAGGACGGCCTGGAAGGGATCCGCCGAGACCACCGCGACGCCTGGAACTCGGAACGGATCAAGCGCCACGAGCGGCGGATCAGCGAGCTGGAGTCGGATCTGAAGAAGTTGAAGGGAGATGCCCGGCAAGCCCGCAGGGAGGCGGAGGAAGCCAGACGCGAGGCCGACCGCCGGGAGGAGCAGGCATGGGAGGAGGCTCGATCCAGGGTGGAGCCCGAGCTTGTCGAGGCCTGCGATCGGCTGAGAAGGGATAGACGCCGGCTGACCGGGGAGCTTGATGCGACCCGCGCCGAGCTGGAGGAGACCAGGCAACGCCTGGCTGCGACGCGCGGGGACCTGGAGAGGGAACGGCGGATCGAGCATGTCCCGGCCACCCGCCCGGGGGCGCTGAACGTGTGGGCGGACATGGACGCGGTGGAAGCAGCCCGGCAGTTGGACGAAGTGGCGCGGGCTTTCTTCCCGGGTCCGGCGCTGCCAGTCCCGACGGAGCCGGTTCTCGCCAGCCAGGAACCGCTCGTCCTGCCGGCGGGCATAGCGCCGGACAGCCCGCAAGCCGTCGAGTGGCTGATCGAGCTGGACCGGCCCTTCACGCTGCTGGTGGACGGCTACAACGTCACCGCCAAGATGTACCCGTCCCATCGGTTCAGCCGACCCGAGATACGGGATCGTCTACAGAACGACCTGGCCGAGCTGAAGTTACGGGCGAAGGGGCGCCCCCGGATCACCGTGGTGTGGGACTCGGCCCGGGCGATCGAGACCAGTGCCGAGACACTCCCCAACGGGATCGAGGTCAGGTACACGCGAGAGGGGTGGAAGGCCGACGACGAGTTGATCGACCTAGCCGGGGGCCTGGGCGCCTCGGCTGCCGTGGTCTCCAGCGATCGTGAGGTCCGGGAGGAAGCGCAGCGGGCCGGGTCGCTGGGCCTGTGGAGCGAGGCCCTCGCCAACTGGGCGCTCAACGGCTGACGCGCGGCCCTACACACTCCTCTCCGGGCACGCCGCACCCTCTACGCAACCGCGCGCCGGGCTGCGCCTAACCACGGAAGAAGCGGCCCACCAGGTTGACCACGATGGTCAGCAGCAGGCTGGCCACCAGCATGGAGGTGAGCGGGATGAACACGACCGACCGGTCCCCGACCCGGCGGATGTCGCCCGGCAGGTTGCCGAACCAGGAGAGAAGCCCGAACCGGGCTGCGAGGCCGGCCGCGACGGCGATCAAGCCCCCGATTATCAGAAGATTGCTGACGCTTCGCATGCCGCTACCTACGGTACCCGGGCGACCCGCCTGGCTAAGGTCCGACTGCCTATGCAGGTTATGTGCACAAAGCGGGCGGGCGCCGTGAAGTTCCGATCGGTGCCGGGGTGATCAAGTGACCGCGTGCATGGCCATCCGAGGAGACCGGCGCCGTAGGCGGGCTCCGTTGGCTGTGGTAGTTGCGTTTGTGGCGGTCGTGTCGGTGCCGGCTACGCCGGATCAGGCCACCGCGCTGCCTGCATCGGTCCCCACCATTGACGGCCCTGCTGCTTCCGGAGGGCCGGTCGAGGACCGGGATACCAGCAGCGGTTCCGGGGCGGTGGCCGGCGGCGATGTGACTGGCAAGGTCGTTATCCGTCCTACCGGCGCGTCCTCGGCAGAGAGTGCGGGAGCGGCCTTTACCGCCGTGTCCGCCGGCGGCGATCATTCCTGCGGGTTGCGGACCGACGGCACCGTCGTGTGCTGGGGCGACAACTCGAAGGGGCAGGCCGGTGCGCCCCCGGGATCGTTCACGCAGGTCTCCGCCGGAGACACGCATTCGTGCGGGGTGCGGACCGACGGGACCGTCGCGTGCTGGGGCGATGACGACTCAGGACAAGCGACCGCACCCTCGGGATCGTTCACCCAGATCGCCGCCGGCGGCGATCATTCCTGCGGGATACGGACCGACGGAACTGTCCGCTGCTGGGGCGACAACTTTTTCGGGCAGGCGAATGCACCTCCGGGATCGTTTACCCAGGTCGCCGCGGGCAGCAGGCGGTCGTGCGGGTTGCGGGTCGGCGGGACCATCAGTTGCTGGGGCGAGCCGAGTGAGAAGTGGCCGTCGGGGTCGTTCGCTCCTTCGGGTTCGTTCACTGCGGTGTCTGCCGGCTGCGGGGTGCGTACCGACGGGACTGTCACGTGTTGGGGCGACCACTTCGGGGCGACCGTGCCTTCGGGTTCGTTCACCCGGGTCTCCACCGGCGGTGGCTACTCGTGCGGGTTGCGTGGCGGAGGGTCCGTGGTCTGCTGGGGGAGTGACCATCTTGGACAGGCGACCGCGCCGTCGGACTCGTTCACCGCCATCTCGGCCGGCCCCCAGCACGCGTGCGGGTTGCGGACCGACGGGATGATCGACTGCTGGGGTAAGAACACCCGCGGGCAGGTGATCGCGCCTTCGGGGTCGTTCAGCCAGATCTCCTCCGGCAACGGCCAGTGGTGCGCACTACGGAGGGACGGGTCCGTGGCGTGCTGGGGCTCGAACGCGGTGCCGACCAGCGACGGCACCGCATCCGATCCGACGACCGCGCCTCCGGGATCGTTCACCCAGGTCTCGGCCGGCTCCTTCTACGGGTGCGGACTACGGACCGGCGGCACCATCGTCTGCTGGGGCGAGAACGGGTCCGGCCAGGCGACGCCGCCCTCTGGGTCGTTCGCTCAGGTCTCCGGCGGATTCGATCATGCCTGCGGAGTACGGACTGATGGTTCTGTCGTCTGCTGGGGCGACACTTTCACGTACTTTCCGGCGACTGCGCCCACGGGGTCGTTCACCCACATCTTCGCCGGCCACGGCGGCACGGCCTGCGTGCCGTGGACGGATGGTTCTATCCGCTGTTGGGACAACGAGCCGGCGACCGGGCCCTCGGGGTCGTTCACCCAGGTCTCCGGTGACTCTCAGCATGGGTGTGGGTTACGAACAGACGGAACCATCGACTGCTGGGGCCGGAACCAGTTCGGGGTTCCGGGATCGTTCACCGCCGTGTCGGCCGGCCCCGGATACACGTGTGGGCTCGAGACCGGCGGGCGGATCATGCGTTGCATCGGGGACCCGGAGGATCTGCCGCCGGCCAACGAGAGATTCCCCGCCGGCTTTGACGACACCTCCGGCTTCGATACCTGCGCGGTACGGACGGACGGTTCCATCTTCTGCCGGGAGAGAGCGCCGGCGACTGCGCCTCCGGGGTCGTTCACCCAGGTCTCCGCCGGATTCGATCACACATGCGGGGTACGGACCGATGGTTCAGTCGCCTGCTGGGGAGGAGGACCCTATTCCCGGGAGACGTTGGAGAAGCTGGAGAGGGATCCGCCTTCAGGGCCGTTCGGCCAGATCTCTGCCGGCAACTCGTCCCAGTGCGGGTTGCGGACGGATGGTTCGATCGTCTGCTGGGGCGAGGACGCCCAGGGGCTGGAAAATCCTCCTTCGGGGTCGTTCAGTGCGGTCTCGGTCGGCGGTGGGCACTCCTGCGGGCTGCGGACCGACGGGACCATCGACTGCTGGGGCGACAACCGGTGGGGGCAAGCTGACGCGCCTCCCGGTTCGTTCACCGCGGTCTCTGCCAGCGGGGCGGATTCATGCGGAGTGCGAACCGATGGATCGGTGGAATGCTGGGGTGGCTCTCCGGTGGTGCTACCGGCGGGTCCGGACCGCGGGGTTGGTTCCAGTCCGGGCGAGAACGCCGGGGTTCACCAACCTGCGATAGACGCCCTCCGCCGAGCGGTACCCGGCATCTTCGACGGCACGGGCTGCGATCAGGGTCTGTGCCCTCGCGAGCCGCTGAAACGCTGGGAGATGGCGGTCTGGCTGGTACGGGTCCTCGACCGCACTAACCCCGCCACCCGGGCGTCCAACAGGTTCGCCGACGTGGACGCCGGCCAATGGTGGGCGCCCTACGCGGACCAGCTGGCCGAACTGGGAGTCACCGCCGGGTGCGCCCTCAAACCATTACGGTTCTGCCCTGACAGGACCGTTAGCCGGGCGGAGATGGCCGCCTTTCTCGTAAGGGCGTTCAACCTGGCGGCCGCACCCGCCTACGGGTTCGTCGACACCGCAGGCAACACCCTCCAGGCCCAAATCGACGCCCTCGCCGCCGCCGGTGTAACCGCCGGATGCGCCCTGGACCCGCCGAGGTATTGCCCCGGGAAACCGGTGACGCGCGCGGAGATGGCGACCTTCCTGGCAAGGGCCCTCGGACTCATATGACCACATTCCCTCACGGCGCGCCCGGACCTGTAACTTCCGGCTAGAGACATCCTGATGCAGGTTGTGGTCGGTCCCGACCTCCTGCCCGGTATCCGTCCATCCGTTGGGTAGGTTGATCCCTGCGCTACCGTGGCTCTCCGGCCGCAGCGAACCGTAGGAGGATGCCATGCCCAACCCCGTGGTCCACTTCGAGATCCAGTCCGTGGAGCCCGAGAAGAGCCGGGATTTCTTCAGGGAAGTCTTCGGATGGCAGATCGAGCTGGCGACAGAGATGGAATACGGCCTCGTGAACACCGGCGCCGAGACCGGGATCAACGGCGGTATCGAAGCCTCGCCCACCGGGGAGAACCAAGTGATGATCTACATCGAGGTCGACGACATCCAGGGCTACCTGGACCGGGCGGTGGCCGCCGGCGCCGGGGTAGTCATGCCGGTGAAGAGCATTCCCGGCGCCGTGACCTTTGCCGTGTTCTCGGACCCGGCCGGCGTGGCGGTCGGCATCGTGGACAGCGAGACACCCCCGGCCGAATAGTGGCCAGTGGCCGACCCAGGGTCATCAAGTCCCCTACGGCCTTTAGGCCTGTTGGGTTGTCCGAGTCACTTCCGAGCTACAGCCCCCACTGACCACTGACCACTGACCACTCAGGCGTCGGTCACGCATCCGGTGCTTGCCGTCGACACCGTCCGGATGTACCTGGCCAGGGTGCCCCGGGTGGCCTTCAGCGGCGGGGGCGTCCAGGCCGCCTGACGGTCAGCCAGCTCGGCCTCGGAAACGTCGAGGGTGATGGACCGGGCGACCGCGTCGATCGAGATCCGATCCCCGGGTTCCACCAGCGCGATCGGGCCGCCCTCCTGGGCTTCGGGGCAGACATGGCCCATGATGAAACCGTGCGAGCCGCCCGAGAAGCGGCCGTCGGTTATGAGGGCTACGTCCTGTCCCAGACCGGCGCCCATGATGGCCGAGGTAGGGGTGAGCATCTCGGGCATGCCCGGCCCGCCCTTCGGACCCTCGTAGCGGATGATGATCACCGAGCCTGGTCCGATCTCGCCCCGTTCCAGGGCGGCCAGCATGTCCTCCTCGCTGTCGTAGGGCAACGCCGTGCCCGTGAAGGAGAGGCCCTCCTTGCCGGTTATCTTGGCGACCGCTCCGTCGGGGGCCAGGTTGCCTCGGAGGATCTGGATGTGGCCGGAGTCCTTCACCGGGTTGTCCCAGGGAGCGATCACCAGCTGGCCCTCCGCCAGGCCCGGCAGGTCGGCGAGGTTCTCGGCCATGGTGCGGCCGGTCACGGTCAGGCAGTCGCCGTCGATCACGCCCCGTTCCAGCAGCATTTTCAAGACCGCGGGCGTCCCGCCCACCTCGTGCAGGTCCTCCATCACGTACCGGCCGGAGGGCTTGAGGTCGCCCAGGAAGGGGATGCGGTCGCTGACCGGCTGGAAGTCCTCGATGTCCAGGTCGACCCCGGCCGAATGGGCGATCGCCATCAGGTGCAGCACCGCGTTGGTGGAGCCGCCCAGCACCATGGTGATGACCATGGCGTTCTCGAACGCCGCCCGGGTCATGATGTCACGGGGGCGGATGTCCTCCTCGAGGAGCCTGCGGATGGCCGTACCCGCCGCCCGGCACTCGGCCGCCTTGCCCGGGTCGGTCGCCGGAGTGGAGGAGCTGTAGGGGAGGCTCATCCCCATCGCCTCGATCGCCACGGCCATCGTGTTGGCCGTGTACATGCCCCCGCAGGCGCCGGCGCCGGGGCAGGCATTGCGGACCACGTCGAGCCGGTCGCCCTCGCTCAGGCGGCCGGCGATGGCCTCGCCGTAGGACTGGAAGGCCGACACGATGTCGATCGGGTTGCCGTGGCGGTTCACGCCGGCCCGGATGGTGCCCCCGTAGATCATCAGCGCCGGACGGTCGAGGCGGGCCATCGCCATGACCGCCCCCGGCATGTTCTTGTCGCAGCCCGGGATCGAGATGTTGGCGTCGTACCACTGGGCGCTCATGACGGTCTCGATGGAGTCGGCGATGAGGTCCCTCGACTGGAGCGAGTAGGACATGCCGTCGGTTCCCATCGACATCCCGTCCGACACCCCGATGGTGTTGAAGCGCATCCCGACCAGGCCGGCCTCGGTGACGCCCTGTTTGGTGTGCGCAGCCAACTCGTCGAGGTGCATGTTGCAGCTGTTGCCCTCGTACCACATCGAGGCGATCCCGACCTGGGCCTTCGACATATCGCCGGGCGTGAGGCCGGTGGCGTAGAGCATGGCCTGCGAGCCGCCCTGCGAGCGTTCCTGGGTTATCCGTCTGCTGACGCAGTTTATAGCTGTTTCCATGCGCGCCAATCATAGATTGGGTGACCAGTTCGGGCAGACCACTAGCCTTGCCGACATGCTCCTCCCGCCCGATCGAAGGCCGCCGGCCGTCGGGTTACAGGATGGCGATGATCGTGGTGGCCGGTGCTGATCGTCAGCGACGTTCATGGAGCTTTCACCGAATTGGCCCGGGTTGCCTCACGCGGAGGGCCTCTCCTGGTGCTGGGGGATCTGCTCAACTTCGTGGATTACCGCACCGGCCGGGGCATCGCCGCCGACGTGTACGGCTCCGAGTACGCCCTCGAGTTCATCCGTAACCGAAGGACCGGCGACTGGCCGGCCAACCGCAGGCTGTGGCGCCGCGTCCAGGAGGGACGGGAGTTCGATCTGGCCGAACGCATCCGAGCCGAGGTACGCCGCCAGTACCGGGCGGCGAGCCGGGCGCTGCTTCCGGCCGAGCAGGCCTACGTGATATACGGCAACGTGGACTGGCCGGAGGAGATGGCGGCAGCGCTGGCGGATGAGGTCATGCTGGTGGATGGCGAGGTGGTCGAGATCGAGGGCTACTCGGTCGGGTTCGCCGGCGGAGGGGTGCCGACCCCGGCCCGGGCCCGGGGTGAGGTGTCGCACGAGGCGATGGCCACCAAGCTCGATGCTCTGGGACCGGTGGACATTCTCTGCACCCATGTCGCCCCCTCGGTGGCGCCGCTCCGCCGGGACGTGGTGACGGGCATGCTGGAGCGGTCGTCCCCGGTGGTGCTGGACTACCTAGCGACCCACCGGCCCCGTTACCACTACTTCGGTGACATCCACCAGCCCCAGGCACACGAGTGGCGGGTGGGACGTACCGTCTGCCGCAATGTCGGTTACTTCCGGGCCACGGCCCGCGCGGTGCGCCACCGCTGAAGTGTCACCGTCCGGTGGTACGTTGTCGGCATGGTGTTCCCGGGGCCGGTAGAGCTGGGGCGCGGGGTGGTCGTCAACCCCGGCGACCCCGATCCGATCGAAGGGCTGCCCAGGGTGCGCGTGGACCAGGACCTGCTGGACTCGCCCGAGTTGCTGGCCGGGACGGTGGACCGGCTCCATCGGGGCTGGTCGGCCAGAGAGCCGGTAGCGGTCGAACTGGCTGTCGACCAGGAGGAACTCCGCCGCCCGGTCATGGAGGAGCGCCCGCTGTGGCAGCTCGGGACGGACTTCACCATCCTCAGGGAGCGGCTCCACTTCCTGGTCTGGGCCAACAACTGGGATTGCCGCAGGGACACCCCGGTGTGGTGGTGGGGCTCGAAGGCCGCCGGGCTGGGCGCCGCCGAGGGTGGCCCCGCCGACATTGTCCTCCGGAACGGCGAGCCGGCCTGGGTGGACGGAGGCCCGCGGGAGCCGCTCGACCTGCCTGTGGTGCATGCCGAGTCGGTCTCGATGGGCCGTCTCCGTCCGGGCGGCTCGCCGGCAAGGCTCGACCCGGAACTGGATCCCGCCCAGCGGGCGGCCGTCGAGCACGGCGCCGGCCCCGCCCGCATCATCGCCACCGCCGGATCGGGTAAGACCCGGACCCTCCTGGCCCGGCTAGCCCACCTGGTCGACCACCGGGGGGTCGAGCCGGGCCTGGTGACCGCGGTCGCCTACAACAACCGGGCCGCGGCACAGATGAGGGAGCGTCTGGCGAGGCAGGACCTCCACATCCGGACCATCCACTCCCTCGGGTGGGCGATAGTCAGGGAAGCCCTGCCGGACGCCCGCCTCCTCGACGAAGGAGAGGTCCGGGGACGTCTTCGGGGACTCGTACCGAGCCGGCCCGTTCTCAACAAGGACGTGATCGGCCCCTACCTGGAGGCATTGTCGGACGCCCGCCTGGGACTGGCGGATCCGGCCGAGGTGGAGGAGGGCCGCGACGACATCCCGGGCTTCGCGGAGGTCTTCAGGCGCTACCGCTACCGGCTCGAACGGCACGGCCTGGTGGACTACGACGAGCAGATCTACCGAGCCATAGAGCTGCTGCTCCGGGATCCCGACCTCCGGGCTCGTTGGCAGTCCCGATGCAGGCACCTGCTGGTCGACGAGTTCCAGGACCTCACACCCGCCTACGTGTTGTTGCTCCGGGTGCTGTCGTCGCCGTGCCTCAACGTGTTCGGGGTCGGGGATGACGACCAGACCATCTACGGGTATGCGGGGGCGGACCCGCGCTTCCTGGTGGACTTCGACCGCCTCTTCCCGGGGGCGGCGGAGCACGCCCTGGAAGTGAACTACCGGTCGCCGGCGGCTGTGATCGGCGCCGGAAACCATCTGCTCGTCCGCAACCGGGTCCGGGTGCCGAAGGCCGTCAGGCCGGCGCCCGGCTCGCCGGACGGGACCGACCGCCTCCTGATCCTCGAGCGGCCCGATCCGGAAGTGACCGGGGAGGCGATCGACCGGGTTCGCGCCTGGCTGGCGGACGGCGTCCCTCCCGGTGAGGTGGCGGTGCTGGCCCGGATCAATTCGGCCCTCCTCCCCGTGCTGGCCGGGTTGGACCGGGCCGGGCTGCCGTTGAACTCCAGGATCGAACCCGGACTGCTCGACCGGTCGGTGATGAGGTCGGTGCTGGCCTGGATTCGCCTGGGGCTCCGCCCGGAGGAGATGGGGCGCCTGGACCTGCTACAGGCGGTCCGCCGCCCCTCCCGGGGCCTCAACCGCCTGGCGGACCGGCGCCTACAACTCGGTGCGTACTCGCTGGCGGATCTCGGGGAGCTGGCCGAGGGCTTGGAGGGACGCCAGGCGGAGGCATGGCTCACGTGGGTTCATGACATCGCCGGGCTGGCCGGCAAGGCAAGGGACGGAAAGGTCGGCCCCGTGCTCCGGCGGCTGATCGATGGCATCGGTCTGGGACGGTCGGCCCACCTGCTGGATCGCAACCGGACCCGGGTGGACAAGGCCGGTCACGCCGACGACCTGGTGGCGCTCCTTCGCACGGCCTCGGTGTACCGCGAGGTGGGGACGTTCGAGGAGGAGCTGCGGGCGGTGCTGGCGCGACACCGCGGCGGCGGAGAGGTCCGGGACGGTGTCACGCTCTCCACGGTCCACCGGGTCAAGGGCATGGAGTGGGACCGGGTGCTGGTATTCGGGGCCGATCGGGGCCTGATGCCCCATGACCTGTCGGAGAACGTTGAGGAGGAGCGCCGGATCCTCTACGTCGCCATCACCCGAGCCCGCCGGCAGGCCGTGGTGGTGGCCGACGCTCGCCGTCCCTCGCGGTTCCTTGCCGAGATGCGAGGCCGGCCGCCTCGGGAGACCCGGAGCTCCACCGCGCGGGCGCCGGCCGCGGCGAAGGCAACCGCTACACCGGTGGGGGTCGATCCCGAGTTGTTCGAGAGGCTCAAGACCTGGCGTCGCGACAGGTCCAGGGCGCTCGAGGTCCCGGCCTACCGCCTCTTCTCGAATCGAACTCTCGAGGAGATAGCGGCCCGACGGCCGCGGGACGAGCAAGAATTGCTGGCGGTGAACGGGGTCGGTCCTACTAAGTTGGCACTATTCGGGGAAGAGGTGCTGGAGATCGTGCGGGAGAGTCCCCCGTCCTGAACGGGCGACATCCCCCGAGCGCCTATCGGTAACGAGGGGTGATCACGGTGTCCCCGCCGGTTCGGAAGGATGGGTCCAGCGAGTGTCCAGGTCGACTCTCCAAGCCATTGAGATAGACGCCCCACCGGCCAGGTGTTTCGAAGTGGCGGCCGATGTGGAGGCCTTTCCCGAATGGGCGGGCGGTGTGCGGCAGGTCTCGGTCCACGAGAAGGACGCCGATGGCCGGCCCGTCAGAGCCACCCTCGTGGTGGATGCCATGATCCGCCAGATCGAGGTCACCTTCCGCTACACCTACGACCCGCCCCACACGATCCGCTGGACCGCCGAGCCGGGCCGGGATGTCCTCGAGTTGGAAGGATCGTACGAGTTCCGCGAGCTCGGAGAGGGGACCACGGCCGTCTACATGCTGAGGGTGGTGCCCGGATTCGACATCCCGGGATACCTCCTCAGCCAGGCCGAGAAGCAGATCGTGGGCACGGCCCTGCGGGGGCTGCGGAAGCGGGCCGAAGGGAGCTGACCACTGCGGCTCGGTCCGGTGGCAACATGGACGGTCCGTATACGATAAGGGCCGGGGATCCGCCTGCCGGAGAAGGGATCGGGCATGGATGATTCCACCGAACTCAATGTCACCGAGCTCGAAGATCCGTGGTCAACGCGGGAAGAAGCGATGGCGACCGCCCGGTCGGTGGCCGAACGGGCGCGGGAGAAATACGGCGACGTCCTGGAGAGCGTGTGGCTTTACGGCTCTCGGGCGCGCGGAGACCATTGGAATGAATCGGATCTGGACTTGCTCCTGGTCACGTCGGAGAGAACACCCAGGCGGGACGACCGGTACAGCACCTTGGTGAAGGATGTATTCATGGAATACGTCGGCACGGCGAAGGGTGGATTCATCGAGATCCATGTGTGCCACACCGAGCAGTTCGAGAAATGGGACACCATGTTCTACCGGAACGTCCGCGCCGAGGCGTTGCGCGTGGCATGACCTACGTGGAGGAAGCCTTCGCTCTGGTGGCCACGCCGACGATACCCTCCGTCACGCCCGGATCAATCACCGGGAAGGGCTTTACCGTGTCGCCGTGTCGTTGGCCTACTACGCCGCCTTTTATGCCGCCCAGGCGGTGATCGCGTATAACAGGGAAGGACCCAAGTCCCACCAAGGCGTGAGGAACTTGTTCGGACGGATGGCGGTGCAGGGCTCCGACTTCCCTGGTGAGGTGGCGGGCTTGCTCTCGGACCTGGCCAAGAGCCGGGTTGAGGCCGACTACGACCACGCCACCATGGACAGGTGGAAGGAGCCGGACGCTTCGGAGGCAATGGAGCAGGCCCGTCTGTTCATAAGCGAGGTGCATGCCTGGTTCGAGCGCCATCACCAACCCGAGGCTTCAGGCTAGAGACCCTGGACGCGCCCGTTCCGGCGTCGGAGGGTACGCCGGAACGGGGGGGGGGAGGGTCTTGTCTGGTCTCAGATGACGGACGGAGCGCTCAAGGAGCCTCGATCCGGATGGTCCTGGGGAGGACATCGGGTTGCTTCTGGACCACCACCTCCAGGATGCCGTTGGCCAGCCGGGCGGTCACCTGGTCGCTGTCCACATTCCCGGCCAGCGTGATGGAGCGGGAGAATCCGCCATCCGCCAACTCCCGGTGCAGGTAGGCGGAGCCCTCCGGCAATTGGTGGGTACGGGAGCCCTTGACGGTCAGCACGCTGTCCTCGACCGTGACCTCGAGGTCGGCCAACTCGAATCCGGGGATCTCGAAACGGGCCGTGATGTCGGTGCTGGACTCGATGACGTCCACTCGGGGCACCAGGGTCGGCTCCTCCAGCCGATCGCGGGTGCTCAAAGGATGGGTCCCGGCGAAGGGAAAGCTCTCGAACAGAGACTCGATGTCCGGGACGAACTTGAAGGGTCGGGTGCGTACCAGCTGCATCTGCGTGCTCCTTCTCTCTGATTGTGGTGGGATCGGCCCGTCGGACCGCCCACCGGTGCTTGCTAGTCATATAATCTAACATATATCTGCTGAGATTTCTTCCCGATTAGACCTAACTTTTTCCGGACTCCTGTGAATCGGGCCGGATTTGCCGGCGTTGACGAACACCGGGATCTGAGCGACCGGGTCCGTGGGTCCGGTCAAGATCCGGAGCAGTCGTCCTCCGAGATGGGACGCCGAGCCCGTAATCTGTGGGAGTGGCCCGAGAACCAACCTGGCGCCGAGGCTGATGGACGACCCTGACCTGACCCTGGGTATCGATCTGGGCGGGACCAAGATGGCGTTCGCTCATGTCGACGCGCGCGGTGAGATCGTGAAGCACCTGATGATGCCCCGGCCTGCCACGGCCGCCGAGATGGAGACCGTGCCGGTCGAGGTGGCGCACTCCCTGCTCGGTCCCCGCGTCAAGGCGGTCGGGATCGGCGCCGCCGGCCTGGTGGACGCCGAGGCGGGGATCCTGGTCTGGGGTCCCAACGTGGAGGGCCGTGAGGTTCGTTTCCGGGAGATCTTCGAGGCCGAATTGGGCCTTCCCACCGTGGTCGACAACGACGCCAACGTCTCCGGCCTGGCCGAGGCGCGGGTGGGTGCAGCCCGGGGTTACCGGCACGTCTGCATGATCACCCTCGGGACCGGCATCGGCGGTGCGTGGATCATCGACGGCCGCCCCTACCGCGGGCGCGGGTTCGCCGGAGAGGTGGGGCACATCCCCGTGGATGTCGGAGGGCCCCGCTGCACGTGCGGCCAGAGAGGATGCTGGGAGACATTCGCCTCGGGACGCCGGCTCGATCAGATGGCCCGGGACCTGGCTGCGGCGCGTCCGGGAGGGCTGGTCGCCAAGCTGGCCCTCGGGGAGTCGCCGGCCGGACGGCACCTGACCCGGGCCGCGACGGAAGGCGATCCCGACGCCGTCGTAGCGCTTCAGGAGGTGGCCATGTGGTTGGGGGTCGGCATCGCCGGGCTGGTGGCGGCCATGGATCCCGAGATCGTGGTCGTCGGCGGGGGCGTGTCGGAGGTCGGGGGCCTGTTCCTGGATGCCGCCCGCGACTCGTTCCGGGATGCGCTGGAGGGATCCGACCACCGGGACCCGACGCCGATAGTATGCGCTGCCCTCAAGGAGGACGCCGGCGTCATCGGCGCCGGACTTCACGCCCGGGAGAGCCTGCTGTGATACGTGACTGGTTGGAAGCAAGGATGGCGGATGAGCGCACGCGAGCGCTCATCCGGGAGGCGGTCATGCTGGTGCCCAACGTGGGCAAGCTGGTGGCTCGCCTAGCCGGGGATCCCCGCGTGCCGGCCCGCGCCAAGATCTTTGCCGGGATAGCCGCGGCCTACGCCCTCTCGCCGATCGACGTGGTACCCGACTTCATTCCCGTGCTGGGCAAGACCGACGACATCCTGCTGATGGCCCTGGCGTTGCGCCACGTCATCGAGGAGGTGGGTGTGGCGGTGGTAAGGGAGCACTGGGACGGCCCCGACCAGGCACTCACCGTGATGATCGACCTGATCAGCGCTATCGCCGACACCGTTCCGAGGCCGATACGCATGGCCCTCAACCGTTACCTCCGCGCCGGTTGAACCGAGCGGCCGGGCGCCGGCGCGGTAACCGTGTGGCGGGACGTCAGGTCGAAGATCAACAGTGAGGTACGCGGTTCTGTTTCCGGGCCAGGGAAGCCAGCGGGTGGGCATGGGCGCCGATCTCTTCGACGCTCGTCCCGACCGGCTGGTCGACGCGTCGGACCGCGTGCTGGGATGGTCCCTCCGAGAGGTGTGCCTGGACGGGCCGGAGGAGAAGCTGACCGCCACCGAACACGCCCAACCGGCCCTCTACGCCCTGGCGTACCAGCTCTGGACGGAACTCAGCGAACGGGTGGCTCGCCCCCCGGCGGCGGCCGCGGGGCACTCGCTCGGGGAGTACACGGCGCTGGCGGCGGCCGGAGCCTTCTCGTTCGAGACCGGGCTCGGGCTGGTGGACCGGAGAGCCCGCGCCATGGCTGACGCGGTGGCTCGGGTGGGTTCCGGAATGGCCGCACTCCTAGGCGTGTCGGATGAGGTGGCCCGCCAGGTCGCCGCCGAGCGGAGGCGCGAGGGCGGCAGGCTCTGGGTGGCCAACCTCAACGCCCCGGGCCAGGTGGTGGCGGCCGGCGCGCTCGACGACATCGGCTGGCTGGTCGGCAACGCCCGTGACCTGGGCATCCGGCGGGCGATCCAACTCGACGTGGCGGGGGCCTTCCATACCCCGCTCATGGAACCGGCGGTGTCGAGGCTGGCCGACGCGCTTGTCGGCGTGGGGATCCGCCCCCTCGCCTTCCCCGTATGGGCCAACGTGACCGCCCGACCTATGGATGGGGAAGATGTCAAGGAGTTGCTCGGCCTCCAGATCACCGCGCCGGTGCGGTTCGGGGAGACCCTCCGGGGTATGGCGGACGCCGGGATCGAAGCCTTCGTCCACGTCGGTCCCGGGGACGTGACGGCCGGCCTGGCCAGGCGGGCCGTCCGGGGATGCCGGGTCCTGGTTGCGTCGTCCATTTCGGAGGTCGAGGAGGTCGCCAGCCGCCTCGACCGGCCATGAGCCCGCACCGCCATTCCACAGACAGACCACCTACTAGAGTTGCCTGCGCGAGGCCCTGCCGGCCTGCCCATCCATCCGAAGAAGGGGCTTCCCTGTCGTATCGATGCCTGCCGGCGAACCAGGCCGGCCGCCATGAGAAGAGGGATGGATGAGGTACGCCGAGATCACCGGTTGGGGTAAGGCCCTTCCTCCGACCGTCCTCAGCAACGCCGACCTCGAGCAGCTGGTCGACACCAGCGACGAGTGGATCACCTCTCGCAGCGGCATCAAGGAGCGGCGCATCTCCCACGTGGCCGCCAGCGACATGGCCGAGCTGGCCGCTCGCCGCGCCATCGCCGCGGCCGGCGTAGAGATGGAGAGCATCGATCTCGTCATCAATGCGACCTGTACCCCGGAGTCGATCATTCCCGCCTCCGCTTCCTACGTTCAGGCCAAGCTGGGGGCGGTCAACGCCGGCGCCATGGACCTCAACGCCAACTGTTCGGGGTTCGTATACGCCTACGTGACCGCCGACGCCCTCGTTCGGGCCGGGGTCGCCGACACTGTGGTGCTGGTCGGCGTAGAACGGCTCAGCTGGGTGCTCGACTACACGGACCGCGCCACCTGCATCCTGTTCGGTGACGGGGCGGGAGCGGTCGTCCTCCAGCCGACCGATACCGAGGCCGGAGTGTTCGGCTCCGAGTTGGGGGTGGACGGAAACATGGCCGATCTCCTGTCCGTCAACGGGGACGGCACCGTCCAGCCCGGCTCCGCCGTCACACCTCCCCGGATCGTTATGCAGGGATCGGACGTGTTCCGGCGGGCCGTGACCGCCATGGCGGATGCCTCGGAAGCGGTGGTACGCCAGGCCGGATGGGATCTCGTCGACATCGACCTCCTCATACCCCACCAGGCCAACCAGCGGATCATCGACGCCACATCCCGTCGGCTCAGGCTGGATCCCGCCCGGGTCTTCCTCAACATCCATGCCTACGGGAACACCAGCGCCGCCACCATCCCGATCGCGCTGACCGAGGCCATCGAGGCCAGGCGGGTTCCTCCCCGTGCCAACCTGGTGTTCGCAGCCTTCGGTGGAGGTCTCACGTGGGCGGCCGCCGCGGTGCGGTTCGGCGAGCGGGTCACGCCCGTCAGCGAGGTCGATGACGAGCTTCCCGGTACCGAGGAGTCGGTGTGGGACCTGCTGGCGGCCAATTTCGAGTCCTTCGGGAGGCTTGAGCTCGAATGAGCAGGTTGGCCTTGGTGACCGGTGGCTCCCGAGGGATCGGGCGGGCCATCTCTCTATCCCTGGCCGGCCAGGGCTACACCGTGGCGGTCAATTACCGGAGCCGGCCCGGGCCGGCCGACGAGGTGGTGGAGAGCATCGGAGAGGCTGGGGGCTCGGCGGCCGCATTCCGCGCGGATGTGAGCCGGGCGGACGACGTGACCAGGCTGTTGTCGGAAGTGGAGGACAGGTTCGGCCGTCCGACCGTCCTGGTCAACAACGCCGGTACCACGGACGACAACCTGCTGCTGCGTATGGAGGAGGCCGCCTGGGACCGGCTGCTGGAGATAAACCTGAAGTCCGTCTACCTGTGCAGCAAGGCGGTGCTGCGGGGAATGCTGAGGGAGAGGTGGGGGCGGATCGTGTCGATCGCCTCCGTGTCCGGCCTGGTCGGCAATCCGGGCCAGACCAACTACGCCGCCTCCAAGGCGGGGGTGATCGCCTTCTCCAAGTCCCTCTCCAGGGAGGTCGGTTCCAGAGGGGTTACGGTAAACGCGGTCGCGCCGGGCTTCGTGCTGACCGAACTGACGTCCGGTCTGCCGGACTCGTTCCTGGAGCAGGTACGCTCTACGACCAGCCTCCGCCGGATCGGACGGGCCGAGGAGATAGCTTCGGCCGTGGCGTTTCTGGTCTCGGACGGCGCTTCGTACATAACCGGCCAAGTTCTGGTCGTCGACGGCGGTCTCGTCCTCTGAGTCGGGACCCCGCAACGCAATCACATCAAGGAGACAAGCAACATGGATCGCTCGCAAGTTCAGGCCAAGATGCGGGATCTGCTCGTTGACGAGTTGGGCCTCGATGCCGACAAGATCACGGACGCGGCGACTTTCGAGGAGGACCTCGAGGTGGATTCGCTGGGAGTGGTCGAGCTACTGATGGCCCTCGAGGACGAGTTCGGCGTCAAGATTCCCGACGAGGAGGCCGAGAACATAACGTCGGTGGGCGAGGCGGTCGATCTGGTGGTCGCCAAGCTCTCCTCGTAAGAGGGTTATTCGGGGGTCGTCCATGCGCGCGGAGGCCCGGAGGGTGGTGGTGACCGGTATGGGCGCCATCACGCCGCTCGGTCACACGGTCGAAGACACCTGGAAGGCGGCCCTGGCCGGTGAGTCGGGGATCGGTCCTATCACCCAGTTCGATCCTTCCGGCGTCCAAACCAAATTCGCCGGTGAGGTCCGGGGCTGGGATCCGGAACTCGTCATCCCCCGGAGGGAGGCGCGCCGGCTCGACCGCTCGGCACAGCTCTTCGTATGCGCCGCCCAGCAGGCCATGGACGACTCAGACCTCGACTTCGTGGCCGATAGTTCGGACTCCCACCGGGCCGGGGTGGTGGTCGGATCCGGCCTCGGGGGGATGCTGTCCTTCGACAATCACATCAAGGTGATGCTGGACCGGGGGGCTTCCCGGATCAGCCCGCTGGCGGTCACGATGATCATCCCCAACGAGGCGGCCGGGGTGGCTTCCATCCGCTTCAACATGCGCGGGCCGGTGACATGCGTGGTGACGGCGTGCGCTGCATCGGCCAACGCCATCGGCGACGCCGCCGAGATAATCCGGCGGGGCGCCGCCGATGTCATGCTGGCGGGCGGAGCCGAGGCCACCATCTGCGAATTCGGCATCGGGTCCTTCAACAGCAGCAAGGCGCTCAGCACCCGTAACGAGGATCCGACCGGCGCCTCCCGCCCGTTCGATGCGGATCGGGACGGCTTCGTCATGTCGGAGGGTGGTGTGTGCGTGATACTCGAGGATCGTGAACGCGCACTCGCCAGGGGTGCCCGGATCCATGCCGAGGTGATCGGGTACGGGATGACGTCCGATGCCCATCACGTGACCCTGCCCCGTCCGGGCGGGGAAGGGGCGGCGCGGGCGATGGAAGCTGCCCTCGCCTCGGCCGGAATGGAGCCGGGACAGCTGGACTACATCAACGCCCACGGCACCTCGACCAAGGCCAACGACGTCACCGAGACCCAGGCGATCAAGCTGGCTCTGGGCGAGAAGGTGGCCCGGTACGTCCCGGTCTCCTCCACCAAGTCGATGACCGGACACCTGATGGGCGGTGCCGGCGCCGTGGAGTCGATCTTCTGCATCCAGGCGATCAACCACGGGATCATCCCGCCCACCATCAACTACACCACGCCCGATCCCGACTGTGACCTCGACTACGTTCCCAACGAGCCGCGCGAGGCGGAGGTTGCGTACGCCATGACCAACTCGTTCGGGTTCGGCGGGCACAACGTGGTGCTCATCTTCGGACCGGGCTAGTGGCCGGTGGCTAGTGGCCAGTGGCCAGTAAGCGACCTTGGGGTAGTCGGGTTCCGTTAGCCCCTAAGCCTGGTGGGTGTGCTTGTCGTCCGTGGGTTCCAAGATCCACTGACCACTGACCACTGACCACTGACCACTGACTCAGGCTGTCGGCCTCCGGACCCGCAATACGATGAGGGTGATCGCCAGGCCCACGGTGCCCACCAGCGAGACCGCGGCCAGGGCGAGGAGCAGCCAGAGGACGAGGGGGATACGCCCCATCAAGGCGCCCACGCCGAGGGCCACCGCGCCCAGCACGAAGGTAGCGCCGGCTCCGACCACCAGCCCCACCAGAGCCATGTCCCACAGGGATCCTCGCCGGCCGCGCTCGGCGCCGGGCCGGTCGCCGGCTTCCGTCTCCCGGGCATCCTGGGGGGCAGGGAGGTCACCGCCGGGTGTATCCCGGCTCTCCGACCGCCATTCCCTCAGGGATCGGTCGGCCAGGACCACCACGATCCCGACCCCGGTGGCGGCGACGAGCGCTGACACCGCTGCGACCAGCAGGACGGACAGGGTGTCGCATGAGCTATCGAGGCATCCCACGCGGGCGACGGTCCCGCCGATGAAACCTCCGATCAGCGCGGCCAGCCCGACCGGCACCGCGAAGGTGTAGCGCAGGCGGACCATCCTCAGTCGGGCTCGTCCAGGGGCCGGCCCGATCGGCTGTAGCCGGCCGCCTCCATGAGCCCCGGCGGGGTCACTTCGGGCAGGATCGATACGGACTTGCCCCGTCGTGGCTGCGGAGGTTCGGTGGCCATACGGGCGTCCGGCGTCCACGCCAGGTAGGTGAGCACCGCGGAAGCCGCTACCAGCAACGCCGCCGCCCAGGGGGCCAGCCCGAGCGAGGCGAGGACGCCCAGCGGCAGGACGCCCAGCCGGACCACCCAGAGGGATCCGCTGACGGCCCGGGCGTAGGCCCATCCCGCCACCAGCCCGAACCCCACCAGGACCCAGCCGCCGACCGTGACCTCGGGCGCTCCCAACCGGCCGGTGATACCAGGTATCCACACCAGGCCGAGCGCCAGGACCGTGGCCACCGTAGGTACTCGGTCCGGCTTCACCGGATGGAACCACTCGTCGAGCGACCGTGTCCACGCCAGCCCGGCTCCCGCCGCGCCGGTCGACAGCGCCAGACCCCAGAGGACGCCGATCGGCGTCAGGAGGGCCGTCAGCGCCCAGCCGGCTCCGACCACGGTGAGCGCGGTGCGGACCCATCGTCCTGGCGACAGGAGCATGGCGACTACGAGCACCGCGGCCTCGATCACGAGCCCGATGGTCACCAGCGAGGCGGCGCCGGCTTCCCAGGGTGACGTTCCGAACAGGACCTGAGCGGCCCAGAGCAGCCCGCTCAGGAGGACGAGAAGCGCCGCCAGCGGCACCCTATACGGCATGGCCCCATTGTGGCGCACCTGTGGGCCGAACAGAAGCCGACCGGTACGATGACCGCCGTGGTAGCGAGATACGAGGGTGAGTGGCCCGGAGAGGCCGTCTTCTGTCCTGCTTGCGGGGCCGAACTCGACCGGGCCGAGATGTACGGCCGGGAGCGAGGGGTGTGCCCGGACTGTGGCCGCATCGAGTTCCGGGCCCCGCAGCTGGCGGCCGCGGTACTCCTGCGGGACCATGCCGGCCGGGTGCTTCTGGTCGAGCGCGGGCCGGGCGCCACCCGGTCCGGGCGCTGGTCGATCCCGGCCGGCTACGTGGACTACGGCGAGGATGTGCGCGATGCCGCCGCGCGGGAGCTTCTTGAGGAGACCGGTCTGGTCGCGACGATAGGCCCCCCGGTGTTCGTGGCCACCAACTTCCACGATCCGGCCAAGGTGAGCGTGTGCATCTGGTTCGCCGGTACCGCAACGGACGGGGAGATGGTCGCGGGGTCGGACGCCTCCGACATCGGCTGGTTCGCGCTGGATGACCTTCCCGAGTTGGCGTTCGAGACGGACACCGCCCTGATCGAGCAACTCCGCACCGGAGATGTGGTCAGTGTTCAGTGGTCAGTGAATGTTGAAATACGGGAATGATGCGGGTAACCCAAGAGGCTCAAGGGCTGCAACGAAGTTGACCACCTCGGGGTCACCCACTGGCCACTGGCAACCGGCCACTGGCCACTATTCAGAAGTCGGTGGTAGTACGGGTCGTCCTACCTGCTTCGGTTGGGGCTACTCGAGAGGCTTGGCGCCATCCTTCGGATCGTGCCAGGCTGATCACCTCGCAATGGCGAGGCTTGTCCTTGTGGAGCCGGCCCAGGTGCCGCCCGGTCAGCTGCAGCCGGGCAGCCTGGATCGGATCCTGGTGGGACACCACCACGACCTCCTGTCCGGGATGGCGATCGGCCAGGTCATCGACCGCTCTCCCGACCCGGAGGGCGAGCTCCGTCACCGATTCGGGAGCGAAGTCCAGGGCAACGGGATCTCTCAGGTAGGCGCCCAACTCCCCGGGGAAGTGGATGTCCAGATCCGCCCAGGGCAGGCCGGCCCACCTGCACATCAGTGCCCACTCGGTCACCTCCGGCAGCACGAGCGGCTCGAGCCCGTGAGGTAGGGCGATGGCATGCGCTGTCTCGCGGGCCCGATCGAGCGGCGAGGCGTAGACGGCGGTGATCGGATGCGCGGCCAGATGGGCACTCGCCCAGGTCGCCTGGCGCCGGCCCATGTCGCTCAGCCCGAAGCCGGCCAGGTCGGCGTACACCACTTGGTCAGGGTTGTCGACCTCGCCGTGCCTGACCAGATGCACAACCGATGACATCGACCCAGCGTAATGCCCGATCCGCTCCGGACCTCCGCGCACCAGGAGGCGTACCCCGTGAATACGGTGTGAACACGGGGCGTGGTTCTTTCACGCTCTCCGATGGTCTCTCGACTTCGTGGTCCCTGAGCATCGTTGTAGCACGGGTCGGACTGTCGGCGACGCAGCGAATCGGGCTTGCGTATACTGCATGGCGATGGACACGGACCGGAGCAGCTTCGATGCCCTTGAATGAGCGGGAGCAGCAGATCCTCGACGAGATCGAGCGCCAGTTTCAAGCCGAAGACCCGGAGTTCACCAAACGCACTTCCTCGTTGAACCGCATTCCCCAGTGGTATCTACGCGTAGCGGTTGCCGGAGTCGTTATCGGCTCGCTGGTCCTACTCGTCACCTTTTCCTTCAACACCGTGCTTGCGGTGGGGGGGTTCTGCGTCCTGCTGCTGTCGACGGCGACTCTGATCCGCATCCTCCGGCTAACGACCCGGGTGCCGGGTCAGCCGATGCGGGATTTTCTGCCGAATGGCCGAAACTCCCGCTGGCCATTTGGGCGCTGAGCGCTCGTACAGGTTAGGATTCGCGGACCCCTCGCGGCGGAGGCTTCGACCAATTGAGCTTGACATCGCAGTTGCCTCTGCCAGGTTGCGGGCACGGTACGACACGGCTTAAGAGACTCCGGTAGCACTGGTGCCCCGGAGATCCCAGGGAGATAAGTTGTTGCAAGAAGGCTTCAATTCCGAGGATGCCTCGAGACTGACCGGAGCCACCCCATCCCAACTTCGATACTGGGACAAGCTGCGCCTGGTGCAGCCCTCCATCCAGGGCACGGAGGGTCGTCCGGGGAAGCGGAGGAAGTACTCGTTCCGGGACCTGGTGATGCTGCGGGTGGTGGTCACGCTCAAGGCCAACGGTCTGTCGCTCCAGCGGATCGGGCGGGCTTGGAACTACCTGCAGCGGCAGGGGGTCGATCCGAGGGACGTGAAGCTCGTGACCGACGGTGGAACCCTCTTCTCTGTTGAGACCGACAACTTGCTGGATCTCCTCCAGGAAGGTCAGCTTGCCTTCTTCATGGAGTTGGAGGAGTTGACCCGCAAGGTCGACGAGGACAAGACGCACTTCGAGCTGAATCGAGACCAGTTCCTGCACCACGTCGGGAAGAGCCTTCGATCCGTCCAGGACCAACTCGACGAGGCTGTCGGGACCTGAGAGCCGTGCCTGGCAGCTACGTGGCCGGGCGAATGGGCACCATATTCGTCAGGGTGGCGGTCCGCCATCCGTCCCTTGCCTGGGAGGCGATCCGGTTGGCTGCGGCGACGGCCGCTCCCGGCTGGTTCAGGAAGGCGCCGTTCGTGCCCCGGCCGGAGCCCGGTTACCTCGGCTGGCGCATGCTGACCGCCTACGGCCGGCCCGATGCCATCCCCACGGAGAGGGAGGTGGAGGAGTTTCTCCGGTGGCGCCGAGCCCTGCGCCGACGTTAGTTTCTAGTCTCTAGTTTCTAGTCTCTAGTTTCATGCTATTAACTATCAACTAACAATTAGTAGCTAGGACTGTTGCCCGGCTTCCATTTGATGGAGCACCCCATGGAGGGATACTGACTCCCGGTTACGGGCCGCTCCTCTAGGACGGCGTCCAGGGCGGCTCGCAAGTCCTCCCCGGTGACCGGTACACCCGACCCCGGCCGTGATCGGTCGAACTGTCCTCGATAGACGAGGGTCCGCTCCGGGCCGAAGAGGAAGAAGTCCGGAGTGCAGGTCGCCGTGTAGCTCTTGGCCACTTCCTGGGTCTCGTCATACAGCACCGGGAACCGGTAGCCGCGCCGGCGCGCCACCCTCCCGAGCAGGTCGGGCGCGTCGTCCGGATAGTTCTCGGCGTCGTTGGCGCTGATTCCGACGATGGCCACGTCGGCTTCGGCGTAGTCCCGGCCGAACTCGGCGAGACCCTGCTGGATGTGGACCACGTACGGGCAGTGGTTACAGATGAACATGACCACCAGCGCCTTGCTACCGGCAACGTCATGGAGGCTGAGCCGGGCGCCGCTCACCGTGTCCGGAAGGTCGAAGCCGGGCGCCGGGGTTCCCAGCGCGAGCATCGCGGATGTTGCTGCGGGCATGTCGGTTTACCTCGATCTCAAGGGGTCGGCAAGGTTATCACGGGCGCCGACCGTCCCCGGCCCGTCAGGCCGGCTCGGCCAGGAGGTAGGGGACCCATTGCGGGTCCCTGGACTTGCTCAGGGCGGCGTACAGCCATCCCTGGTAGCTGGGTGTGACCGGGGTCCGGGTTAGCTTGAGGCCGGCCTGCTCGGGCAGCCGGCTTCCCTTCCGGACATTGCAGCGCCGGCAGCAGGCCACCACGTTCTCCCACGTATGCTTGCCGCCCCGGGCCTTGGGCACCACGTGATCGAGGCTCTCGGCGGGCGAGCGGCAGTACTGGCACCGGTGGTGGTCACGGGCGAAGACCGCAGTCCTGGTGAGCGGGACGCGGCGGTGGTAGGGGACCTTCACGTAGTCGCGCAGCCGGACCACGGAGGGGACCTCGAACTTGTGGTCCGCGCTCCTCCATACCAGGTTGGTGGCGGCCACGGTGTCCGCCTTGGAGCGCAGTACCAGCACTATGGCGCGCCGGGCGCTCACGATGGAAAGCGGCTCGTAAGTTGCGTTCAGAACCAGTGCTCGCTCTGCCAACCGGATACCTCTTCAGCTCGGGGTAACCATACCAAGCCGGCGGGGCTGCTTTCGGGCCCGTGGGACGTGTACGGGAGGGCGGCTCGGAACGCCCGCCCCGGCTATCGGCGCTGCTAGCCGGACCCGGCGCAGGAGGCGCAGACGCCTTCGATCTCGAAGGAATGGCCGGCGGCCGTGAACCCCTTCTCCTCGGTCGCCGCCGACACCAGCGAGTCGATTATCGACTCGGTGTGCTCGGTCAACTCGATGTCGTCGATGGTTCCACATGACCGGCATATCAGGTGGTGGTGATGCCCCATCAGCCACTCCGCCAGCTCGTAGCGGATGTTCCCGCCCCTGCCATGGTGGGGGACCAGGATGCCGAGGTCGGACATGGTCGTCAGCGTGCGGTATATCGAGGACATGGGCACCGCTTCCTCCAGGTCCCTGTGCAGATCCCGGGCCGAGCGCGGGCCGTCGGATTGCTGCAAGGCCTGGACGAGGAGACGCCGTCCCTTGGTATAGCGGACCTCGGCCGAATTGAGACGCAACATCACCTGTTGCTCGATCTGTGAGGTCGCCATGGGGTCCTCAGGGGATTAGCCGGCCGGTTCTCTCGGGTGGTGCTAGGCCGGAGCGACCGTTGCCGTTCCGCGCATCTCGACACCGGTTCTCATCCTAGCCCGCGGGGCTTCGGCCCTTCCCGGGCGCCTTCTCAACGCCGAGCGGGCGGTACGCCCGGCCGATCCGGGCGTGCATGACCCACCGATTTCCCGCTGGTGTCAATTTGTGTAAGAATGGTGTCGTCGAGTGGGAGGAAGTGGTAGACTTCGACTCCCAGTCCTCTGATCGACAGCGGACGGTACTACGAGCGGAGCGATGAAGGAACGGCGCCAGGAGTTTCTAGGCGAGTTGTCGCGGAAAGTCGACGGCAAGGGTCGCGTGGTGCTGCCGGCCGAATACCGCGATCTGCTTGACGGCGACTTCTACGTGACCAGGGGTCGAGACCGCTGCCTGTACGTGTTTCCGTGGGAGGTGTGGCAGAAGAGAAAGAGAGCACTCGGGGAGCTCGACGAGGCCAGTGCCGCGGGTCGGGCCGAGGTCAGGGCCTTCTTCTCGGGCGCCACCCGGCCCGAGCTGGACTCGGCCGGTCGGGTACAGCTCTCGATGCGGTTGCGCGAGTATGCCGGGCTCTCACAGGACGTGATCTTCGTAGGCGCGGGCGAGTACGCAGAGATATGGGCCGCGGAGGCGTGGGCCCGCTACCAGCCATCGGCCATGGCGGCCTATTCCGGAGGACAGGAGGAATCACCCCAGATCGACGACTGACACGAGACAACCCCCACCGGCACGATGACCTGCTCATTGCCAGCCCTCCGGACACCCATTGGATTGTCCCTACTCCGCCCGCAGTCCCTTAGGTAAGAAAGCATCGGAGGGCTGGCAATGGGTCAGGAACCAGGAAAGAAGCCGGTGAGCGGTAGGCCGTTCCATGTACCCGTAATGCTGGAGGAGGTTGTGAGCTTGTTCTCGCCCATAAAGGATGGGGTGATCGTCGATGCGACCCTCGGCGGAGGCGGTCACACGGCTGCTCTTCTCGCCAGGCTCGACGACTCGGTCAGCATCCTCGGCATCGATCGCGATCCTGCCGCCGTCGACCGCATGTTCGAGCACAGCCGGCTCAGGCTCGTAGTGGGCAACTTCGGACAACTGGACCGGATCCTGGCGAGCCAGGGTCTGGACGAGATAGCGGGAGTCCTGCTCGATCTCGGTGTCTCGAGCCATCAACTCGACGAGGGCGGGCGTGGCTTCTCGTACCGCCATGAGGGTCCGCTCGACATGCGAATGGGTCCGGATGCCGCTCGCACAGCCCATGAGATCGTCAATGAGGCCTCTCCGGCCGAGCTCGGGAGGATCATCCGCTCGCTGGGAGAGGAGCGTTTCGCCAGGCGTATCGCAGCGGCAATCGTCGAGCATCGGCCCATCGAGACGACCGCCCGGCTGGCGGAGGTGGTCCGGCGAGCCATCCCCGCAGCCACCCGGCGATCGGGCGGCCATCCGGCGCGCCGGACCTTCCAGGCGGTGCGGATGGCCGTGAACGAGGAGTTGGGCGCACTGTCAGCAGGGCTGGACTCCGGTATCGAAGCACTCCGCCCGGGGGGTCGATGCGTGGCGATTGCCTATCACTCGCTCGAGGATCGGATCGTCAAGCGCCGGTTCCGGCGGGGGGAGGGCCGGGAACCCGGCCCGGTGCTTCCTGTCGCCCCGCCGGTCGAGTTGACGGCTCTAGCGCGCCGAGCCATCAAGCCCGGTGAGGCAGAGGTGCTCCGCAATCCGAGGGCGCGGAGCGCCCGTCTCCGCGCGGTGGAGAAGGTGGCGTGACCGCGCGCCGGCATCCGGTCGCTGCACCCGCTCCGGCGGGTCTCCGGGTCCTGTCCGGGGGAGGAGCGACGTGGTGGCGCCCGCTCACCTGGGTCATCTACACGGTGGTGGCGGTGGCGGCGTTCCTGGCGTTCATCTTCCTGCGGACCGCGGTCGACGAGGTGATGTACGACATCAGCAATACGCAGGCGCAGATACAGGTGGAGCTGGAGCGTAAGGCGCACCTGGAGGAGGAGAAGAGAGCGCTCCAGTCTCCGTGGGAGATCGTGCCGATCGCAGAGAGAATGCTCGGAATGGTGCTACCCGAAGACGTGATCCCGGTGTCCGCGGCAGAGACTGCTCCGATCGAAGACAGCGGAGCCTCGACCCGGATCGGCGAAGGCTGAGCCGATGGCGACCAACAAGCCGCGGAGGCTCGTCAAGCAGTCGACCGACGTGCGCTTGTTGTCGATAGCCCTCATCTTCGTCGGTTGCTGGGTGTTCATCGGCTACCAGCTGTACCAGGTCCAAGTCGTGGACGCGGCCGTGTACCGGGAGGCTGCCGACCGGCAACTCATCCGGGTCGAGGAGACCGCGGCGGTACGGGGAACCATCTTCGACCGGCAGAATCGGGAGCTGGCCATCACTTCCCAGTCCCGCTCCATCTATGCGGACCCGCGCCAGGTCGACGACCCGGCGGGCACCGCCTCCGTGTTGAGCAAGCTTCTCGGCATCGACATCCACACGCTCCGGGACAAGCTGTACTCGGACACCACCTTCCAGTTCCTCGCCCGCCAGGTCGACACCGACACCGCAGCCCAGGTGGAGGATCTCGAGCTCCCGGGGATCCACCTCCTGCCCGAGCCCAAGCGGGTATACCCCTACGGACCGCTCGCTGCCCATGTGGTGGGGTTCGTCAACATAGACTCGGAGGGCATCGAGGGGGTCGAAGCCGAGTACGACGACCTGCTGACGGGCATTCCCGGACGGGTGCTGGCCGAACGGGCGGCGAGAGGGCAGCTGATCCCGCAGGGCCGTACCGAGATAGAGCCCGCCGTGGCGGGTGCCGACCTGGTTCTGGCGATCGACCGGGAGATCCAGTTCATGGCCTACCGGGAGTGCGTGGAGACGTTGGCGATTGCCCAGGCCGAGCGGTGTATCGCAGTGGCCATGGACCCCGCCACCTTCGAGGTGCTGGCCATGGCGGTGGCGCCGGCGTTCGACCCCACCACCAGGACCCAGGACGACATCGAGTCGGGCCGGCTCGTCAACATGGCCATCCGTTCCGTCTACGAGCCCGGCTCCACCCAGAAGGCGGTGACGGTGGCGGCCGCCCTCAATGAGGGAGTGGTGGCCTGGGACACCCAGTACCTGGTGCAGGACGAGTTCGAGGTCGTCGAGGGCACCTGTGACGGCGAAGGTGAGCAGGAGTTCGGCTGCTACCGGGATTTCAGCCCCCATGAGCCGATGGTGATGACGGTCAGGGACTGCGTCCGCCTGTCCTCGAACGTATGCATGGTGAAGATCGGCCGTGATCTCGGCGTGGATAACCTGCGGTCGTACCTGGAGGCGTTCGGGTACGGACAGGTCACCGGCATCGACTACCCGGGCGAAGCCGGTGGGGCGGTCAACCTCCCGCACGGCTGCCCGACCTGCCCGGCCTCCGCCTCAATCGGCTATTCGCTCTCGGTCACCGCTCTGCAGATGGCCTCGGTCTACAGCACCATCGCCAACGGGGGCGTACGCCTGGGACCCCGCCTGATGATCGGCTGGGCGGATGGAGACGGCCTGCAGGAGACCGAGCCGGCACCCGGGACCAGGGTGATATCCGAGGACACGGCCCGCACGGTGCGCCTCCTACTCAAGTCCGTGGTGGACAGCGGCACCGGTACCAATGCGGCCGTGCCCGGGTACACGGTGGCCGGCAAGACCGGTACCACCCGGAGGTTCGACTTCGACGTCGGGGCGTATACCACCGACTACGTCTCCAGCTTCGTGGGGATGGCGCCCGTCGACGACCCCCGCCTGGTGATAGTGGTCGTGGTCGACTCGCCTCAAGTGGGTTCGACCGTTGCCGAACGGACCGGCGGCGCGGTGGCCGCTCCGGCCTTCTCCAGGATCATGGAGGCGTCTCTCCACCAGATGGGAGTGCGACCGGATGCCTGATGACCGGCTCACGCTTGCCGACCTCGCAGCCCGCATCGGCGGTGACCTGAGCGGCGACGGATCGATCCTGATCGATGACGTGACCCACGACAGCCGCAGGGCCGGCCCGGGGTTCCTGTTCGTGGCCGTCCCCGGCCGGGTCGTGGACGGGCACCGATTCGTGGAGGATGCAACCCGGCGGGGAGCGGCCGCCGCCCTGGTGCAGGACTGGATACCGCCGGTCGCGATTCCCCAGATCCGCGTCCCCGACACCCGCCGGGTGCTCGGCGTGGCCGCCTCCATGGTGCATGGTGAGCCCTCCCGCGGCTTGGAGATCATCGGCGTGACCGGCACCAACGGCAAGACCACGGTTACGGTGATGCTGGAGGCGATCGCCCGCGCCGCGGGTCGATCGTTCGGGAGGATAGGAACGCTGGGGGTTACGGTGGAGGGGGTCGACGAGACCCTCTCGCACACGACACCGGAGGGCGCCGACTTGCAACGTATCTTTCGAAGAATGGTGAACAGCGGGGTCTCCACGGTGGCGATGGAGGTGTCTTCGCATGCCCTGGCCCTCAGCCGGGTCGAGGGGACCACCTTCAGGGTGGCCGCGTTCACCAACCTGTCCCAGGACCATCTCGACTTCCACGGAGACATGGAGGACTACTACCGGGCCAAAGCACGCTTGTTCGACGGGCGCGCCGCGGTTCACGTCATCGATGTGACCACCGCCGCCGGGCAGCGTCTGGCCGGCTCGGCTACCCGGCCCGTGGTCACGGTCGGCCGCGGGCCCGGCCACGATGTGTCGATCAACTCTCCTGACCCGGACCTGTCCCGAGCCCGCTTCCGCTGCGGGATCGGAGGTCGGGACGTGGCTCTGGAGGTCCGTCCCGGAGGCCTTCACAACATCCACAACGCCGCCCTGGCGGCGGCGTGCGCCCACCAGGTGGGTATCGGCTTCGGCCCTATCAGAGCAGGTCTGGCCGCCATGGCCGGCGTCAGGGGCCGGCTCGATCCGGTGGACATGGGACAGCCCTTCCAGGTGCTGGTCGACTATGCCCACAGCCCCGAGGCGGTCGAGTCCGTGGTGCGCACCGCCCGCGCCCACAGCAGCGGTTCGGTGATCGTGGTGGTCGGGGGCGCCGGAGATCGGGACGCCACGAAGCGCCCCCTGCTGGGAGCGGCTGCGGCCCGGGCCGACCTGGCCGTGATCACCTCCGACAATCCTCGTAGCGAGGATCCTGCCTCGCTGGTCGAGCAGGTGGTGGCGGGAACCCGGGACGGCCGGGCCCGCGTGCTGGCGGAGGTGGACCGGCACGTGGCCATCCGGCTGGCGATCGACCATGCCTCTCCCGGCGACGTGGTGCTGATCCTCGGCAAGGGCCACGAGACGTACCAGGACTTCGGTACGCGGGTGGTCCCGTTCGACGACCGGGAAGTGGCTGCTTCCTGGCTAGCGGTCCGGTCGGGATAGTGGTCATGCCTGCGGGCGGTCTCACGGGCGGCTTCCGATGATCGCCATGCTCACCGCTGCCACGGTGGCCTTCGGGGTGGCCATCTTCGGCACCGCCTACGCAATCCGCCTGTTCCGGGCGTTGAACATCGGCCAGTTCATCCAGCAGGAGCTGGAAGGCCACATGCACAAGTCGGGCACGCCCACGATGGGCGGCATCGTCATCATCGCCGCCATCCTGTGCGGCTATGCGGTGTCCCAATTCCGCGTCCGGTTCGACGACCGGGGAGTCGACCTGGTCAATACCGGCTTCGAAACCTCCGGGCTGCTCGTGATCGGCGCCATCGTCGGCATGGGCGTGGTCGGCTTCATCGACGACTACCAGAAGCTCTCCAGGTTCCGCAACAAGGGTCTGGGCATCACGGCCAAGCTGATCGGGCAGCTGGCGGTGGCCGGGCTCTTCACATGGGGCGCGGTGGCAAGCGGGGCCTCCACCGCCCTCGCCTTCACCCGACCCACCGCCCTCGATCTGGGAGCGGCGGCGTTTGCCATCTGGGTGCTCCTGCTGCTCACCGGCTTCGCCAACGCGGTCAACTTCACCGACGGCCTGGACGGGCTGGCATCCGGATCGGTGGCGCTGGTAGCGGCTTCGTACATGATCATCGCCTTCTGGATCTTCCGGCACCCCGAGATCTACAACGTGGAGGGGAGCCTGGGTCTGGCGACCGTGGCGTCCGCGATCATGGGCGCCTCCCTCGGATTTCTCTGGTGGAACGCCTGTCCCGCCCGGATAATCATGGGGGATGTCGGGTCCCAGGCCCTCGGGGGCGGGATCACGGCCATAGCGTTGCTGACGAATACCCACCTGCTCCTCGTGATCCTGGGCGGCCTGTTCGTGATCGAAGCCCTATCGGTGATAATCCAGGTGGCGGGGTTCCGGTGGTTCGGGGGACGGCGGGTGTTCCGGATGGCGCCCATCCACCATCACTTCGAGATGAAGGACTGGCCGGAGACCACCATCATCACCCGATTCTGGATCATCGCCGCCATCGGCGTGGCGCTCGGCCTGGGTATCTTCTACGGGGACTTCCTCGCCGTTGGCCAGGTGGGAGGGTCCTGATGAGCACGCTGGTGCTGGGTGCGGGCATCTCGGGGCAGGCCGCGTCGCGCCTCCTGACTCGGCTCGGGATGGAGCACCGCGTCTACGACCGGCGCGCCGACGCTCTCGATGACGCCCCGCCGGGCGTCGAGATTGCCACCGGTGAGTGGGACCCCGCCATGCTGGCGGGCGTCTCGCTGGTGGTGGCCAGCCCAGGGTTCATGCCTCATCTGGCGCCGCTGACGGATGTCCGCGCGGCGGGGATACCGATCTGGAGCGAGGTCGAGCTGGCCGTGCGGCATCTCGACTGCCCGGTGATCGCCATCACCGGCACCAACGGTAAGACGACCGTGTGCCGCCAGACCACCGAGATGCTGGCCGAGTCGGGCATCCGGGCGGTGGCGGCCGGAAATATAGGAGTACCGATCAGCGATGTCCTACCTGGCACCTGCGAGGTGGCGGTCCTCGAAATATCCAGCTTCCAGCTCGAGTACACCTACTCCCTGGCGCCACGGGTCTCGGTGTTCATGAACGTCGCGGACGACCATGTGGACTGGCACCGATCGCTGGTCGCGTACCGGCTGGCCAAGGGCCGCATCTCCCGCCATCTCACCGACGAGGACCTCCTGGTGTACGACATCGGGGATCCGGGCGCGGTGGCCCATGCGCTGGGGGCGCCCGGCCGCAAGGCGCCGGTGACCGGAGCGGAACCCGGCCCGGGTCCCGAAGGGCCGTTCGGGTTCGCCGCCGGCGGCCTGATGCTCCCCGGCGGCCCGGCGCCGATCCGGGAGCTTCCCGACCTCGACTACTCCTTCCGGGTGAACCTGGCAGCCTCGGCCGTGGCCGCCGTCGAACTGGGCGCCGACCCGGCGGCGGTGGCCAGGGTGGCGTCCCGCTTCCGCCACCGGCACCACCGGCGGACAGTGGTGGGCTCGCTCGGCGACGTGACATGGGTGGACGACTCCAAGGCCACCAACCCGCACGCGGCCATGGCGGCCATCCGCTCCTATCCGTCGGTGGTGCTCATCGCGGGCGGAGTGCGGAAGGGCCTGGACCTCTCCCCGCTCGTCCGGGCGCCCAACGTCCGCTACATGGTGGCGATCGGGGAGTGCGGTCCCGACCTGGTGGAGATGGCCTCCGATCTGCCCACCGCCCTGGCCGGATCCATGGAGGAGGCGGTACGGATGGCCTCCGACCAGGCCCGGGCCGGGGACACCGTCCTGCTCTCGCCGGGCACCACCGGATTCGACATGTTCACCTGCTACGAGCACCGGGGGAACGTCTTCATCCAGCACGTCGACGAGTACCTGGGTCGGGCCCGCACCGGGCGGGACCGGCGGGCGCCGGCATCCGCGGCGGTGGCTGAATGAGCAACCGGCTGTCCTCGATCGCGGACCTCCGCGCCTGGGCCCGCCGCCGGGACGAGATCGCTCTGTCCCGAACCAGGGTGGTGGTGTTCGTCCTGGTACTGGCCGCCTGCCTGCTGGTGATCGGGCTGGGAGCCACCCTGTCGGCCTCATCAGCGTCCGGGATCATCCAGGAGTCGGATCGCTTGGCGGTCTTCAAGCGGCAGGCGCAGTGGGTGGCCGTCGGCGTCTGTGCGATGGTGATCATGGCCATGGTCCCCTACAACTGGTACCGGCGGATCGCCCCGTATGCCCTGGGCCTCTCGTTCTTAGGCCTCCTGGTGACCCTGATGGTCGGGGTGAGGAGGGGCGGCGCCAACCGGTGGCTGGAGTTCGGCGACCTGACCGTCCAGGTCTCCGAGTTCTCCAAGCTGGCCGTGATCGTGTTCCTGGCCGCCGTTCTCGCCCGGCGAAGAGATCGCCTCGACGAGGCGAGCCAGTGGATGGGTCCGATGGTGTTCGCGGTGGGCGGTACCTGTGCCCTGATCGTCTGGCAGCCCGACCTGGGGACCGCCATCATCGTGGCGGGCGCGGCCGGGGTCATGATGATCGCGGCCGGGGTGCCGTTCCGGTACATAGCCGGCATCGGAGCCACGGGACTTGCGGTGATCGGGTACGCCACGTACTCGCTCCAGTACCGCCGGCAGCGGTTCCTGTGCTTCCTGGACCCGCTGTCCGACCCGAGCGACGCCTGTTTCCAGATGATCCAGAGCCTCATCGCCCTCGGAAGCGGCCACTGGCTGGGTGTCGGGTTGGGCGCCTCCCGGTCCCGCTGGTCATACCTGCCCAATCCCTACACCGACTTCATCTTCACCATCATCGGTGAGGAGACCGGCTTCATCGGGGCGACAGCCCTGCTGGTGGCCCTGGCCGGCCTGTCACTGGTCGGCGTCTGGGTGGCCTACCGGACCAGCGACATGTTCGCCCGACTCCTCGCCAGCGGCATCACCGCCTGGCTCGGGGTGCAGTCGCTGGTCAACGTGGGGGGTGCGGTGGGCGCCATTCCCGTCACCGGCCTGGCCCTGCCCCTGGTGTCGGTCGGCGGCAGCGCGATGCTGGTTGCCATGGCCGGGGTCGGGATCCTGGTGAACGTGGCGCGCAACGCCCCTCACGTACCCGATCCGGTGCAGGAACGGCGAAAACGGTGACGTTCGCCATCGCCGCGGCGGGCACCGGTGGGCACATCTTTCCGGGCCTGGCGGTGGCCGAGCAGTTGGTCGCCGCGGGAGTCGGCCGGGAGCACGTGCTGTTCATCGGAGGGGACCGGATGGAGGTGGACCTGGTCCCGAAGGAGGGTTACCCCCTGCTGCGGATACGGATACACGGCCTGGAGAGGCGCATGTCGCTCCGCAACCTCCGCATCCCGCGGCTCGTGTGGGAGGCAGCCCGAACCGTGGCGCGGGAGCTCCGGGACCGCAAGGTGGGGGCCGTGCTGTGCATGGGAAGCTACGTCACCGTGCCGGTCGCCATTGCGGCCCGGCGAACCGGTGTGCCGCTCTACGTCCACGAGCAGAACGCCGGGGCCGGGCTGGCGAATCGCCTCGCCGGCCGCTGGGCAGACCGATCCCTGGTCTCGTTTCCCGACACCAGGGGACTGGCCGGGGAGGTGGTCGGATACCCGCTGAGGTCAGCGCTCACCACGCTCGACAAGGCTTCCGTCCGGCCCGCGGCGCTGGCGCGCTACGGACTGGTTTCCGGCGTGGACACGGTGGGGGTGATGGGAGGGAGCCTCGGCGCCGGCTCTATCAACGAAGCGGTCACCGCCCTGTCCGCGAACTGGAAGGGGGAACCCATCCAGATCGTTCACCTCGCGGGCGCGCGGAACCAGGATCAGGTGTCCACCGCCGGGGACTCGCCCTCGGTGACGCGGCGGGTGCTGGGCTTCGAGGACCGGATGGACCTCTTCTACGCCGTCTCGGACGTGGTGATCGCCCGGGCCGGGGGAGGCGTGATGGAGGCGGCCGTCACCGGCACCCCCAGCGTCCTCGTACCCGGTTCGTTCGCCGGTCACCACCAGCTCGCCAACGCCCGATCCATGGTCGAGGCCGGCGCCGCGGTGCTGGTGGACGATGCCGAGTTGGGTTCGGTGGGCGGGATTCTGGAGGACTTGCTGGCCGACCCCGAGCGGCGCGACCGGATGCGCCGGGCCGCAATTGACGCAGCCAGGCCGGGTGCTGCTGCCACCATTGCCACCATGATGATGGATGGCGCGGATGTCGCGGCTCGATGAGGTCATACGAATCCACCTAGTGGGGGCGGGCGGCGCCGGGATCGGCCCGCTCGCCAAGTTGCTGTCGGCCATGGGTCACGTCGTGTCGGGATCCGACCTGGTCGGGGGCGCCGGCCTCGAAGGGTTGGACGGTCACCGCGTGGAGACCTGGGTCGGGAGCCGTCCCGACCGGATGGCGGAGTGCCATCTGGTAGTGGCCTCATCGGCCGTTCCCGCTACCGACCCGGAACTGGTGGCAGCGGGAGAGGCCGGGGTCACGGTGTGGGATCGTCCGCGCCTGCTCCAGGAGATGACCGGTCGGATACCGACCCTCGGTTTCACCGGCACGCACGGCAAGACCACCTCCACGGCCCTGGCGGTGACAGCGACGAGAGCCCTGGGGATCGACGCGTCCTTCATCGTGGGCGGTGACCTGGGGGGTTCCGGTGACAATGCCCACCTCGGCGAGGCGGACCTCCTGATTCTCGAGGCCGACGAGGCCTTCGGAACCTTCGCCCATCTGGTCCTGGCCGGGCTTGTGGTCACCAATGTCGACTCCGACCACCTGGACCACTTCGGGACACAGGAGCACCTGGAGGATGCCTTCCGGGATGTAGTCGACCGGGTCGACGGTCCCGTGGTGGTAGGGGTGGACGACCCGGGCGGACGACGCCTCGCTGAGCGGACCGGGCGGCCCGGGTACGGCACGTCCCCCGATGCGGTCTGGAGGATCTCGGATGTCGAGCCCGGTCCCGGGTCCGTGGCCTTCCGGCTCGGCGGCCGGTTCCCTCCCGGATCGGTGACGGTGGGCAGGCCCGGCCTGCACACCGCCCGCAACGCCTGTGGCGTGCTCGCTCTGCTATCCGAGCTCGACTACGACCTGGGAGCTGCCATCGAGAGCCTGCCGCGCTTCGAGGGGGTGCGCCGCCGGCTCGAACATCGTGCCACGGTGGGCGGGGTGACCATCATCGACAGCTACGCCCACCATCCCGCCGAGGTGGAGGCCGACATCCAGGCCCTTGCCCCGGTGGATCGGAACCGGCTCTGGGTGGTGTTCCAACCCCATCTCTACTCGAGGACGGCGGCGCTGGCATCCGAGTTCGGGGAAGCGCTCGCCGGGGCGGACCGCGTGGTGGTGACCGACATCTACGGGGCCCGTGAGGCGCCCCGGCCGGGAGTCACCGGCGAGTTGGTGGCCGACTCGGTCGATGACCGGCACCGGGCCGTGAGCTACGTCCCGGGCCTGGAGGAGGCAGCGGATCTGGTCGCCGGGGAGGTCCGGCCGCATGACCTGGTCCTCACGATGGGCGCCGGTGACATCACCACGTTGCCGGACCGCCTGGTCGACCGGCTGGCGGCGCGCTGATGGAGGGCTGGGATGGACTCGTCGCCGGAGGCCTTGTCCGGGCGGGGGTGGAGTTGTCCCGGCTCACCACGTACAAGCTGGGCGGGCCGGCCCGCTGGTTCTGCGAGCCCGGTTCCGTGGAGGAGTTACGGTCGGTGTCGCGTGCGGCCCGGGCGCGCGGGATCGAGATGGTCGTCATGGGACGTGGAAGCAACCTGGTGGTGTCCGACGAGGGATTCCCCGGTCTGGTGATCCGGCTGGGCGCCGGGTTCAGGCAGGTGGCGGTGGATCGGGAGGCGCGGCTCGTCAGAGCGGGCGCGGCCGTCAGCCTTCCCGTGCTGGCTCGGCGGATGGCCGACGAGTCCCTGGCCGGGCTGGAGTTCTACGTAGGCATTCCCGGTTCGGTGGGAGGGGCGGTTCGCATGAACGCCGGATTCTTCGGCGTGGAGACCGTTGACGTGATCAGGTCGGCGTCGATCCTGGATTCCGGTTCGGGGTCGGTGATCGAACGGGAGGCCGGCCGGCTCGGGCTTGGCTACCGCACCAGCAATCTGGGCCCCGATGAAGTCGTGCTGGATGCTTCCTTCTCGGTGCGTGACGGGGATCGGGAGCGGATCGCGGCGCTGATGCGGCAGGCGATCCGCTGGCGGCGCGATCATCAGCCCGGCGGAACCCTCAACGCCGGTAGCGTGTTCCGCAACCCACCGGGAGACAGCGCCGGCCGGATCATCGACTCGCTGGGGCTGAAGGGAATGCGCCGTGGGGGTGCACATGTCTCGCCGAAGCACGCCAACTTCTTCGTCGTGGATCCGGGTGGAACGGCGCAGGATGTGTTCGGCCTGGTCCGTGACGTGAGGCAACTGGTACTCGACAGGACAGGGATCCTGCTGGAACCGGAGGTGAGGTTCATCGGGTTTCCGCAGGGTGGGGCAAGGCCTAGAGGAAACCTGGATTGACCATCGAGCCCCGCATAAAACGTCGGCGCCAGGAGGTCGCCGAACAGCAGGCTCGGGCTCGCATCCGGAGGTCCATCTGGATGCTGGTGATCATGGCCTGTGCCGGTGGTGTGGCGTGGTTCCTGGTGTCCCCGTTCATGAGTGTCGAGGAGGTGGCAGTCAGCGGTGCGGTGCGGGTGCCGGTCGAGGAGATACTCGACCGGAGCGGGGTGGTCGAAGGCAGGCCGCTGGTCACCATCCGGGCATCCACGGTGGAGTCGGACCTCATGGAGGATCCCAGGGTCGCAGCCGCCTCCGTGAAACTCGTGTTCCCCACCCGCGTAGAAGTGGTGTTGCGAGAGCGGGTGGACACCGCCTGGATCGACTTGGGGGACAGGTGGGGCGTTCTGGCCGACGATGGAGTGGTGCTCGCGTATGCATCCACGCCCACCACCCGGCTCCCGCAGATACGGGTGGTCACCGATGACCCCGGCCTGGGCGTCAGGATCGAAGCCCCGGAGGTGGGCGGCGCGCTGGACTTCATCGCAGCCCTGCCCGGTCACCTGGCCGAGCGGAGCCTCTTCGAGGCCAGCGACGGCGAACTCTGGGTCTGGGTGGGTAATCGGATAGCCCGGCTCGGCCTGCCGAGCGACATGGCGGCGAAAGCGACCTCGCTCCTCACGATCCTCGACACCGCCCCGGTCGGCCTCATCGACGTCACGGCCCCGAGCCGTCCTGCAGTCCGGCCCTGGAAGTCGGTCGGTAACACCCTGCCCGGACTCGAATACCTTAAATCTCAACTAGAAGCAGAGATTTATCTAGAACCTTAAGGAATCGGATGGCGTATGCTTCCGAGTCTCCACTAGAACGCGAAACTTTGCCTGTAGGATTGGGTCCGTCCGGAGCGGACTGTCAATGCCGAAGCGGTGAATGGAAGGAACGACGCACCCAATGACCGTTATCAACGAAAGCCCCCTCCGTAGCTACGTGGCTGTCATCAAGGTGGTCGGGGTAGGTGGCGGCGGTACGAACGCCGTCAACCGGATGATCGAGGCCGGAATCCGGGGAGTTGAGTTCGTAGCCGTGAACACGGACGCCCAGGCGCTGCTCATGTCGGACGCCGACGTGAAGCTCAACATCGGTGGCGAGCTCACGAAGGGACTCGGCGCCGGTGCGGACCCGTCGGTCGGGAAGACCGCCGCCGAGGACAACAGGGAACAGATCGAGGAGGCGCTGGCCGGCTCGGATCTCGTATTCGTGACCGCCGGCGAGGGCGGGGGGACCGGGACGGGCGCTGCTCCCGTGGTGGCCGACATCGCCCGCAACCTCGACGCCCTGACCGTCGCGGTCGTCACCAGGCCCTTCGGATT
>WTGW01000084.1:49407-52810 GCA_011523395.1 Acidimicrobiia bacterium
TCGCCCGCAACCTCGACGCCCTGACCGTCGCGGTCGTCACCAGGCCCTTCGGATTCGAGGGTCATCGCCGTTCCAAGCTGGCCGAGCAGGGCATCGCCGCGCTCAGGGAGGCGGTCGACGCCATGATCGTCATCCCGAACGACAACCTACTCGAGGAGGCCGATCGCTCCACCACGATGATGGAGGCCTTCGCGATGGCCGACCAGGTGTTGACGGACGGGGTGAACGGCATCGCCCAGATAATCACCACGCCGGGCCTCATCAACGTGGACTTCGCGGATGTCAAGACGGTTCTCGGCGGAGCAGGTGCAGCCGTGCTCGGCATCGGACGGGCATCGGGCGAGAGCCGGGCGCTGCAGGCAGCCCAGCAGGCGATGTCCAGCCCCCTGCTCGAAACCACGATGGACGGGGCCAAGGGCGTCCTGCTCTCGATCTGCGGCCCGCCCGACATGACCCTGGCGGAGGTGAGCGAGGCGGCCATGGCTGTTCAGGAGCACGCCGAGTCCGACGCCCAGATCATCTTCGGGGCCACGTCCGACGAATCGGTCGGCCAGGAGGTACGTGTCACCGTCATCGCCGCCGGCGTGGGGTCGCCTTCCGCCGGTCCGTCCGGGCCGGGCGCGCGCGCCAGGTACTCCGACCGATCGGAGACCGTCTTCCGCTCGGACGAGGATGATCCGCTGGACATCCCCGACTGGCTGCGGGAATAGAGGGCACTCGGAGGCGCCGGGAGACCGGCGGGTTGACCATGCTGATCCGGCCTCCGGGGTTCCGCGGCGCCGCTTTCACCACGGCGGCGGCGGGCGACATGTTGTCCGGCGATCGCGGGGAAGTGTCAGGGACGCTCGGGATCCGGGCCGAATGGGCTTCGCTCAGGCAGGTTCATGGATCGGACGTCCTGACCGCTACCGAACCGGGCCGGGCCGGGCCGGGCGATGCCCTGGTCACCGGCGCCCGGGATCTCCCGCTGGCGGTGATGACCGCCGACTGCGTGGGCGTGGTCCTCGAGACCGAGGATGCCGTGGGTGTCGCCCACGCCGGATGGAGGGGGGTGGTGGCAGGCGTGGTGGCTGCGGCAGCCCGCCGCCTGGAGGACCTGGGCAGGCGGCCCGGTCCGGTGCTGAGGGCGGCCACGGGCCCGCTGATCGGGCCATGCTGCTTCGAGGTCGGGCCGGAGGTCGCCGGGTTGTTCCATGACCGCCACGTCAAGTCCATCGGCGGCATGACGACGGTGGATCTGGCCACCGCCGTCCGGGACCAGGTCCCGGAGGCCGAATGGTGGTCGGTCGAGGCGTGTACTCGCTGTGAGGAGGGCTGGTTCTCGTTCCGGGCCGACCGCACTGAGCACCGGCTGGCGACCCTGGGATGGATACCGTGAGCGTTGCCGCCCGTCTCGGCGAGGTCGTCCGGCGCGTCGATGAGGCTGCGCGCCGCTCCGGCAGGGACCGCGACGACGTGAAGATCGTGGCGATCGGCAAGGGCCGCCCACCCGCCGTACTGGAGGAGGCCATCGCCGCCGGACATCGGGTGTTCGGGGAGAACCGCGGGCAGGAACTGGCGTCGAAGGCCGGCCGTCTCCCGAGCAACCTCGAATGGCACTTCGTGGGTCCGCTCCAGACCAACAAGGTGCGCACGGTCCGGCCCCTGGTGTCGCTACTGCATTCCTTCGACCGGGACCGGCTGGTGAGACCGTGGCTGCGGGGAGAGGACCGGCCCCCGCCGACCCTGCTCCAGGTCAACATCGGGCAGGAGCCCCAGAAGTCGGGAGTCGACCCCCGGCTCGTGGTCGAGACCTTCGAGCGGTGGGAGTCGGCGGGGGTCCCGCTGACCGGGGTGATGGCGATACCCCCAATGGGCGCCAAACCCGAGGATTCCCGGCCCTACTTCGTCCGTATGCGCGAGATCAGGGACGAGTTGTCCGCCCGGTTGGAGCGCCCGATGGCGCTTAGCATGGGTATGACGGACGATTTCGAGGTCGCGATCGAGGAAGGATCCACCATCGTCCGCATCGGACGGGCTATCTTTGGGCACTGAGCCGTCGCGGTACAGAAATGAGCGCCATGAACAAACTGCTGACATGGATGGGTCTCGTGGACGAAGGAGAGCCCGCCCTGAACCCCGGTTATGGAACCCGGCCCGATATGACCGGCCGCCGGCCTCCACCGCGGAGCCAGTTCCGCATAGTGGACGACCAGCCACCCACATCGGGAGACCGGAGCTCACGGATCGCCGAGCCGGTCCCCCCCTACCAGCGGCCTGCGGTGGTCTCCGCACGGGGTGACTCGGATGTCATCGTGCGAGGCCCGGAGTCTGCGGTCATCTCGGCCAGCTACACCGAGATACTCGAGGCCCGCGGCTTCGATGACGTGAGGAAGGTCGCCGACGTGCTCCGGGAACAGGTTCCGGTGGTGGTGAACCTGAAGAGTCTCGATCCTCCGACGGTACGGAGGTTGGTCGACTTCCTGTGCGGACTGGTGTACGCGCTGGAGGGGACGATCCAGAAACCGGCCGCGGGAGTCTTGCTGGTGCGCCCTCCGAGGGTGACGATCACCCGGCAGGAGCTACAGCGCCTGGCCTCCCTGGGCCTGTACGACATCGACGTCTGAGGCGGGCTTGATCCGGCTGATCTGCAATCTGCTGCAGCTCTACGTGGTTGCGATCGTCGCCCGGGCCGTGCTGAGTTGGGTCGAGGTTCCCGGTGATCACCCGGTCGGCCGCGCGGTGGCGGTGCTCTCGCGGATCGTCGATCCGCCGCTCCGGCCGCTCCGGCGGTCCCTTCCCGCCATCCCGGTGGGTGGGGTCAGGCTGGACCTGTCGCCGATCATCCTGATAGTGGCGATAATGATCGTGGCGAGGATCATATGCAGATGACGAGGCTGGTATGCGGATAACTTCGAACGAGGTCCAGGCGGTCAAGTTCTCGGTCGCCCTGCGCGGGTATGCCGCCGACGAGGTGGACGCCTTTCTCGAGATCGTGGTCAAGACGATCTCCGAGTACGAGGGCCAACATGATCGGCTGCAGCGGGAGGTCGGCCGGTTGCGGACGGCGCTCGACGAGTGCCGGGAGAACCGGATCGCCGAGGGTTCCGGCAAGGCCCGGACCGTGGTGACCGTCCAGGCCGATGAGGCGGTGGCCCGGGTTCGGGACATGATCGACGAGGCCGCCCGGACATCGGAGCAGATGGTCGAGAACGTGCTGGAGGCGGGTGAGCACCTGCTGGACCAATTCCGCGCCGCGATGGCCCCCGGAGCGCAGCAGGACGGTCCCGTCCCGCGTTGAAAAGCGGTCCGCCTAGGGGTTCCAGATGCCGTATACATCCTCCGAGGGGTCGCCTCCCGTGACATCCCTGCCCCGGCGCGCCGACGTGGCGGTGATCGGGGGCGGCGTGGTCGGGTTATGCGT
>WTGW01000132.1 GCA_011523395.1 Acidimicrobiia bacterium
ATCGTCTAGGGGTCATCGGCCGCGGTTCGGAGAATCCGTGGCCGTTCGAGTCGGGTCGGTCCCCGTATGGGGCTCGGTAACTATTCTCAGGGGCGAATCATTTCTGATAGCCGGGATCGACCGAACGTGGTCATGGTCCCGCGGTGGGAGGTGCGGTGTCCGCCGAGAGGCCGACCGACCGGTCTTCGCTGACAGGGTCAGCAGGGTCGTACTCGTCCCGTTCCGGGTCCGAGTCGGTGGAGCAGCATGTGGCGCTCGACGTGGTGATGGCCAGAGCGGCCGGAGAGAACTTCCCGGTTGCACTCCGCCTGCTCCCCCGAGGCCTGCGCGATCATCTGGAAGCCATCTACGGTTACGCGCGGCTCGTTGACAACCTGGGAGACGAGTTCCCGGGGGACCGGACGGTGGCGCTGGACTGGGCCGATTCGGAACTGGACGCCCTCTTCGCGGGTTCTCCCCGCCATCCGGTGTTTCGCCGGCTGGCGCCCTTGGTTGACGGTTTCGCTCTGCCGCGCGAGCCTTTCGATCAGCTGCTGGCGGCCAACCGCCTGGACCAGCACAAGACCCGCTACGAGACCCGCCAGGAACTGCTCGACTACTGCGCCCTGTCCGCCAACCCGGTCGGGCACATGGTGCTGGCCGTCTTCGAGTCGGGCACACCTGAACGGATCGCGGCATCGGACGCGGTATGCACCGGTCTCCAGATACTGGAACACCTCCAGGACGTGGCCGAGGATGCGAAGGCCGGGCGCGTCTACCTGCCCGCCGAGGACATGGCAAGGTTCGGATGCTCGGTGGACGACCTGTCGGCGCCCGAAGCCGGGACCAGCCTCCGCGCGCTGGTCGCCTACGAGTCGGAATTCGCCCGAGAACTGGTCGAGGAGGGCATTCCGCTGGTCCGGTCCCTAACCGGTCACGCCCGCCTCGCCATATCCGGCTTCGTGGCCGGCGGGCTGGCGGGATTGGATGCCATCGAGAAGGCCGGCTTCGAGGTGTTGGGCGGCACCCGGCGTGCCGGGCGGTCAGGCCTTCTCCGCCGTTTCGTCCCGGTCTACCTCGGCCGGCACCGCCCGACGGACCGCATGAGGGCAAGCTCGTGACCCCCGAGGGCGCATACGAGACGTGCGAGCGGATTACCTGGGAGGCGGCCCGCAACTTCGCCTACGGCATCCGGTTGCTCCCCCCGCCGAAACGCCGGGCGATGGCCGCGCTCTATGCCATGGCCCGGCGGATCGACGACGTCGGGGACGGAACCTGGCCCCGCGACCGCAAACTCGAGGAGTTGGACAAGCTCCACGGGGCGATAGAGAGCCTTGGCGCCGGAGACGTGGGGGACCGCGAAGACCCCGTCCTGGTGGCCCTGTCCGACGCCGCGGAGCGCTACCCGATCCCGGTCGAGGCCCTGCATGAGATCGTCGAGGGTTGCGAGATGGACGTGCGGGGCGCGGAGTACGCCACCATGGAGGACACGGTCCGTTACTGCCGGCTGGTGGCGGGGTCGGTGGGACGCCTCTCGCTCGGCGTGTTCGGCACCCGAGCCGGCCGGCGGCGGGAGCCGGTGGGGGAGAGCGAGGCCTCCCGGATGGCCGATGATCTCGGGGTGGCCTTCCAGCTGACCAACATGCTCCGGGACATCGTGGAGGACCTTCGCATGGGGCGCATCTACCTGCCCGAGCAGGAACGGGATCGCTTCGGCATCGCGCCGGGACGGTGGACCCCGCCGGAGCGGGTCGGCGCCATGGTCGAGTACGTGGCGGGTCAGGCCTCGGTCTGGTTCGACAGCGGCCTCGCGCTGCTGGCGCACCTCGATCACCGCAGCCGATCCTGCACGGCCGCGATGGCGGGGATTTACCGGCGGCTCCTGCGGCGGATGCGCGCCCAGCCGACCCTTCCCCTGACCGAGCGCGTCTCCCTTCCGGCCTGGGAGAAGGGCCTGGTAGCGGTCCGTAGCATCTCCGGTCTGCAGCCGTGAGCAGCAGCCGCCCCCGAGTGGTGGTAGTCGGTGGTGGCCTGGCCGGCCTCGCAGCCGGTCTGGAAGCCGCTGACCGGGGAGCGGCGGTCACGCTGCTGGAACGGCGTCCCCGCCTGGGGGGCGCGACCTGGTCCTTCGAGCGGAAGGGAATCTCGTACGACAACGGCCAGCACGTCTTCCTCCGTTGTTGCACCGCTTACCTGGCCTTCCTGGAGAGGATCGGCTCGATCGGCGACGTGACCATCCAGAAGCGGCTGAGTATCCCCGTACTACGACCCGGGAGGAAGGCGGGGACGATCCGGCGTACCCTCGGGCCGGCCCCTCTTCATCTGGCGCCGGCTCTGCTGGGCTACCCCCATATCAGCCTGAGGGCCAGGTTGAAGGTCCTGGCGGCCGGAAGAGCCTTGCGAAAGCTCGATCCGGAGGATCCGACGCTTGACAGGGTGTCTTTTGGCGACTGGTTGGCCGCCCGCGGCCAGCCGGCCGAGGCCGTGGAGAGATTCTGGGACCTGGTCGTGCTCCCGACGGTGAACGTCCATGCTCGGGAGGCATCCCTCAAGCTCGCTGCGAAGGTGTTCGTCACGGGGCTTCTGACCGACGCCGCGTCCGCAGACATCGGCTGGGCGTCGGTACCGCTCTCGGTGCTTCACGGGGACGCCGGCCGGCGCGCCCTGGAGGCTAGGGGGGCCGAGGTGGTGACCCGGGCGGCGGTGTCAGCTGTCCGCTCCGGTTCCGGGCAACGCCCGTCTGTAGCGGTGAGCGGTGGGAGTGTCGAAGCCGACTCGGTGGTCGTGGCCGTTCCGCACGACGTGGTCGGCTCGATGCTTCCATCCGGTGCCGTACCCTTCCAGGACCGTCTGGACCGCCTGGGGGTCTCACCGATCGTGAACGTGCACCTGGTCTACGACCGCCCCATCACCAACCTCCCGATGTTCGCCGCGGTCGGGAGCGACATCCAGTACGTGTTCGACCGGACCGGAGCAGCCGGCCTGGACGACGGCCGCCAATGCCTGTCTGTTTCCCTGTCGGCGGCGGATTCCCATCTCGGCGCGAGTGCGCCGGATCTGGTGAAGCACTTCGTGGCGGAGATGGAGCGCCTGCTGCCCGCCGCGGCCGAGGCCGTGGTGACCGAGTCGATGGTGACGAGGGAACCGAGGGCGACCTTCCGTGGCGAGCCCGGCACCCATCCTCTCCGGGCCCCGACCGAGTGCGAGCTCCCGGGGGTCTTCGTGGCCGGCGCCTGGTCCGACACGGGGTGGCCGGCGACGATGGAGGGGGCGGTGCGTAGCGGGGTCGAGGCCGGACGCCGTGCGGCCGGGTATGCCCTTCGGAATGGGGACCCGGCGCCTGAGACGGTTCCAGCGGCCGGCGAGGGGGCTAGGACATGAGGCGCGCCACACCCGACGTGCTGGATCGGACCCGGGTCATGGTCGAACCGGCCCTTATCGAGGCGGTGGGACGGCTGTCTTCGAGCCTGGCCGTTCCGGTCCGCTACCACTTCGGGTGGATCGACTCGGCGGGGATTCCGGTTCCGAACCCGCGCCAGGGCAAGGGCATCCGGCCCACGCTGGCGCTCCTGTCGGCAGAAGCCGTGGGCGCGGCGCCCGAAGTCGCCCTCCCGGGGGCGCTCGCGGTGGAGATCGTCCACAACTTCTCGCTCGTCCACGACGACATCATCGACGACGATCCCGAACGCCGGCACAGGGCCACCGTGTGGAAGGCCTTCGGCGCCGGCGATGCCATCATCGCCGGTGATGCCATGATGCTGCTCGGTCTCGAGTTGCTGCTCGACCAGCCCACGCCCCCGCGGGTGGCCGCGGCCGCCGACCTGGCTGGAGCCACCGCGTCGATGATCGCCGGGCAGCACATGGACATGTCGTTCCACCGCTCGCAGGCGGTGGATGTGGACCTGTGCTGGGAGATGGTCTCTCTCAAGACGGGCGCCCTGCTGGCTCATGCCTCGGCGGTAGGCGCCATCCTGGCCGGCGCCCCCGACCAGACGGTCCGCCGGCTCCGGAGGTTCGGGCTCGAGTTGGGTCGGGGTTTCCAGGCCATCGACGACCTGCTGGGCATCTGGGGAGACCCTTCGGTGACCGGCAAGCCGGCCGGTAACGACCTCAGGGAGCGCAAGAAGTCGATCCCGGTGGCGGTGGCGCTGGCCTCGGGCTCCAGAGCCGGCGAGAGGCTGGCCGACCTGTACGCCCGGGAGTGGCTGGATGATGACCGGGTCGAAGCGGCCGCCGCCCTGGTCGAGGAAGCGGGCGGACGGGAGGCGACCGTCTCGGCGGCCCGCGACTGCATGCGGCGGGCGGCCGATGCCCTCCGGGGGGCGGACATAGACGCGCGGGTAGCCGGGGAACTGGAGGATCTCGCCGCTTTCGTGGTCGATCGGGACTTCTGATCGGTTTCTCGTGACTCGATTGGACCGATCACGCCGCGCCTCAGGTATGATTAGTCAGGTCGCCCTAACATCAGGGATAAGGTAGCTGTTAGCCCGATGCTCAGCCGCTCGTAGCACGGTCCTCCAGGAGCCCGAATGTCGTATCTGCAGGCAAACGATGTCGCCAAGCGCTTCAATGGCACCTCCGCGCTGGCCGGTGTCGACCTGGCGGTCGAACAGGGCGAGTCGTTGGCCCTGCTCGGTCCCAGCGGATGCGGGAAGACCACGCTGCTGCGCATCCTGGCCGGTCTGGAGGTTCCCGACCGGGGCGACATCACCCTCGAGGGAAGGACCCTCACGGGTCCGGCTCGGTTCGTGGCTCCGGAGCAGAGGCGTATCGGGATGGTCTTCCAGGATTGGGCGCTGTTTCCCCACATGACGGTGGCCAGGAACGTCGCGTTCGGATTGGGCAGGGCGGGAGATAGCGGCCGGGTCTCCGAGACGCTGGATCTGGTCGGCCTGTCGCATCTGGCGGACCGGTACCCCGACGAGTTGTCGGGGGGCGAGGCGCAGCGGGTGGCCGTGGCCAGGGCACTGGCCCCCCGTCCCCGGGTGCTTCTCTTCGACGAGCCGTTCTCGAACCTCGATGCCGGCCTGCGCACCAGGATCCGGGCCGATGTGGCTGCGCTGATGCGGGAGATGAGGATGACCTCGATCTTCGTCACCCACGACCAGGAGGAGTCATTCGTGGTGGGGGACCGGGTGGCCGTGATGAGCGAGGGTCGGATCATGCAGGTCGGCCGGCCGGCCGACGTGTACCAGAACCCCGCCTCCGCCTGGGTGGCCACCTTCGTCGGCGAGGCCAACGTGTTGAGTGGGATGGCGACCAACGGGCACGTTTCCACCGCGGTCGGGGAGGTTCCCCTGGCCGGCACTCTTAGGGGACCGTGCGAAGTCGTCATACGTCCCGAGTACCTGGTGGTGGGCCGGGGGGACCAGGGTGTGGTCTCCGCGGTCGAGTTCTACGGGCACGACACCACCTACCAACTGGCTCTCAACGGTACGAAACTGGTGGCCCGGGTGATCGCCGCACCCGACTTCGCGCCGGGCGACCGGGTGTCCGTGTCCTACGCCGGCCCCGGAGCAGCCGCCTTCGCCTCCGCTAGTCATTAGTTGTCAGTTGTGGGTTCTTGGTTGGATGTCAATTAGGCCGCCGCGGTTCCCTCTAACCTGCTTGTCTCACTAGGCTCTTCGCTTCAGCACTACGGAACCCAGACGCCTACCAACATTGGAACGGGTCTAATCTGCTGTTAAGAGCGAAACCATCAACGATTAGCTAGTAACTACTGAGATAAGAACTAATCAACTAGTAACTAGCGACTATCGACCAGAAACTAGCCGGGGTACAATTCCAGCATGCCGGAGACCGCCCTACCGACCACCAGCCGTCCCAGACGCGTGTATCTCGCCGAGCCGAACGGATACTGCGCCGGGGTTTACATGGCCGTCAAGGCGCTCGTCTGGATGGTCCAGATATTCGACGCCCCGGTCTACTGCTACCACGAGATCGTCCATAACCGGTTCGTAGTGGAGTGCTTCGAACGCGCCGGAGTGGTGTTCGTCGACTCGATCGACCAGGTGCCGGAAGGCGCTCCCGTGATGCTGTCGGCCCATGGCTCCGCCCCCGAAGTGGTGGAGAGCGGGGAAGAGCGGGCCGGGATCGTCATCGACGCGGTCTGCCCGCTCGTGGCGAAGGTCCATCATGAGGTCAAGCGGCGGGCGGCGAAGGGGTTCGACATCATCTTCGTGGGCCACGAAGGGCACGATGAGGCGGTGGGCACCATGGCCCGGGCGCCTTCGAACATCACTCTGGTCGAACCGGAGACGGGGCTGGCAGGCTTCAGGCCCAGGGATCCCGGCAAGGTGGCGCTCTTCGCCCAGACCACCCTCGGGATGCACGAGTGGGAGGCGATCAGGGCCGAGGCCTCGGGGCGCTACGAGAACCTGGAAACCTCTCGCAAGAGCGATCTCTGCTACGCCACCACCAACCGCCAGGATGCGGTACTCGAGATGAGCTCCGAGTGCGATCTGATCCTGGTGGTTGGTTCCGACAACTCCTCGAACACCAATGCCCTGGTCCGGACCGCCCGTGTGCGCGGCGCCGCCGCCCACCGGATCGACTCCGCGGATGCGATCCGAACCGAATGGTTGGACGCTGCGGAAGTGGTGGGGGTGACGGCGGGCGCATCGGCTCCCGACCACCTGGTCCGGGAGGTGCTCGAGCGCCTCGATCCTGAAGAAGGGTGGAGCCTGTTCCGGGTTACCGAGGAGGATGAGTACTTCCCCCTGCCGCGCGGGCTGAGGGCCCTGCTGAATGCGTTGGTGTCGACGGTGCGGATCGGGTTCTCCGCCCCCTGGAACGGTAAGGGACCGCTCGACTACGACCGCCAGGTCACCGCCACCGACGCGCTCGCCAAGCTGGAGTCCTTCCCGTCGGGTCAGCCGGCCCTACCAGCGGCTGGACTCCTCGGCGTACACATGGTCGGGCAACCTGTAGCTGATTCCCGCCTCGTCGAAGACTGAGACCTGGAGGAGTGAGGTGAAGGCGGTGAAGTTGTTGTTCTGCTTGGCCAGCGGCTTCAGGTACCGGGCTGTGAAGCGCTGGTAGCGCCGCTGCATGCGGAACCAGGGGAGCACGCCCACCAGAGGGGTGGCCGGATAGTTCAACTGGTCGGAGAGCGTCCTACCGATCAGGGCCCGGGAAACGCGGAATACGTAGTTGGCGAAGTTCTGCCGGACCTTCGGGTCGGTCATGTCAACGAGCAGCGGGCCGGAATTGATCAGCGCGTTCGCCATCGCTATCGATTCGAAGTCGGGCTCGGGCTCGCATAGGCGCCCGATCTCGAAGACCCTCAGGGCCTCTTCCTCGTCGGTGAACAGGATCGAATCGGGGATGCCCATCAGGTGGCCGGTATACCGCCATACCGCCATGAATCCGGCTCGTTCCTCATCGGTATAGGTAGCACCGAGGTTCTTCATGTGCTTGAGCAATCGGGCCGAGAAGGCCACGATGGCGAAGCCGAGGTGGGCGGCGCTGACCGGCAAACCCCAGGCCTCCTCGTCCCAGTCATCGGAGTTCGCCAGCAGGCTCCTGATCTGGGCATGCAGGATCCGGATCCGCACGGACAGCTTCCAACCGTCACCTTCCCGCTCCAGACCGCCGGGCATGAAGATCTCGACCATGTGGCGGTTGTTCTGCTTCAAGCGGCGTACGCCCTGGTCCCGCAGGCGTCCCGTGATGAAGAACGACTTGGCGATGTTGGTCGAGAACCCCTCTACAAGGGTGCCGGCGAGCATCGAGGCGAGCACGACCGGCGAGTTCCTGTGGAACATGCGGACGCCGGGCCAGAAGTCCGATTGGTCCACCCAGTCGGGAGGCGTGTCCATCGGGTCGAATAACTCCCGGACGAACCGGGGCGCCCGGCGCAGGGCCTCCTCATCCCGGTCCATACCGGCGGTGACCAGCGGTAGCGCCTGCTCGGCGGGCAACTCGTGGATTCGCGCGATGAACGCGTCGGCCTCCGGGTCCCCCACCCGGGTGTGGGCGATGTAGTTGCGCGCCATCTCCGCATCTACGAGGCGGGCATCGGCATAGCCGGGCGCGTAGTCGGTCGGGATTCTCACCGGTTGCGATCCTCCGCCAGGTCGGCTTCGGGATCCTCCTCCGCCTCGACGCGCAGGTCGGGCAGCCAGTTGAGCCAGGGCGGCAGGTACCAGTTGCGCTTGCCGAGGACCTCCATGCTGGCCGGCACCAGGATCGACCGGACCAGCGTGGCGTCCAGGAACACGGCCACCGCCAGACCGAAGCCCATGAGCTGGTTGATGATGGTCCGTCCGGTGGCGAATGCGCCGAACACGACCACCATTATCAGGGCGGCGCCGGTGATGATCCCGGCGGTAGAACGGAGCCCGTACGCCACCGCCTCCGTGTTGTCACCGGTCTCGTCGTAGCGTTCGCGTATCCGGCTGAGCAGGAAGACGTGGTAGTCCATGGACAGCCCGAAGAGGACGGCGAACAGGAACAGCGGTATCCAGGCGTCGATCACTTCGGCGCGCTGGAATCCGAACAGATCGATCGCGATCCCCTTCTGGAAGACCAGCACCAGCAGCCCGTACGTGGCGCCGACGGAGAGCAGGTTCATGATGATGGCCTTCAGCGGGATGACCAGCGACCGGAAGACCATCATCAGGATGACGAAGCTGAGGCCGAGCACGAGGGCGAAGACGATCGGCGTGTAGACCCTCACTATCTCGAAGAAGTCGGCCACCTCCGCGGTAAGGCCGCCGACGTAGACCTGGGCGGGCGTCCCTTCGAAGGCGGTTGGGATGATCTCGTCGCGGAGGACCGACATCAGTTCGGCGGCCTCGGGGCTGCTCGGCTGGCCGGGGTAGGGGAGGGCCAGGAGCGTCAGATCCCCGGCCTCGTTCACCTCCCGGCTGGGGGGCACCGGGAACCTGGGATCGGCGATGAGGGCGCCCTGCAACTTGCCTATGGCGGCCGTCACGGAGGGGTCGTCGGCGGCGCCGTCCACAACTATCTCGGCCGGGCTGAGTACGCCGGCGGGCGTGACGCTCCCCACGGCGAACTTCTCCTCGAGGAGAAGGAAGGCCTCCTTGGTCTGCGCGCCGTCGGGGAAGGTGTTGACATCATTGAGTCCCGTCCGCATGTCCAGGTAGAAATAGGACAGGGCGAGCATCGGGATGGCGACGAGCAGGATGCTGATCACCGGGCGGCGCATCACGAGCCGGGTGACGTTCTCCCAGAAGCCCTCTTGGGAGGTATCAGGGCTCTTGAGCGAGAACCTGGCCAGGAATCGAATCGTGAGAAGGTCCACCCTCGGACCGAGCAGCGCCAGGGCGGCAGGAAGCAGCGTCAGCGTCGCCAGCATGGCGAAGATCACCACCAGGATCGCCCCCAGCGCCAGGGATTGGTAGAAGGAGGCGGGGGTGATCAGCAGACCGATCAAGGCCAGGACCACGGTGGCGCCGCTGAAGACCACCGTCCGGCCCGCCGTCGCGGTGGCGCGGCCCACCGCCTCATGGGTCGACCTCCCGCGCGCCAGCTCCTCCTTGAAGCGGGATACGACGAGCAGCGAGTAGTCGATGCCGACCGCCAGGCCGATCATGACCACCATCAGCGTGACGAAGAAGACGAGCTGGAACTGCTGGCCTATCACGGCAACGGCTGCCAGGGCCAGGACGATGGCCACCACGGCCAGGCCCAGCGGGAGCAGGGTGGCCACCACCGCGCCTAGGAGCACCAGCAGGATGACGAGAGCTACCGGCACCCCGAACCGCTCGCCCCTCTCGAGGTCGTGAATCGCCAGCTCGTTGGTCTCGAAGGCAACGCTGGCGTCGCCCCCGATCAAGACCCGGAAGCCGTCCACCCCGTCGGCCTCCTCCACGATGTGGATCACGTCGCCGACGTCCACCGTAGCCTCCTGGGCGGTACCGGACATGAGGAAGCCCATGATGGTGGTCTGGCGGTCACGGGACACCAGCAGCGGATTGTTGGAGACGTAGAAGTGATCCTGGAGGGTCACCACGTCGGGTCCCAGCGCGGTGATCTCGGCGGCCAGCGACTCGACCTTCGTGCGGAAGGCGGGGTCGTCCACGGTCACGGACGGTGACTGGACCACAACCAGCTCGGCCAACTGCCGCGGACCGCGCAACCTGTCCTCGAGGAGCGCGCCGGCCTGCTCTGATTCGTACCGGGCCGACAGCCGGAACTCGGTGGTGGTGGCGCTGTCCAGGAGCCGGTCGATCAGCCCGAGCGAGACCAGGACCAGCCCTGCCCAGATACCGATGGTGACCAGCGGCCGGCGTGCCGCAAAGCGGGCGAGCGGTCCGAGCATCAGGTCCCTCCTTCTTATCCGCCGGTCACGGAAGATATTCTGGCAAATCCGTGACACAAGGTCGCCGGACAGCCGGATTGGGATGTTCGAAAGTGTCCCTTACTCTCACCCTAGCCTCGTTTCCGCGACCGACCACGCGCTTCGAGGTTTCCTGCGTCCCGCGCGAACGCGCGCCGGAAACAGCGCCGGTGATCGTCTCTCGCATCAGCGGGTGGGAACTGTCCGGCTGTCCGCGGCGCGGTCGGGTCGCGCTAACCCGTGTTGCGCATGCCCGCCGCGATGCCGTTGATCGTCAGGAGGAGTCCCCGCCGGTACCTTTGGTGGTCGCCGGAGCGGGATCGTTTCAGCAGTTCGACCTGCAACACGTTCAACGGGTCCAGGTAGGGGTCACGGACGTTCAAGGCACGCCGGAGCAGCGGGCGATCGGCCAGCAGGTCAGCCCCGGTCACCCGCCGGAGGGCTGCGACGGTACGGGCGTACTCGGCGGTGATCATCTCGAACATGGGTCGGCGCTCGACCGGTACCAGGTTGTCCACGTAGTGGCGGGCGATGGAGAGGTCGGTCTTGGCCACGGTCATCTCGACATTGGAGATGAAGGTACGGAAGAAGGGCCACTCCCGGTACATCCGGGCCAGGTCATTCCCCAATCCCGCCTCGGAGGCCGCCTCGAATCCGCTTCCCACCCCGTACCATCCGGGGACGATCTGTCGTGACTGGGTCCAGCCGAACACCCACGGAATGGCCCGGAGGTGGGTGACCCCGGCCGTCTGGTGTCGCTTGGCGGGTCGGGATCCGATGTTGAGCAGGCCCAGTTCCTCCACCGGCGTCGAGGTGGTGAAGTACTCGACCATGCCCGGATCGTCGATGAACCGCCGGTAGGTCTCGTACGCGGCGGCGGATATGAGGCTCATGATCTCGTGCCATCGCCGGACGTCCTCTACGGCGTGGTGAGGGGCGCGGTGGGCAAGGGATGCCTCCACCAGGGCCGACAGGGCCAGTTCGAGGTTCCGGTGGGCGAGTTCGGCCAGACCGTACTTGTCGGCGATCACCTCGCCCTGCTCGGTGAGCTTGATGACGCCGTCCAGCGCTCCGTACGGCTGGCTCAGGATGGCGGCATGGGTGGGTCCGCCCCCGCGGCCGACGGATCCTCCCCGTCCGTGGAAGACGTCGATCCGTACTCCGGAGCGGCGGGAGATGTCACGGATGACCAGCAAGGCCTTGTGTATCTCCCACTGCGAGGTGGTGATCCCCCCGTCCTTGTTCGAATCGGAGTAGCCGACCATGACCTCCTGGATGCCGCCGCGCAGCTCGAGGAGTCGGCGGTAGGCGGGCACCGCCAGGAGCTCCTCCAAAGTGGGACCGATCAGGCGCAGGTCGTCGATGGTCTCGAACAGTGGTACGAAGCCGAGGCGCGCCACGCCCCGGACCGGGTCGACCAGGCCCACCTCGCGGGCCAGCATCATCGGGGCCAGCACGTCGTCCACTCCCCGGGCCATCGAGATGATGTAGGAGTCGATGACCTGATCGCCGTGCTCATCCAGCAGGTTCCTCAGCAGGCCGAAGAGATCCAGCGTCTCCTCATCGCCGGTGCCGGTACCCGGCGGCGCCACCGGCCGGGTGCCGGAGAGCTCGCGGACCAGGAACCCGGTCCTGCCGTTCCGATCGAGGTCGCCGTAACCGGTACCGAGGTAGGACGTGAGCGAGGCGATGGCCCGATGGTGGTGATCGGTGTGCTGGCGGATGTCGAGCGCGGCCAGGTGGAAACCGATGGTGGCCACCAGCAGCCGGGTCCGCGCCATCCGGCCTCCGGCTTGGAGGGCGCCTCGATTCTCGCGTAGCGAGGATTCGAGCACGGCGAGGTCGTCGAGGAGCTGGCGTGGAGAGCCGTAGGCGCGGGGTCCGCCGTCGCGTGTCTCCACCAGACGCCGGTGGACGATCGTCAGGCCCTGGCGGTACGGCTCGTGGTCGTTGGTGGCTTCCAGCACATCGCGGTAAGACGCGCGGTGCCGGTCAATGAAGGCCGCCAACCCGTCCGATATCCCGGTGATGCGGGTGCTCGCGCTCAGCTCGCCGGCCAGGCTCGCCACTTCGGAGATGAGGATCTTGAGGGCGGCCCGGCGCTGCTGTTCAATGACGGTCCGCGTCATTCCCGGCGTGACGTTGGGGTTCCCGTCCCGGTCGCCGCCGACCCACGAACCGAACCGGATGGGGCTGCTATCGGTGCTCAGCTCACCCCCGATCAGATGCACCGCCGCCGTGATGTTGTCCAGCAGGCCCGGTATGGCCTCGCGGATGGTCTGCTCGAGGTAGTGGCGAACGAAGCGGGCCTCGTCGATCGGGCTCGGCTGCCGGTCGCGGAGCTCGTCGGTTTGCCAGATCGCCTCGATGAGTTCCTCCACCCGGCGATCGATGCGCGCCCGATCCGACGCGGAGGTTCTCGGGTCGCTTCTGGTCGCCGTGGCGTCGGCGATCTGGCCCAGCTTCTCGAGGACGGTGCGGCGGGTGGCCTCGGTCGGGTGGGCGGTGAAGACCGGCTTCAACGCCGTCCGGTGGACCAGAGCGACGGCTTCTGCGGCCGGTATTCCCGACTCGACCAGCGCGACGAGGCTCTCCTCGAATCCGCGCTCGAGCGTGTCCCCCTCGGCGTTCAGATCCTCCACCCGGTAGACCTGCTCGGTCACGTTGGCGAGATGGAAGTAGACGGTGAAGGCTTTCGCCAGCTGGAGTGCCGTTTCGAGATCCACCTCTCGCAGCAGCTCGGCGAGTTCGTGTGACACCTCGACTTGCGCGGATCGCAACCGGCGGGACAGGGTCCGGACCCGCTCGACGGAATGGAGGAGTTCTTGGCCGTGCTGCCGGACCAGGGTGTCGCCCAGCTGCCGGCCGAGGCGCCGGATATCGGCCCGCAGGTCGGCGTCAGCCAACTCGGTGGAGGCCGTTCGGCGCGACGGCTCAGGTGTGTCCGCGGCGGGTCTTGGTGTCGATTTCATGCGCATGGGCTCGTGGCAGCCGGTCGGATTGCCATTCTCGCAGTACGGGAAGCCTGAATGTCGCCCTCGTCCTTACAGCCAAAAGGGAGGGCGCCGGTAAACCGGCGCCCTCCGATAGTGCTCGTTTGTTGATGGTTCGGACCTAGGCGGCGGCCCTCGCCTCCGCGAGCCATGCGTCAACCTGAGCCTGGTTGTCGGCGATCCACTGGGTTACCAGCGAACCGAGATCCTCCCCGGCGTCCTGCTTGACGATCTGCTGCGAAACGTCGACGACGTTGAGCTTCACGATCTCGAGCAGCTTGGCTGCGGCCGGGTTGTTGGCCAGGAAGTCATGGCGAGCCGAGGCGATGACGTCAGCAGCCACCCAACCGATCTCGCAGACCCCGTCGTCCCCTGCGCTCGGGCAGGAGTCAGCACCGATCGCGGCCGTGGTACCGGGTCGCTGGTCCCACTCCTCGCCGCCTTCACGGCCGAGCGGGTTGGAGTCGTCGATCGGGCTCTCGACGCCTACCCATACGACGTTGTCGCCAGGACGCAGAGCCGTGATGTACGAACTCGGGGTCCATGTGTAGGCGACCATCGGCTCGCCGGCGTCGGCCTTGGTCGTCGCCTCGGCGAACATGGCGTCGTAGCCCGCCAGTACCTGCTCGATGTTCTCCCATCCGGAGAAGGCGATCTGGCTCTGGATGATGTCGTCACAGGTCCAGCTCTCAGGACAGCCGTAGATGTCCGCAATGCCGTTGCCCGGGTTGGCGTCGTCGGCATCGTAGGCTGCGATGGCGTCGGGGTTGTTGTTCAGGTCGTCGAGGGTATTGATGCCGTATTCCTCCGCGAAGGACTTGGTAATCAGATACCCCTGCAGGCCACCCGCCAGCATCAACTCGCCGACTCGCCGCACGTGCTCACCGACCAGGGAGCCGTCCGGCAACTCAGCCGCCAACCAGCTGTTGTGGCCCGGGTACCAACTGTTGACCCAGAAGTCGGCCTCGCCCTGGGCCATGGCTAGATAGGCCAGGTTGGGGCCAAGCTCAAGGTCGGCCGGGTCGCTCACCTCGTAGCCCAGCGACTGCATGAGCTGGCGGATGAGTTCGGCCTGGAAATAACCCGTCGACCAGTTGGCGCGCGCCATCGTCACGCTGACCCCTTGACCGGGACTTGCCATCATGGCCTCTTCTTCGGCCATCATGGCTTCCGCTTCGGCCATCATGGCTTCCGCTTCGGCCATCATGGCTTCCGCTTCG
>WTGW01000056.1 GCA_011523395.1 Acidimicrobiia bacterium
TGGGGAGGCTGGTGGTTGCCCGGATCCAGTCGATCGCCGGCATCACCCGGACCCTGACCTGCCCGGTCATTAATCTCTAGTTGCTAGTAACTATAAACTAACCCAGTTTTTTGGAGATGGCGGCCGCACCTCGCAGGGCGGTTCCATCAGCCCCGGCCACCGAGAATCGGCGAGGGGCGGCAGCCTCCAGTTCGGCCACCAGGTCGACTACCAGTTGCCGGCGGCTGATGGGAGGGTCCACCCACAGGTAGAGGGAGAGGCTGCCGGGGATCGTGTTCACCTCGTTGATCCACAGCTCCCCGTCCCTCTCCAGGAAGTCGATCCGGGCCATCGACCGGATCCCGGTCAACTCGGTGACCCGCCGGGCCATCGACCGGAGCCGTTCCTCGACCTCGCCGGGAAGGCTGGCCGGCAACTCCCGGGCCGAGCCTTCGATGCCTCCTCCCGACAGATACTTCTCGCGGTAGTCGTAGAACTGCTCGCTGACCGGCGCTTCGATGGCGGACAACTCCAACTGCGGGTAGGTCCGCACCGCCACGTTGAGATCCCGCCCACCTTCGAGGTAGGGCTCGATCACCGCCCCCCTGTCCAGATGCGGCGACGACCCGAGCAGCGCGACCGCGGTCTCGTAGTCGCTCACCACCTCGATGCCGATCGACGACCCACCGAAGCGGGGCTTGACGATGTAGGGGGGAGGAAAGTCGGGAGGGCCACCGGTACCTACCGGAACCCGAGGCAGGCAGGGGAAACCCGAGGCTGCCATCAATGCCCCGAAGGTCAGCTTGTCCATCAGCAGGTTGGAGCCCGCCGCATCCGGGCCCGAGTAGCGGATGCCGGCCAGGTCCATGGCACCCTGCAGGGTCCCGTCCTCGCCCGGGCCGCCGTGACAGCACACCAGCACCGTGTCCACCTCCAGGCGGCGCCGCTTCAGGAACCATCCGGCCTGCGGGCGAGCCTCGAAGCGCAACTCCCGTGCCTTCGGAGGGACCCCGGCGGCGTAGTCATCGGCCTCGCCGTCCGCCGCCACCAGGTACCAACCACCCGTCTTCGACCAGTAGAGGACCGCGGGGTCGGCACCGGCCTCCGCCAGGAGCCGGGCGGCCTGCAGCCCGGTCAGCACGCTGATGTCATGCTCTGGCGACGGGCCTCCGAATACCACCGCCGGCTTGGCCATGGCCTGCACCTCCCGGACCGTGAACTGGCGTCGCCCTCCCAATGGGTAGGACCGTCCAAGGCTAATAAGCGGGTACGAGACACCGGGGTACTTCCGGTCGCCTCTCGGGATCTCTGGGAGCAGTGGCACGGTCTCGGGCGGCCTCCACGTCTCCCGCACCGGTCCCCCGGGGTTGGTCCCTACGGCACGCATGAGTCTCGCTATCATTCCCGGCGGCCCTGCTACCGGGCACGATCGACCGCGGCGACAGTTGGGGGGCGTACCCATGGCTACCAAGTTCTGGCATCCGTTCGCGGACATGCGCGCAGTGCTCAAGAGCGAGTTGGTGATCGCGCGCGGCGAGGGATGCTACGTGTGGGACGACTCAGGAAAGCGGTACCTAGACGCCGCCGCCAGCCTGTGGTACTGCAATATCGGGCACGGACGCTCCGAAATCGCAACCGCGGTCGCCGACCAGATGCGCATCCTGGAGACCTACTCCACATTCGGGGACCTCACCTCGCCACCGGTCAACGAGTTGACCGATAGGCTCTCGATGATCGCGCCGGTTCCGGACAGCGTGAGCTTCCTGACCAGCGGCGGTTCCGACTCCGTGGACACCGCCGTCAAGCTCGCCCGGCGCTACCACATCGCGATGGGCCGGTCCGAACGGACATTCGTGCTCAGCCGGTCGCGGGCCTATCACGGGATGCATACCGCCGGCACCAGCATCGGCGGCATCTCCGCCAACACCGACGGGTACGGCAAATTGCTTACCGACACAGCCCTCGTGGAATGGGACTCGCACGACTCGCTGCTGGACGCCATCGAACGGATCGGCGCCGAACGCATCGCCGCGTTCATCTGCGAGCCCATCATCGGCGCGGGCGGAGTCCTCGCACCCCCTCCCGGCTACCTGGAGAAGGTCCGGGGCATCTGCCGGGACACCGGCATCCTGTTCATCGCCGACGAGGTCATCACCGGATTCGGGCGCACGGGGATGTGGTTCGCCAGCGACCGCTGGAACCTGCAGCCCGACCTGGTCACTTGTGCCAAGGGCATAACCTCGGGCTACCTTCCGCTGGGTGCGGTGATCGCGGCGCCTCACGTGGCCGAGCCGTGGTTCGAGGGAGACGCCGGCTTGTGGCGGCACGGCTACACCTACACGGGACACACCACCGTGGCGGCCGCCGCCATCGCCAACCTCGACATAATCCAGCGTGAGAACCTGCTGGCGGAGGCGAGCCGGCTGGAGGCTCAGTTGGCGGCCGGGCTGGGCCCGCTGGCCGCCCACGACCTTGTCAGCGAGGTGAGGTGCGGCGTAGGTGCTCTGGCAGCCGTCCAGCTGGCGCCGGAGGCGGCCGCCGAGAACCCGCAGCTTCCGGATCGGATGAACGGCGCCCTGCGCAAGCACGGGGTTCTGAGCAGGATCCTGTTCGGCAACGCCGTTCAGGTCTCGCCGCCCTTCGTGATGACGGAGAGCCAGGTGACCGACCTGGCCGATGCCGTGCGGGCAAGTCTCGACGAGGTAGCTAGCTAGTGGTCAGCGGACCGGTACAACCTAATATGACTGTTAGCTAACAACTATCAACTAGCCACTAACGCTGAGGGTTACTACCCCCAGGACGGTCAGGCCGGCACCGGCCACGACCTTCCAGGTCAGCTTCTCCAGGTCTCTGAGGAACAGGGCCGAGAACAGCACGACCATCAGGGGCTGGGACATGATGATCGGACCGACCACCGACACGTCTCCGGACTCCAGTGCTTGGAAGACCGCCAGCACGCCGAGACCGGCCAGGAGCCCGGTGGGGATGAACCACTGCCAGCCGGGTTGCAGGCTGACCGTGGCGCGTATGCGGGGCGCCAGCGCCAGGATCACGATCCAGAGCAAGATGATCGTGATGGTCCCGCTCACCGCGCCGAAGGCGGGGTGGGGGGTCTCTTCGAGGCCCAGCTTGCGCAACAGATCCGAGGACGCGAACGAGATTCCCCCCACGACCGGCAGGAGATAGGCCCACCGCCCTCCCCTCACGGGCTCGCGGCCGCCCGACCCGACGGCGGCAGGCTGTCCCCGCACCAGGACCGTGATACCTGCCGCGATGGCCACTGCTCCGGCAACGCGCCAGCCTGTCACCGTCTCGGATAGCAGGATCCACCCCCCCACCAGGGCCAGTGCCGGATAGGTTGCGGTCTGGAGGGGCGTAGCGGTGGAAGGCCCGATCAGCCTGACCGCGAAGATGAAGGCCGTCCGACCCACCCCCTCTCCGACGATCCCGCCGGCCACGAAGAACAGGATCGCCCGGAGGGTCAACCCGGTCGGCGGATCGGCGAGAGTGAAGGCGCCGGTGACGACGGCTCCCACCGGCAACGACACCATCAGGCCGGTCATCAGGCTGTTGGTGCGGAAACCCCGGGTGACCGTGATGGCGAGGGCGGAGAAGCTCGCCGCCGCCAGCAGGGCGAAGACTACCGGCACGACGGGTCAGCAAACGGGGCGCGTGTACGGCCCGGGCAGCCGGATGATGCTTCGGGCACCACGGATGCCGGGCGCGACGTCATGCCTCCTGGCCGGACAGGTACATCCAGGTCTCGACCACCGTGTCGGGATTCAACGAAACACTCTCGAGCCCCACGTCCACCAGCCAGGCCGCGAAGTCCGGATAGTCGGAAGGGGCCTGGCCGCAGATGCCGATGTACTTGCCAGCATCATGGCACGCTTTCACCGCCAGACGGATCAGTTCCTTGACAGCTGCGTTACGCTCGTCGAAGAGGCCGGCTACCAGGGCGGAGTCACGATCCAACGCCAGGGAGAGCTGGGCGAGGTCGTTCGATCCGATCGAGAAGCCGTCGAAGAACTCCAGGAACTCCGAGGCGAGCAGCGCGTTGGAGGGTATCTCGCACATCATGATGATCCTCAGCCCGTCCTGCCCGCGACGCAGGCCGTTGCGAGCCAGCACCTCCACCACGCTGGAAGCCTCCTCGACGGTCCGGACGAAAGGAACCATGACCTCGATGTTGTCGAGGCCGAGTCCGGTCCGCACCCGTCGCAGCGCCTCGCACTCGAGCGCGAACACATCGGCGAACTCTGCGGAACGGTACCGGGAAGCTCCCCGGAACCCGAGCATCGGGTTCTCCTCGGTGGGCTCGTACCGGCGCCCGCCCAGCAGGTGGGCGTACTCGTTCGACTTGAAGTCGGACAGGCGCACGATCACCGGCTTGGGGTGGAAGCCGAGAGCCAGCGTCGCGATCCCCTCCACCAGCTTGGTGATGAAGAACGACCGGGGATTCTCGTATCCGGCGATGCGCTCCTCGATGCCCTCCCGCACGTCAGCGGGCACGTCCGGGTAGTCGAGCAAGGCCTTCGGGTGGACTCCGATGGCGTTGTTGATGATGAACTCCATCCTGGCCAGGCCCACACCGTGGTTGGGAATGCGGCTGAATCCGAAGGCGCGGGAGGGATTTCCGACGTTCATCATCACCTTGGTGGGCGGTTCCGGCATGCGATCCAATTGGACCACCTCGGTGCGGAACGGCACGGCTCCTTCGTAGACCCTCCCGATCTCGCCCTGAGCGCAGGAGACCGTGACCTCGGCGCCATCCTCCAGCCGCCGGGTGGCGTTCCCCGACCCCACCACGGCCGGAACTCCCAACTCCCGAGCGATTATGGCGGCGTGGCACGTCCGGCCGCCACGGTTGGTGACGATGGCCGCGGCGCGCTGCATCACGGGCTCCCAGTCCGGATCCGTCATGTCCGCGACCAGGACATCACCCTCTTCGACCCGGTTCATGTCCCGGGGGGAGTGGACGACCCTCACCGCGCCGGTCCCGATCCTCTGGCCCACGCTGCGGCCTGTCACCAGCACCGCACTGCTCCCCTCCAGCCGGAACCGGGTGAGGACCGCCTGACTCTCCCGGCTCCGCACCGTTTCCGGACGCGCCTGAACGATGTAGAGGCGGCCGTCGTCGGTGTCCTTAGCCCACTCGACGTCCATCGGGCGTCCGTAGTAGTCCTCGATGGCCACCGCCTGGCGGGCCAGTTCCTCGATCTCCGGATCGCTGAGGCAGAACCGCCGCTGGTCGGCGAGCGGAACATCCTCCACCTCGACCTCGGATCCCCCCAACTCGCCGAACACCATCTGCTGCGTCTTGGTCCCGAGCGTCCGGGAGATCACCGCCGGCAGCCCGGCGGCCAGGTTGCGCTTTGCCACGTAGAACTCGTCGGGGTTGATGCCTCCCTGGACCAGGAGCTCACCCAGCCCGTAGGCGCCGGTGATGAATACGACCCCGTCGAACCCGCTCTCGGTGTCGATGGTGAACACGACCCCGGACGCGGCACTGCGCACCATCCTCTGCACGCCCGCGGAGATGGCGACCCCGCCCTCGTCGTATCCGCTCCGGATCCGGTAGCTGAGCGCCCGGTGGCTGAAGAGGGAGGCGAAGACATCCCGAACCGCCCGGACCACCCGGTCCGCGCCCTGTACGCCGAGGTAGGTGTCCTGCAGGCCGGCGAAGGAGGCATCCGGCAGGTCCTCGGCAGTGGCGGACGAGCGCACCGCCACGACGGACCCGCCCGGCTCGGCGCCCAGGCTCTCGTAGGCGGCGCCGATCTCATCTATCAGCTGCTCGGGAACCGGCGCACCGGCCACCCAGCGCCGGATGTCCTCTCCGGCGTCGCGCAGTGCGGCCGGATCGTCCGTGCCGGCCTCGAGCAGGCGCCGGTCGACGCGGTCCTGCAGTCCCGACTCGGTCATGAACAGCCGGAACGCATCCACGGTGGTGGCGAAGCCGTTGGGCACGATCACGCCCAGCGACCCGAGGTTGGAGTACATCTCGCCGAGCGAGGCGTTCTTGCCCCCCACCGTTGAGACGTCCTTGAGAGAGACCTCCCCGAACCACCTGATCAACCCGGTCATCCACCGCCTCCCATGGTCGCAGGCCGTCCATCATAGGATCGGCGGGCTTGGCGTCCGGTCAGTTGCTCACCCTTCCAGCAACCCGACCAGGCGGTCGGTCAGCCGGGCAGCCTCGTCTACCTTCGCCTGGTATTCGCCCAGGTCACCGGAGCGGAGAGCCGTATCGGCCTCGGTCAGGAGACGGTCGATCCGCAGGACCGTGGCTTCAAGCTCGTCGCTCTCGTCACGCGGAGCAGTATCGACATCCTCGGACACGGTGTCTGCGTCGGGGCGCGCGACGGCCTGCGCCGATCCGAAGATCTCCGCCAGGGCAGCATCAAGCGACTCGCTCATGATCGGGGTGGTCTGGTCGCCGAACACCACCACCACCCGCTTGAACTCGGGCAGCAGGACCCCCTCCGCCCTGAGATAGATGGGCTGGATGAACAGGAGAGACTCCTCGACCGGCACCACCAGCATGTTGCCCCGGATGATCTCCGATCCCTGCTGCCCCAGCAGGGTGAACTGCTGGGAGATGACGGGATCCTGGTCGATCCGCGCGCTCACCTGCTCGAGCCCGTTGGTGAGCACTCCCCTGGGCAGGCGGTAGTCGATGATCTTTCCGTAGTCGGCGGGACCGCTCTTGGCCACCAGGAAGGCGGTCATGTTGTTCCGGCTCGCCGGGTTGAAGCTCTGGAAGATCAGGTAGGAGAGCTCCTCCTCGTCCGGCAGCCTCATCAGCATGTAGTAAGGCAGGCTCTGGCGAAGGTCCTTTCTGACCCGGCCGGCTTGATCGAAGGCGTCGCCACGAAGCAGTTCCCGGTCGGATGTGGCCGGATCGCCCGGGATATCCCACTTGTCCTCGTCCTGGAAGAAGTCCTGCGGGTCCCGCTGGTGATAGGTGGCGTACATCTCGGACTGGACCCGGAACATGTCCTCCGGATAGCGCAGATGCCCCCGTAGCTCCTCGCTCATCTCGGAGGCATCCGTGAACACGTCGGGGAACACGTCTCGGTAGGCCTGGGTGAGCGGATCGGTGGGTTCGAGGACGTAAAGCGTCATGGTGCCGTCCTCGGCGTCGACCACCGCCTTCACCGAATTGCGGATGTAGTTGAAATCGCGGGACAGATCCGAGGTGATCCCGAGGCGCTCGTCGATGACCGGCGCCGAGTACGGGTAGCGGTCGGTGGTCGCGTAGAGGTCTACGATCCACACCAGGCGCCCGTCGATGAGTGCCAGGTACGGATCGTTGTCCGCTTGCATGAAGGGCGCGACGCGGGCAAGCCGATCGACCACGTTGCGCACCATCAACACCCGGGATTCCGGGGTGAGCTCCGGCGAGATGAGCGTGTTGAGGTCACCGAACCGCAAGGCCATCGCGAACCGGACCGCGAAGTTGGACATCTGCACTCCGCCCTCGCCCTCGTAGGTGTTGCGAACCACCGTGTCGTCCTCGCCGGAGGGGAAGTCCACCTCCTGCTGCTTGGTCCTGGTGATCACATAGCTACCCGTTGTCGCCGCCTCGCCGAAGTAGATGCGGGGCTGGAGGGTCTGCAGCTCGGGCACGATCGACTCGGGTGGAACGTCCCGTACCAGGAAGTCGGGCTCGCCCGTGGTCGGGTTGACATCGTTGGCCCGGGAGATCACCTCCCCGAATCCGTGCGTGTACACCAGCTTCTCGTTGACCCAACCCTCCGCCGGCAGGTCCTCAGAGTCCAACTCCCGGGCGGCGATCATCACCTGGGTCAGTTCCCCGTCGATCACGTACCGGTCGGTGTCGACGTTGGATATCTGGTAGTAGGGGCGGATCGCCTGCAGCTGGGAGTAGGCCGGCACCAGCACGCCGGGGTCCCAGAGCTTCACGTTGCTGATGGTCGCCTGGTTACCGGCGATGTCCTCGCTGGTCAGGTCCGGCGAGGCCGCGAAGTCGCGGGTCTCCACCTGTCCCTCCCCCAGGCCGTAGGCATCCAGGGTGTACTCGATGTGATGCTCGATGTAGGGGCGCTCGAGGTTGAACTGGTTGGGCTGGACACGGAACCGCTCGATGGCCGCCGGGATGACGCCACCCACCACCACCGAGACGATGAGCCACAGCCCGCCCGCAACCGCCGGCAGTAACCAGCCTGCCTGGCGCATATTCCACAGGAGCAAGCCCGCGCCCAGTATCGAGATGGCCATCAGCAAGGTGAGGGCCGGGCGATGAGCGGTGACGTCTGTGTAGGAAGCGCCGAAGATGGCGCCCCGGGTGGAGTACAGGAGTTCGTAGGCGTCGAGCCGGTAGGCGACCGCCTTGAGTAGCGCCAAAGCCGCCAGCAGGACCGACAGGTGGGACTTGACCCCCCTCGAGACGAGCGGGAACCGGTTCGGCAGCCGCTGGATGCCGCCGCTCAAGTAGTGGTATGCCAGCGAGACCAGCGCGGATGCGACCACTAGCTGGATCGCCCACCCAACGATGTTCCGGTAGACGGGTAGGTGGAACACGTAAAAGGACACATCGACCCCGAAGATCGGGTCGGCCTTCCCGAACGGGACCTCGTTGAGCCAGACCAGCACGTCCCGCCACCAGGAAGCTATGGCCACGCCGAGCAGGAGTCCGAGAATCGTCGCCCCGGCCAGGTGGGCGCGGATCCGGCGCGCGCCTATCCACTGCCGGAAGCGGCGGATGACCTCGTCATCCGGGCCTCCGCCCACCAGCGGGTCGACTTTGCAGCGGGAGACCACCTCCAGGTTGATCCAGATGACGAGGGCGGCAACCGCGAAACCGATCAGCGCCAGCAGGATCCGCGACAGCAGGGTGGTGACCCAGACCGACGTGGCCCCGACCGAACTGAACCAGAGATAGTCGGTCCATGCGGTGGCCAGCCCGCTCAGCGCCATCAGCAGCAGGAAGGCCGCCACCGCCACGAGGATCAGCCAGCGACTGGGACGGCGGCGAGGCCGCCGGAAAGAACCCGGCTCCATTCTGATCATGATCCAGGAGGGTAGCGGGCTATATCAGGGTTGCGGACTACCTCACACAGGGGCGTTGGAGCGGCCAACCCGGTTCCGTAGGCGAGAGAAGAGCACCGCCAGTTCGTCATCGGACGGCGCCGTGACGCCGGAATCGGCTCCGTTGCCACGGGCGGTGACGGGCGCCCCGCCACGACCCGGGCGGGATCCGGCCCCGGCCGGGTCGGAAGGCCCGGCAGGGCGGTCGGGTAGTTCCCCGGCCGCGGGTTGTCCGTTCTCCGCCTCGATACCGGTATCCGGCCCCGCGCGGAGACGAGCCACCTCTCGGGCCACCTCGACGGCATCCACCTCGACCCGGGCTCGCGTCGCGGGGGTGCCGACCAACCGGACGCTCCGCGTCCCGTCGGCCCAGCCGAGACGGATGGCGGACTCGCTGAGCTCCGCTCCCTCGTCATCGTCGCTGCCGGAGGTCTTCGCCGGCTTACCCCTCGTCGGCGCCCCGGCCGGAGTGGAGGTGGCCGGGATCACCCGGATGGTGCCATAGACCTCGGATGGAGCCTGCGGTTCCGACTCCTCGACATGTTCGTTCTCCGCCGGGTTCTCGACCACGAGCCGCTTGGTCGGCGAGGTAGCCGGCTGGGAGCCCTCACCATCCGGCACCTGCTCGTCCACTCCCCCATCGGCGTCTGCCTCCGGGCTCGCCGCGCTTGCCAACTCGACCAGCCGGTCGTACTCAACTCTCGCCGTCTGCAGGACGTTCTCGGAGTCCCGGCGGGCCGCGGCCAGATTCCGTATCGCCCGGCGCTCCGCGTCATCGATGATGCGGAGGGCATCCCGCTCAGCATCGGCCCGTAGCTCGGCCACCTCCGAACTAACTGTCTCCAGCATCTCCGTGGCCGCCTCCCACGCAACCTGGCGCAGGGTGAAGGCTTCGTCCTCCGCCTCGGCCACGATCTGCCGGGCCTGCTCCTGAGCCGATTCCACGCTGTCCGAGACATCGACCTCGGCCGAGCTACGGATGCGCTCGGCTGCCAAACGGGCCGATTCCAGTACCTCGTCTATCTCCCGCACTGCCGAGGCGATGGCGCCGCCCAACTCCGGCTCGGGCCCGGCCCCACTCTCGTCCGGGCTCCGGGAACCAGGGGAGGAGAGCCGGGCAATACGCTGGTTCGCCTCCCGGACGAATGCCCGCACCTCGAGTGGGTCATAGCCGAGGAGCGTGCGGCTGAAGGTCAGCTGCTCGGTGTCCGCGCCTGTCAACTCTCTGTTCATATGTGGATAACTCTACCCCGCGATCCGCATCTTGGGGATAAGTTCCGCGTGGCGGGCGCGAATTCAGACCGGCAGCCCCCTTACCGCCTCCACCGCCTCCTCGATCGAGGAAACAGCCAGAATCTCGACACCCTCCCACCCGGCCGCCACCGCATCCGGGTAGTTCTGCTGCGGCACCAGGATGTAACGGGCCCCGGCGTTCTGGGCTGCGATGACCTTCTGGCGGACGCCTCCTACCGGCCCCACATGCCCGTCGGACGAGATGGTGCCGGTACCGGCGATGATGTTCCCCCGGACCAGATCCTCTTCCGTGAGCAGGTCGATCAGGCCCAGGGCATACATCATGCCCGCCGACGGACCACCCCCGGAAGTAGCCCGGTCGATGTCGATCTCGAACGGCAACTCCGCGCGAGGTGTGTAGTCGCCCAGTCCGATCCCCACCATCGGCCGACCGGGTTGATCCGGATGTTCGGCCAGGGTGACCTCGAGGTCGTAACGCTCATCCTGCCTCAGGATGCTCAGCACCACGGCATCGCCGATCTTCAGGGAGCCGATGGCGTCCGTGGCCTCCTGGATGGTGTCCACCGGCGCGTGTTCCACCCCCACGACCACATCACCAGCCTCGAGGATCCCGACCGCCGGCCCGCTCTCCAACACCGAGACCACCAGGACCCCGTCCTCGGCGCGCTCCACCGGAACCCCCAGGTAGTCGAGCGCGGCGAGGATGGCGCTGTCCACGGAGTCGTCCATCATCTGAAGGTTCCGCTCCCGATGCTCCTCGGGCGTGACACCCTCCGGGCGGATCAGAGCTCGCGGTACCACGTCAACACCGGGATCGAGCCAGCCCTCCACCAGTGCATACGCGTTCACCTCCTGGAGGCTCACCGTCAACAGGTAGAGATCCCCGTTCAACGGGTGGACGGCGGGACCGTCCTCGACGGTCACATAGTCGACGACCTCACCGATCGGCCCGGGCCACATGGCGTAGTAGGGCACCGTGACGAACCACAGGAGTCCGGCTGCCACGGCCGTACCGACCAGCCCGACCGCTGCGGCCAACGGCCAGAAGCGGTCCGGGGGCTGCCGCGAGTCCTCGCGGCCGGCAGGAGCCACACGACTCGGGGAAGTCTCGGGAGGGTCTTGCATAGACCTGATCGAGATTACCCACCGGCCTTGCATACCGGATCATCCACACCCGGTAGCCTGTCACCGCGCCCCGGTCCAGACGGGTTACCCAACCGTCGTGTTCCGATGGTCATGAAACCCGGCCCGGCCCGACCGAGTCCAAAGCCCAGTCAACACGAAGGAGCCCGTCAATGAGCTACCAGCCCGAGGTGCTTTCCGCCCGGATCATCCCGCTCGGGAACATGGACGCACGCGTCGCCACCGCCGTCCGGGTCGTGGCCTTCGCCCTGCTGACCGCGGCCTGTGCCCAGATCCGGATCCAGCTGGGCTTCACACCCGTTCCGATCACGGGCCAGACATTCGCGGTGCTCCTGACCGGTGCGGTTCTCGGAGCTCGCGAGGGGGCCGCCAGCCAGTTGCTATACGTGGCTCTCGGGGCGATCGGGCTTCCCTTCTACGCCGGCGGTGCAGGCGGCTGGGAAGTGGCCACCGGAGCGACCGGCGGGTACCTGGTGGGGTTCATTCTGGCGGCCTACGTGACGGGTTACCTCGCCGAACAACACCACGATCGCCGCCTGGCCACCTCGGTCGGCACCTTCCTGACCGGCAACCTCATCATCTACGCCCTGGGCATAGCCTGGCTCATGTACACGTTCTCGTGGGGCCTCGTGGAGGGAGTCGAGAAGGGGATGGCCCCGTTCCTCATCGGCGACACCATCAAGATCCTGCTAGCCGCCGGTGCCACGCCCATCGCCTGGAGACTGGTGGGACGATCGTAGGCTCTAAGAGCCCGGAGACCAGGCCTCTCCCCCTGGCCAGACCTCCTTCTTCCAGATGGGGGCGCGGGACTTGAGCTCGTCGATCAGGTAGCGGGCGGCTTCGAACGCCTCGGCGCGGTGCGCACAGGCGACGGCGACCGCCACCGATGCCTCGGCCAACTCCACCCGACCGACCCGGTGCTCGACCGCCACCGCGTTGATGGGCCAGCGAGCCGTGGCCTCTTCCACGATCTCCTCGATCCGGCCTACGACATGGGCCTCGTAGGCCTCGTACTCCAGGTGGGTTATCCCCTGCCTGCCGGGGGAATGATCCCGCACGGTGCCCAGGAAGAGAGCGATGGCCCCGCTCTGCGGGCCGCTCACCTCGCCGACCAAGGCACGCGGATCGATGGGTCGGGCGGAGACCCTCACGCGGCATCGAACCCGCTCCCGCGGATGCAGAGATTCCATGGGATGGATTCTATGGGAACAGCGGGCGACCGTGTTCTGACAGCGGACAGGCCATTACACAGGGACACCGCTAGCCTCGGAGAGCGCGGCGGAGCCATCGTATAGGAGGGCGGCAATGACGGATCGCAACCTCCTCGACGAGCTCATGAAGCTGCTCAGCCGGCCGGGCCCCGTCAACTGGGCTCTGGCAGAGCAACTCGCCGGCCATGTCTCGGGCGACCCCGAGCCCATCGATCCCTGGATTGCTGACGAGTACCTGGAGCTGGCCCGCCTGGTCCAGTTGAAGGTCCCCGCTTCCACCGGCCTGGCCACCGATCCGACCCTCGAGCCCGTCCTGGTCGGTCGGAAGGAGTGGGCCCGGCTTCACCTCCGCTCCTTCCGCTACCTGGTCGATCCTATGGCGGACCGCCTGGACGGGATGGGATCCAGCCCGCTCGGCGGGCTGATGAAACCCCTCGGCCCGGCGCTACTGGGTATGAACGCGGGTGCCTTGGCAGGAATGCTCAGCACGCAGGCGCTCGGCTCTTTCGACACCGGGCTGCCGGCAGCCGAGCCGGTCGGGTTCACCTTCCATATCCCGAACATCGAAGGCTTCGCTTCGGAACACGGACTCGATCCCCGCCAGGTCAGGTTGTGGGTGGCATTCCACGAGTCGGTCCACGAGGCCCTACTCGGCCAACCGTGGGTGCGGCCCCATCTGATCGATCTGTTCGGATCGGTGGTGAGTTCGATGGAACTCGACGCCGGCGCGCTCGGTATCTGGCAGGAGGCCCTCACCGACCCAGCCCGTCTGGAGGAGGCCTTCGGCCAACCGGGCGGGATGAACGCCCTGTTCGGAGGGGGGATGAACGAGACGCTGCTGGAGGAGGCTCACACCGCCATGACGATGGTGGAGGGGTACGGCGCCTACCTGGTAGAACAAGCCTCGGCCGGGTTGCTCCCGGATCTCACGAACATCCGATCCGCCATGGCCGAACATCTGGCGACCCGGGGAGATCGATCCGAGTTCGCCGGAACCCTCCGGACCTCCTCGTCAGCAGGGGTCCACGGCAGGGGCACCGAGTTCTGTGCCGAGGTGGGTACACGCTGGGGCCCGGCCGCGGTGCGGAGGATCTGGCAAGGCGTTGACAACCTGCCCTCTTCACAGGAACTCGACGACGTGACCGGATGGGCGGCGAGGGTCCTGCTGGACGACCCCTTCACCGGCTGAGGGCTCGTGCGCCGCCGATAGTATTGCCCGGATTCCAACCCAGCGAGGAGTGACATGACCATCGAGATAGGACAGCCCGCACCGGCGTTCTCACTGCCGGACACCAACAACGAGCAGGTCACCCTGGAGTCCCTGCGTGGCAACAAGACCCTGCTGGTGTTCATCCCGTTCCCATTCACCTCGGTGTGCACGGGCGAGCTCTGCGAGCTGCAGGAGAGCCTTGGACAGCTGGAAGAACTCGGATCCAACGTGGTGGCCATCACCTGCGACACCCGGTTCGCCAACGACGCGTGGGCCAAGCAGGAAGGGATCGAGTACCCGGTCCTGAGCGACTACTGGCCACACGGGGAGACTTCCAGGGCCTACGGCGTCTTCAACGACTCCTTGGGCGCTGCCATGCGCTCCACCTTCGTGCTGAACGCTCACGGGACCGTGACCGACGTGATCCGATCGGAGGAGATCCTGGTCGCCCGCCAGTTCGAGGACTACCTGACCGCCCTTTCGAACTGATCCGGTGGTCAGTGGTCAGTGGTCAGTGGTCAGTGGTCAGTGGTCAGTGGTCAGTGGTCAGT
>WTGW01000194.1 GCA_011523395.1 Acidimicrobiia bacterium
GCAGTGGGCAGTGGGCAGTGGGCAGTGGGCAGTGGGCAGTGGGCAGTGGGCAGTGTATTATAACATACATTAGCAACTAGCAACTAGCAACTAGCCTCCGCACCCTGTCGACGAGTTCCTCCAACGACCCGGAGTCGGGTGCTTCGGCGTTGAGACGGAGCAAGGGTTCGGTGTTGGAGGGTCGGACGTTGAACCAGCTGTCTCCCAGATCGACCGTAAGCCCGTCGAGATGGTCCAGAGAGGCGCCGGCGAATGCGGACGCCACTGCCCGGATCGCCGCCGCCGGGTCGGTCACCACGGTGTTGATCTCCCCCGACATGGCGTACGGCTCGTAGCCGCGTCTCAACTCCGACAGAGGGACACCGGCCTCGGTCAGGACGGTCAGCAACACCAGCATGGCCAGCGTCGCGCTGTCCGCCCCGTAGTTGTCGCCGAAGTAGTAGTGCCCCGAGTGCTCACCCCCGAAAACCGCATCCTCATCCGCCATGACCGCCTTGATGAACGAATGGCCCACCCTGGTCCGGACCGGCACTCCCCCGGCCGACCGGATGGCCTCGGCCACGCTCCTCGAGCAGATCAGGTTGTGCACGATCCGGGCGCCCGGCCGCCGGGCCAGGAACCAGCCCGCGATGATGGCGGTGGCGGTGCTCCCCGGCAGAGGAACACCCTGCTCGTCAACGAACACCGCCCGGTCACCGTCCCCGTCGAAGGCCACCCCCACGTCGGCCTCCCGCGTGCGGACGAGGCGGACCAGGTCGGTGAGGTTGTCAGGGTTCAGGGGGTCGGCCGGATGGTGGGGAAAGGAGCCGTCCGGCTCCAGGTAGAGGCCCATCAAGGTGGACGAGGGCAATTGCCGGAAGAGCGGGTCGACCACGAGCCCGGCCATCCCGTTCGCGCCGTCGACCGCCACCCGAAGCGCCCCGATGCCCCCCGGATCGACGATTCCGAGCACATGCTCCAGGTAGCCGGGCAGGGCGTCGTGCCCGGTAACCCCTCCCCTGGCCTCCCCTCGGGAGTCCCCGGTCCAAGAGCGGGCCACATCCCGGATTCGTTCCAGCCCCGAGCCCGACCCGATCGGCGCCGCCCCGCGATGGCAGAACTTGAGACCGTTGTAACCGGCCGGGTTGTGGGACGCGGTGACGACGGCGGCGGGAACCCCGTACAGGCCGGAGTGGTAGTACACCACCTCGGTGGGAAGCAGGCCCAGGTCGGTCACGTCGCATCCCTGCGACCGGACTCCCTCCCGGAAAGCAGCCGCCAGTGACTCTGACGAGGACCGGCAGTCTCGTCCCAGGGCTACCGTCGAGGCGCCGGTGACCCGGGCGAAGCCCACCCCGATGCGCTCGACGATCTCCTCGTCGAGATCCCCCCTGTCCACCCGACCCCGGACGTCGTAGGCCAGGAAGATTCGGTCGAAAGGGTCTGGGTCAGGGCTTCCCACGAGATATCCCGACTACTGGTCTGTCTGCGTGCCAGCCTGCCGTGCTCTGGCGGCCAAACCACACCGCCTTCCCGGCCGGCGTGGAGTGAGGCATTTGCGGCGGTCGCCGAGTCCGATCCTACACTCGCCCCGGTAACGAACATGACCCCACCGCAGATCACCATCATCATCCCGGTCCACAACGAGGCCGGCTTCATGGGACCCGCCCTGGCCCGGATCCGGGAGCAGGTGGAGGCGGTGACGCCCCGGTACCGGATCATCCTGGTCGAGAACGGATCGACCGACGCCACCCACGCCGAGGCCCTGTCCGAGGCGTCCTCCGATCCCCGCCTGGACGTGATCCAGATCGACGGCGCCGACTACGGGCTTGCCATCCGCACCGGCATGGAGGCGGCCGGGAACCTGGGATGGCTGGTGGTGTTCGACATCGACTACCACTCGCGAGAATTCCTGCAAAGGGTTGCGGAACTCGACGGTTCGGCCGATGTGGTGATCGCCTCGAAGCGGGACCCCGGTTCCCTGGACCGGCGACCGTGGATACGCCGCCTGGCCACCCGGGTGTTCAACCTGGCGCTCCGGGCCGTGGTCGGATCCGGGCTGAGCGACACCCACGGCATCAAGGCGCTCCGGGCTCCCGTAGCCCAGGCGCTCCTCCCACGGGTGCGCCTCACCAAGGACCTGTTCGACACCGAACTCGTGCTACGGGCCGAGCGGGCCGGGCACCGCATCATCGAGGTTCCTATCACCGTGGAGGAGTTGCGGGAAGCCCGCTCCTCGCTGCTCCGGCGGGTCCCGCGCACCCTCCGGGGGCTGATCGCGCTGCGCCGGAGCCTCGGCTAACGGCTAACCGAGTCCCGAACGGCCGGTGCCCCGCAGGGCGGGGTCGCGGAGCCCCTCGGGTTGTGACGGGGCGGGAGCCATCCGCCGGCGTACGAGAGCAACCAACCAGATGACCAGGACGATCGCCCCCGCGAGGGTCAACGCAAATCCCACCATCTCCACCCAGGTGTTCTCGAAACGCAGTTCTACCTCGCCATCGGTCGGGACCACCACCATGAAGGCCGGGGTGGCCCGCCACGGACCCTCGGCGCCGTAGGCCGTCCAGTTCGGGAAGTAGGACACCTTGATCAGGTGGGGAAGGCCCACGCCGGTGGTCGTGAACGCCACCCGGTGATCCTCCAGCACCACGTTGGACACCTCGACGTCCGGGTCGGTCGTGACCGGGACGGTGGCGCCGTCGAGGTCGGGAGTGATCCGCTCCCAGTGCGAGGGACCGCCCGCCACGATCCATTGGTCCACGAGGCTGATGTCCTCGTACCAGTCGAGGGCCACGTCGACGAAATGCGGCTCGGTGTCCTCGGTGAAGGTGGTCAACAGCGAGGTGAGGAGCCCGGAGCCCGACTCTTCGAAGACCCAGGGCTGGTTGACCGCCACCTCCACGAGCGAACTCTCCGGAAGGGAGTAGATCCGGAACGGGGCCGAATCCTGGACGAACGTGAAGTCCGGATGCCGGTCGGCCCTGTCCTTGGCCGTATCGGTGTAGGCGACGTAGTAGGACACGTTGAACAGGCGCATATGCACGGCGCCCCGGTCGATGTCGCGGCTGTGGTAGGCCAGGCCGGGAATCGGGTTGGAGGGGGAACTGCTCATTTCGGACGCGTTGAGGAAGTGGAAGGGGGTGGTGACCGAGGACTCGAAGTAGAGGCCCTCCATCGAGGGGTGGGTGCCCTCCGTCCAGTAGGGGAACAGCATCGGCGCCATGGGGGTGCCGTACTTGTTGAGCTCGCTGTTGGCTTCCCATTGCACGCGCCCGGGCGGCAGGGCGCCCACTGCCGACATCACCCCCTCGTACTCGGGCCAGGTCGCCTTACCCTCGTAACCGAGGTAGTTCCAGCGTGCCCAGGCGCCCACGTAGTTCTCCTCGGTGACCACCCCCACGAAGATGACCCCCGTGATCGCCACGGA
>WTGW01000021.1 GCA_011523395.1 Acidimicrobiia bacterium
CGAGGCTGCCACTGTTCCCCGCGCCTCCTGTTTTGCCGGGGTCCTCGCCTCGGCATGATTGGGCAATTCAGACAATCTATGGACACTGGAACTATCTAAGCCAATCCATCGCAGACAACTAGTGACTAGCAACTAAATCATCTAGCGGGCGGTAAGAACCCCAACCTCCCGTCCCCAACCCCCCCCCGTCACATGCACTATCGGCGCCGGGCCGGCCGCGCAGATGCTCTCCATTGCGGTTCTCGGAGATCGAGCCCACCCTTGTAGTGTGTGGGGAAGTGAGTGTCGGCCCCCTTCCCACCGAGGGGACGTAGTCCAGGGCTCGCGCCAGGGCGGTGGCTGATCCGGTATCCTCGGCAGGGTACGGACGAGACCTGTTCCCGATAGCCGGAGAGGGGACGCCCCCGTGGTATACGCACCGCCTGCTGTTCCCACAGTCGCCGATGCCCGGCGTGCGGCCGAGGTGCTGACCTCCGCGGGAGCACGGAGGGTTCTCTTGTACGGATCGGTCGCCTGTGGGGAAGCGGTCGACGGGAGCGACATCGACCTGGTCGCCATTTACGACGACATTGACTACGCGGCTCGCGCGCCGCTCGCCTGCCGGCTCGAAGCGGCGGCGTCGGCGGCGGCCGGTTTCCCTGTGGCCGTGTTCGTCACGGACCGTCCGGAGTGGCGGATGCGCACGACTCGAGTGCGGACCTCTTTGGAGGCCCTTGTGGCCGAGCGGGGGGTCGTCCTCGTCGACAGGGAGACGGGGGATCGGGGCGGGCAAGTCGATTGGGGCAAGGAGATGGTGATGCCGTCGAGCGACTACGAGCAGGGTCTCTACCGATTGGGACGCGCTAACGAAGGTCTTGTGAAACTCGCGAACGCCTTGGAACCCGGCAAGGTGGAGACTCTGTTCGCCGAGCTCGGCGCTGCCGAGGAAGCGACGCTCGCTCAGATCGGTCGAATGCTCACGCTTGGAGGCGCCGGCCACACCGTGACGGAGCAGTCGGTGAAAGCTCTCGTACATCTGACCGAGCAGCGGGCACGCGACCTCAAAGGGCGCCACATCGAGCGTCTGACGGATCGGCTCTCGGATCCGGCCAGGACACGCGTCGCGGCGCTGCTGACGCCACCCGGCCCGCAAGCGATCACCCCCTGGCACTGGTGGGAGCGGTACCACCGGCCGGACAAGGATCCGTACCCGGCGCCCCAGCTGGTGCTGCCCGTCATCCGAGCGGCATGTCGGGTCGTCTCGTACACTGCCGGCCACTTCGGCCAAGAGTCCCCGGCGCGCGCCGTCCACGCCACCGTCGAGTTGATCGAGGATCACATCGCCGTCAGGGACCTGCTCTCGGGCGAGGACCTACCCGGCCGGTCGTAGCGAAGTCGGCGAGCCGGGGACCATGCGCACGAAGACCGGCAGAGCCGGCCGGTTCCTCACGTGGTTGGCGGTCATCGGGGCGCCTCGGAGATGACCACCGTGGCGATTCGACCATCAGGGGTGACCTATGACGAGATTGTTGGATCCGACCAGTGGGGGAACCACCGGGGACCGGTCCATGAGGGCCCCCTCTCGCCGACCTCGTGAAATAGCCCGATTGACGACCGCGTTTCGACTACGATGACCACAATGAGAGCGATCAAGTGACTATTGCCATCTGCCTCAAGGTCCATGACGGCATCGTTCTCGCATCCGATAGTGCCTCTACACTCTTGACGATTGGCTCCGATCAGAACACCAGTATTACAAATATCTACAACAATACCAACAAGATTTTCAACCTCTATAAAGGCCTACCAATCGGAGCAATCACATGAGGAAGCGGTTCGATAGGACTTGCTTCAACGGAAAGATTGATGAAGGATCTTCGTAAGAGTTTTTCCGAGGGCTCAGAACAACTCGAGGCAAATACTTACACGATCCAGTCAGTTGCAACAAGGGTACGTGAATTCTTCTTTGATGAGCATTATGTTCCGACCTATAGAGGATGGCCGAAAGAACGTCGACCACAACTTGGGATTATCGTCGCGGGCTACTCGGCAAAAGAGCCGCTGGCCCTAGAGTACGAAATCGACATTGCAGATGGCGAATGTTCTGAACCGGTACCTCTTCAGTCCCACTGGCACTCCTCACCCGCCGGATGATCCAACACCACAGTCGGACGGCCCCGAGTCCCCCCACACGCCGCACACACCGGACGCAGCCCCTGGTCACGGACCTTGCGGGCGAACGTCACATAACTCTGCGAGTAACCGAGCTTCGCTACCTCGTCGAACAGCGCCGTCGCCCAAGGTGGGGATCATCCGCCGGCCGCTGCCCAACCTACGGCTGCGCCATCCACCCGCCGCCACTCCCCCACACCGCGATTCGGCTGGTACCTGCTGGGAGGTTCGCTATTCGACAGCTGCCGGCAGGTCAGAAACGAGGCCCTCCGCTTCTGCCAGGACCCCGGCAGCTTCTTCCCTGCTCCACGTCCGGGCAATCCGATACGCAGCCTCGCTACGACTATCGAACAGATCGGACAGGCGAAAGGACATGTCCGCAGGGACAACACCGGCAGCGGCGAGATCGACAAGACCGGCCCGCAGACGCTCGTGGGTTCCTGCCTTCATCCCGCGGCTGACCAATACCGCCCCGGCCGCGTAGAACGCTGCGTCGTAGCTTTCCCGGATACAACGGACGTAATCGTCCGCGGCCAGCCGGTCGCGGGCGATTCTCAGGGCATCGGCGCTCCGCCGAGCGGACTCGGCTGACAGACGACTACGCGATCTCATCTACGCGTATCCCTTCGGTTCGTGCGTAGTGCTCGAACGGGTCGGCGCCGTTGTAGAACTCGTCGACGCTGGTGGCGTGCCCGTCGATGGTCAACCCGTGGGTGTGCCATATGGGGTGGTTGACCCTGCCCATCAACTTCAGGTCGGCCAGCCGGCCCCCCTCGGTGTGAAGCACCGCCAGCAGGTCGACGTCGGAGTCGGCGGCGTAACGGCCCGTCGCCCTAGACCCGTGCAGCCACACTTCGGCCAGCCGCTCACCGAACACCCTGCGGTAACCGTCGACCGCTTCGCCGATAGCGTCCAACACGACCCGGTCGGAAGGCCCCGACTCTCGGGCCGGCAGAACAGGCACAGCGGGCGAATCTACGCGTATCCCTTCGGTTCGTGCGTAGTGCTCGAACGGGTCGGCGCCGTTGTAGAACTCGTCGACGCTGGTGGCGTGCCCGTCGATGGTCAACCCGTGGGTGTGCCATATGGGGTGGTTGACCCTGCCCATCAACTTCAGGTCGGCCAGCCGGCCCCCCTCGGTGTGAAGCACCGCCAGCAGGTCGACGTCGGAGTCGGCGGCGTAACGGCCCGTCGCCCTAGACCCGTGCAGCCACACTTCGGCCAGCCGCTCACCGAACACCCTGCGGTAACCGTCGACCGCTTCGCCGATAGCGTCCAACACGACCCGGTCGGAAGGCCCCGACTCTCGGGCCGGCAGAACAGGCACAGCGGGACGTGTATCAACAACGAGTGTCTGCTGGGCCGACATCTGCGCACCCCCCCCTTCCATCTCTAGTATACCCATCGCAGCTATCCCCACCACGGTTGCCGGGCACCGCCCCAAGCCGCCTAACACCACCCCGACACACCGGATAAACCGCCCCCCGCCGAGAAGGACCGGACTCGCCGCGTCCCGAACCGGACCCGAACACCCGCCACCGGACCGCACACCCGCCCCCACCGACGGAACCCACCCGTCGGACCAGACGCGTCCAGAACCAGCCGTCAACCAGCTGCCGGACGGGGTCGTGCGTGGGGTCTTCGCGACCACCCCTGGCCAGGCGCTTCGGTCGAACGACTCGAAACACGTCAGAACGACCAGCGGCATGCCGGGTCGTCTCGTACACTGCCGGCGACCGCAGCTTTCCCCACCTGCTGTTTCGGCGGGGGTCCTGCGCCTCGGCGCGATGGGACTCGGCTTCGCAACGGTTTGATCCACGAAGATTGATCATTAACGACAACTGGTGACCAGCTATGATAGTGTTAAATCGTTGATAGGCTTATGGTAGGTGTTCCTTGACTTCCCGCTCCGTGCCGGGTAGTTTGTTGCTACTGTCGGGCAGAGCGCGGGGCGATTGCGAGGACGTTTGCTGTGTCCGTAGGCAACCGGATAGCGGGGATGATGACCCACCGAGAGCTGACAGGCCGCGCTCATGCGATCAGTCACCCAGTACGCTCATGCGATCAGTCACCCAGTAGTCGGGCAGATATGGCGACCGGCCCTGTCCGATCGTCCGTGTCCGCCCATCTGTTCCGAAATAATGGATTCTGTGGCGCGGAACAGCCGGGGGGGGGCAGAGGAGGGAAAGCGAGCGACAGGACGCGTTCGTCGTGATGCTCCCTGCGGGAGACGCCCCTGGCCTTTGTGGTCGGTGTCCGCCTGAGCGGGTGACCCTCATGGGTGGGATCAAGAGGTTGGGGCTGTGGGACAAGTCGGAAGTAGCCGGGGCCCCGACAGGGCATATCATATGTGGAGGAGTTTGTGATGGGTAGAGGTGTTGGTGCTTCAGGCGAGTCGACGGTCCGGTTGGGGCGTTTCGGCGGGGGAGGGCGGGGGTCCCGGTTGGTGTTGGAGGGTTTCGTGTCTCGGCGGTTGTTGTCTGTTGTTCTGGCGGTGGCTTTGGTGGGGGGTTTGTTGGCTTTGGCGCCCGCGCGGCCGGTGGTGGCGCAGACGGCGCCGACGGTCACGATGACCCTCTCCTCCGACGGGACGTCGGAAGGCGATTCGGGGCTCAACGACGTGACGGTGACCCTCAGTTTCGCCAACCTGAACACGGGCCAGACCAACGTCAACGTGTGCCTGAGCGGCACGGCCATCTCCGGCGGTCTGTACCGGACGGACCTGCCGCCCTCGGAACGCAACACCGTGCGCGCCCGGGACGGCTCCGACTATCTGTTCACCGACGGCGCCAACGACATTATGCAGACCTTCCGCCCGACAGAGGACAACCCCAACGGGTGCGCCAGGGGCAGTGTTACCTTAGGACCATTCGGTCCCAGAACCGGGCAGAACGAGTTCAAGATCCGGATCATCGGCGACCCGGCCAACGAGCCGGACGAGACGGTGATCGTCAGCCTGAGCAACCCCACCAACAGCCTGACCGTCGCCGCGGGGAGCGCGAGCAAGACCCTCACCATCCGCAACGACGACCTGTTCAACAAGAACTCAGACGGCACCTACACCGTGCCGCCGGACTGGGACCTCTTGCCCGCCGGGCTGAATCCCGGCGACAAGTTCCGGCTGCTGTTCATCAGCTCCCAGCAGCGGGCTCTCCCCGGCTCCAACCTGGCCGACTACGACACCTGGATCCGCAGCCAGATAGGGGGTGACGACGTCCACGTGGCGCTGAACCAGATACCCCAGGCGGACTGGAAGGTGGTGGGCAGCTCGCAGGGCGGCATCGACGCCCGGGCCTGGCTGGGGATGTGGGACAGCACCAACAGCGTCTGGGAGGACGGCTCCACCAGCTCCAACCAGGATTCCGGCGAGGGCGTCTCCGTCCACTGGGTGAACGGCGCCAAGATCGCGGACAGCTACTTCGAGTTCTGCTCCGCCTCCTGGGACACCAGCGGCCTGGCGGCGACGCGGGACGAGCGGGGGATGCAGGGCCCCAACCGCAACGCGTGGACGGGCTCGCGCAACGACTGCACCGGCACGCCGGGCGCGTTCAAGATCACGAACCCGACCGTCCGGGTGGCCGGCATCGGTGGGCCTTTGACGGAGCCGGGGGCGACCAAGAACTACGCCAACACCGAGAATCGCCCCATGTTCGGCATGTCGGGCGTGCTGGTGGTGGGCTCGGACGAGAAGATGTTCGTCGCCCTGGAGCCCACGGACGCGATTATGACCGAGGGCAGCAGCACCGACACCGCGTCGGTGAAGGTGAAGCTCAGCCGGGCGCTGGATGTCGGCGAAGAGGTGCGGGTCCAGATCGCCGCGAGCGACAAGTACGACATCGCGCTGAGCGGCAGCCCCGCGGGGGCGAGCTACGCAGCCGCCACCCGGGCGCTGGTGTTCAGCCGCCCCGGCTCCACGGCGGCGGTGACGGAGGCGACCTTCACCGTCACGGCCAAGGCCAACAGCGTGGACGGCTCGACCAACGGCGCCATCAGCGTACCCTTCCAGCTGGACTCGGTCTCAGGCACGGGCGGCGCGAACGTCACGGGCCACTCGGGTGAGGGCAACCAGCTGTGGCTGGCCATCAACGACAGCGCCACCACCGGCCCCACGATTCAGGTGCTCGCCCCAGGCGCCGCGGCGGCGGAGGGTGAAAGCGTCAACGTGCGGTTCGGTATCAGCGCCGCCCGCAGCGAGGCTACCGTGGTGCAGTTCTACGTGGTGCACGGCGAGGGCGATATTGGCGACCTGGGGAATGCCAGTCCGAAGACGATCCAGACGAACCCCGGTCACTCAACCAACCAGATCATCGTCATCCCGAACCTCTACAGCGCCACCATCCCGCCCGACAGCGTCACCACCTCGCAGTCGGTCACGGTGCCCATCCTCGACGACGACGACGCCGAGCCCGCGGAGAAGGTGTATTTCATGCTGGCCGACCTGCCCGCGGGGGTGCGGGCGGGCGTTCGCACCGTGGGATCTGATGCCAATAAAGGTTTCGGCACCGTCACCATCTCCGCGAGCGACGTCTCGGTGTCCATCCGGGCGGAGGCCGCCAGGGTGAACGAGGGGGACACGGGCCACACCGACGTCGGGATCATCGTGGAGATGACCAGCCCGAGCGCATCCGACCAGGAGTTCACCATACAGTGGGAAACCTTCCCCCACGGTGTGGCCAACAACGATGGGGACTACCAGGTGCTGGACGGGGAAACTCCGGTGACGACCAAATTTTTCCACCGGTTCACCATTGCGGCGGGCGAGACCAGATATGAAGACCTGGCCGTCCGTGTCCTGGGCGACACGGATGCCGAGCAGGACCTGAGGGTGGTTCTAGGCCTCCTCAAGGATCCGGCCCACCCCATCAGAGTGGGCTTGCCGGATTCCGTCAACATCACCATCGTCGAGGACGACTTCGAGGTGAAGTTCAAGGAGGCGAGCTACGACGTGGTGGAGGGCTCTGCGGCGGAGCTCACGGTGGTGATGAACAAGGCGCGGACGGTGGACACCGTCGTCACCGCGCTGGCGACGGGGAGCACGGCGACCGCCAACGTGGACTTCACGGGCGGCACCTTCACCGCCACCATCGCCGCCGGGGAGACCGAGGGGACGATGAGCATCCCGACCACCTCCGACAACCTGTCCGAGGGGGACGAGCAGTTCGGGGTGTCCATCGTCACCGGGCAGCTGCCGGCGGGGGTCACCCGGGGCTCGCCCTTCGCGGCCAACGTCACCATCGTCGAGGCGTTCGAGATCCAGTTCGCGCAGGCGTCGTCGAGTGTGGCGGAGGGCGCCTCGTCGACGATCGCGGTGGACTTCGGCGGCGCGACGGCGGGCTCGGCCTTCACGCTGGAGTACGAGCTCAGCGACAACACGCGCGCGAACGGCGCCTACCGCACCGACTACCACATCTCGGGCGAGGACTACTGGAAGGGCAGCGTGCGGGTGGCCTCGGGCGCCACCACCGCCAGCATCGCGCTGGGCGTCCGTGCGGACGGCGAGCCGGAGGACGCGGAGACCTTCACGATCACGCTGCTCGACCCCGACGGCGACGGCCCGATCAGCCTGGGCGCGACGAGCGTGCACACGGTGACCATCCCGAAGAACGACGACGCTGACAGTGTCACGGAAACGATCCGGGCCTGGCTGCCGGACACGGGCTCGGGGCGGATCACGGCGATCCCGGAGGGCGGCAACGTCCGCATCCCGATCCAGCTCTCCGGGGCGGCGGTGAGCAACTTCCGGCTGAACATCGACACGGAGACCACGAACGAGCGGTTCCGCTTCTGCGAGCACGAGCTTGACGACGATCCGAACAACTGGCCGTGCGACATGATCCCCTACGACAAGTGGACGTGGGAGTTCGAGGCGGGCGAGACCGGCTACGGAACGACGCGCGTGCGCGCGGGCGGCCCGGCCAGCTTCGGCCCGCAGATCACCACCGACGACGACAACGTGGCGGAGGACAACAAGACATTCTTCATCACGCTGCGGGTGGCGGGCGCGGCCAAGGGCGTCACGGCGGGCGCCGCCGTTCCCTTCGGCCAGGACAACAAGACCGAGCTGGAGATCATCCTCCGCGACGAGGACAAGTCCGAGGTCTACTTCGGGAAGGGGAACTCCCTCGAGCCGGATGGCAACCAGAGCAACATCTGGCTGATCTTCTCCAAGCCGGTGCAGCCGGACGTGCACGTCCAGATATACCTGAAGGACGGGACGGTCCGTCAGGGGTACAGCTACGAGTGGAAGGAGACCACGGGCCGCTTCCTCAGCGGCGTGGACTCGGGCGTGACGGACGTCAACCTGATCAGCCACGCCGTCCTGCGGGTGCCGGAGACGATGCGGCACGACTGGCTGTACAGCCGCCACACCTGCATCACGACGACGCCGGGAGGCGCCGTCTTCGTCACCGCCGACGCCACCCGGCCCGCGGGCTGCGCCGGCGCCACGAGGGGGGCGAACGCCTACGTGAACATCTCGCGGCCCGCCTCGGACGTGACGGTGCCGACGGTGACGCTGGAGCCCTTCGCGACCGAAATGCCGGCCAACGCCGACGGCGCCTACACCGTGCCTCGCAACTGGGTGCTGAACCCGCCAGGGCTGAGCGAAGGCGACAAGTTCCGGCTGCTGTTCGTGACGTCGCAGCGGCGCGACGCATCTTCGACGAACATCAACGACTACAACGCCTTCGTGCAGGGCCGCGCCGCAGCGGGGCACAGCGAAATCCGCTCCTACGGCGGGACCTTCCGCGCCGTGGCATCCACGGCGGCGGTGGACGCGCGGGACAACATCATGATGACAGGCACGGGCGGAGTGCCCGTGTACTGGCTTGGCGGCGCCAAGGCGGCGGACGACAACGCCGACTTCTTCGACGGCTCCTGGGACAGCCACTCGGCCAAGGACGAGTCGGGCAGCTCGATCAACACCACCAGCCTCACCGCCTACATCACGAACGGCATGTGGACGGGCAGCGACCACGACGGCACCGGCCGGAGCGGCCATGAGCTGGGGACGACCAATCCGCAGTTGGCGACGCTGAACCCGACCCTCCATCACGGCGACGGTCCGCTGTACATCGGCCATACCAACGGGAGAGCTCATGCGAACACGAATACGCGCTACTTGTACAGCATATCCTCGGTGTTCGTGGTCGGCAGCGGCAGTCGCCCGACGATCGTGCCTCACGACTGGGAGCTGATCCCCTCGGGGCTGAAGGCCGGCGACCAGTTCCGGCTGATGTTCCGCACCAGCACGCGGAGGGACGCCACGTCCACAGCCATCGCCGATTATGACACCCACGTGAAGACTGCGGTCACCGACGGCGACCTGGACGCGGTCAAGCCCTACGCCAGCCTCTTCAGGGCGGTGGGCTCCACCCAGACGCTGGACGCGCGCGACCACCTGGGCATGTGGAACAGCGCGAACAACCGCCATACCGACGGCGTGACGACACACGCCGACACGGGCACCCGCATCTACTGGATGGACAAGGACGGCAACGGCGCGCTGGTGGCCAACAGCTACTATGACTTCTGCGCCCGCAACCCGGTCCCCGGCACCAGCCCGGAGCTGTGGTGGCAGAACGACCTGCTCGCCGACCAGCGCAACGAGGACGGCGAGTCCGTGGGCGACGACAACAACTGGCCGTGGACGGGCAGCTCCAGCAACTGCACCAAGCGGGCCAACCGCTGGCTGGGCCACACCTCCGACGTGGAGGTGGGGGCGCACCGGGACGGGCGGACCTGGGGGCCCTTGAGCAACGGGCGGCAGGCGCCCGGCAACAACAACTCCCTGTACGGCATGTCGCCGGTGTTCATGGTCGGCCCGGAGACGGGCGTGGTGGAGCCGGCGGAGGCGGTGTTCACCTTCAGCGCCGACCCGGCGCCCTCGCACCCCGTGGTCCTGACGACCAACCTCTACGGGAAGAACAGCTGCGTCGCCGACGACTCGGGCCGGCACGTGGTGATCCACACCGACGGCACGGGCGAGCGCCGCCTCCTCACCGACGACGAGCAGGACGACCCCGCCTGCGACCTGCACCTGACAGTGGAGCACCCCGGCCGCGCCACCGCCTGGCCGGGCGGCGCCCACATGGAGCCGGACGCCGTCGTGAATAGCTTCCTGACCGTGGTCGACGACGACGCTCCGGACCTGAGCGGCATGGGCTCGATGGCGCAAGCGGCCAAGCCCGTGGTCGCGATCGCGTCGGCGATCGGCACGGGCCTGGAGGGCGGCGCGGTCGAGTTCCGCCTCGCCGCCACCCCGGCGCCGGAAGTGGAGTTCGAGGTCACCGTGACAGTCAGCCAGGAGGGCGACTACGCCGCTCCCGGCGAGATCGGCCGGCGCGAGGTGACCTTCCGCGGCGGCCTCGGCGACGCCAGCTACGCCGATGTGGTCATCCCCACGATCAACGACGTCGTGGACGAGGCGCACGGCTCGATCACGCTCACGATCGAGTCGGGCGACCTGTATGACATCGGCTGGGTCTCGAGCTCGAGCATGGTGGTCCAGGACAACGACCGCTCGCCGTCGGAGATCAGCGTGACCGCGAAGCAGTGGGTCTTCGAGGCCGGCAGGGCCGTCTTCACGCTCAGCGCCTACCCGGCCCCGCTGGAGCCGCTCGAGGTCAGCCTGACGGTCAGCCAGCGGGGCGACGTCGCCGACACGCACTACTTCGACCCGCAGGACAACTACCGGCTCAAGACGCAGCTGGGCCGGCGGACGGTCACGATCCCGGCCTCCGGCTCGGCCGAGTTCGTCGTCTACACCGACGGCGACGGCGTCGACGAGTCGTCGGGCGCCATCGACCTGGCGATCAACGCGGGCGAGGACTACACGGTCTCGGCCGCCAGGGGCTCGGCCTCGACGCCGGTCTTCGACAACGACGGCCAGGCCGGCGCGACGCCGGAGATCGGGATCGGCATGCACCACGCCGGCGAGATCGGCGAGGGCGGCAACGCCATCTTCGCCGTCTACGCCGACCCGGCGCCCGCGTCGGCGCTGACGGTCAGCGTGACGGTCAGCGATCCGGGCGACTTCGCCCAAGCGGGCGAGACCGGCGTGCGAACGGTCACGATCCCGGCCGGCGTCCGCGACGCCTACGTGGTCGTGGGCACCGTCAACGACGACGCCGCCGAGACCAGCGGGTTCGTCACCGCGACCCTGAACGCGGGCGCGGGCTACACGCGCTCGTCCGTCAACGGCGCGGCCAAGGTCTGGGTCGCGGACGACGACACGGTCGAGGACGATCCGGCCTTGCAGACATCGGAGATCAGCATCTGGGCCGGCGCGGACGTCACAGAGGGCGGCGCCGCTTCGTTCACGCTGACCGCCGATCCGCCTCCGACGGAGGATCTGACCGTCTACCTGCGCGTCAGCCAGGACGGCAGGTTCGCCGCGGGCGCGACCGGCAAGCAGACCGTGACCATCCCCACCACGGGCACGGCGACGTACGAGGTGGCCACGGAGAACGACGAGGTCTACGAGGCGGACGGCGCCATCCGGGTCTACGTCAGCAACGGACCGGGCTACACCGTCTCCGCCGGCGCGGCCGAGGCGTCGGTCGCCGTGACGAGCGACGACGACCCGGAGGGCTCGGTGGTGAGCGTCACGGCCGGCGCGGACGTGACCGAGGGCGGCGCCGCCAGCTTCACCGTGAGCGCCGACCCGGCGCCGGAGGAGGCGCTGACCGTGACCGTCACGGTCACGCAGACGGGCGACTTCGCCGCCGCCGGCGCCACCGGCGAGCGCACGATCACGATCCCGACCACGGGCTCGGCCACGCACACGGTCGCCACGACCAACGACGAGGCCGACGAGGAAGACGGCTCGGTGACCCTCACCGTGGAGGCGGGCGAGGGCTACACCGTCTCCGCCGTGCAGGCCGAGGCCTCGGTGGCGGTCGCCGACGACGACGACCCGACGGGGCCGGAGATCAGCGTCACCGCCGGCGCGGACGTGACCGAGGGCGGCTCGGCCACCTTCACCGTGAGCGCCGACCCGGCGCCGGATGCGCCGCTGACCGTGAAGGTCACCGTCACCCAGACGGGCGACTTCGGCGCGACCACCGGCGCGACGACGGTGGAGATCCCGGCCACGGGCAGCGTCAGCCACACCGTCGCCACGGCGGGCGATGAGGTTGACGAGGAGGATGGCTCGGTCACGCTGACGGTGAACGCGGGCGAGGGCTACACCGTGTCCGCCGTGAAGGCCGAGGCGTCGGTGGCGGTCGCGGACGACGACGACCCGACGGGGCCGGAGATCAGCGTCACCGCCGGGGTGGGCATCACCGAGGGCGGCAGCGCGAGCTTTACCGTCAGCGCCGACCCGGCGCCGGATGCGCCGCTGACGGTGACGGTCACGGTCACCCAGACGGGCGACTACGGCGTGACGACCGGCGCGACGACGGTGGAGATCCCGGCCACGGGCAGCGTCAGCCACGCCGTCGCCACGGCGGGCGATGAGGTTGACGAGGCGGACGGTTCTGTCACGCTGACGGTGAACGCGGGCGAGGGCTACACCGTGTCCGCTGATAGCGGCGAGGCGTCGGTGGCGGTCGCGGACGATGACGACCCGGCTCCTGACGCCACGCCCGAGATCAGCGTCACCGGCGGCAGCGACATCACCGAGGGCGGCTCCGCCTCCTTCACGGTCACCGCCAGCCCCGCGCCGACGGCTGCGCTGTCGGTGTCGGTGACCGTCATCGGAAGCGGCGACTTCGGCGCCGCGGCGGGAACAGCGACGGTGACGATCCCGACCTCGGGTTCGGTGTCCCACAGCGTGGCCACCACCGGCGACGACGCCGACGAGCCGGACGGGTCGGTCACTCTGACATTGAACGCGGGCAGCGGCTACACGGTGTCCTCGTCCAGGCCCGCGGCCACGGTGGCCGTCGCCGACGACGACGACCCGCCGCCGACGAGCTGCGTCACCAGCGACGCGGCGTTGTTGGCGCAGGTGCTGGCCAAGACGGGGGACCCGTGGAACGGGGCGCGGCCCGACCTGGTGGACACGTTCACCCGTTCCTACAACACGATGCTGGGCACGGACACCTACACGGTGGCGGACCTCAAGGCCCGCCCGGATAGGCAGACGCCCAACTGGCAGGGCGCCGGCCCCAACGCGCTCTGGCAGGGCATCTACGCCGAGTTGGACCGCCTCGAAGCCTGCCGCAACACAGCGGGAACCACGACGCCCGCCCAGGTGCCGCAGGTCAGCGTCACCGCCGGAGCGGGCGTCACCGAGGGCGGCTCGGCCTCCTTCACGATCACGGCGAGCCCCGCCCCGTCGTCGGCGTTGACGGTCGTGGTGACCGTCACCCAGTCGGGCGAGTTCGGCGCGACGGTCGGCGCTCGGACCGTCGAGATCCCCACGTCGGGTTCGGTGAGCCACGCTGTGGCCACGGCGGGCGACGAAGTTGACGAGGCTGACGGCTCGGTCACCGCGACGGTGAACGCGGGCAGCGGCTACACCGTGTCCTCGACGCAGGGCGCGGCTACGGTGGCGGTCTCCGACGACGACGATTCGCAGCAGGATCCGCCGCCGGCGACGCCGGAGATCAGCGTCACCGCCGGCGGCGGCGTCACCGAGGGAAGCAGCGCCTCCTTCACGATCACGGCCAGCCCGGCGCCCGCCGCGCCGTTGACCATCACCCTGACCGTCACGCAGTCGGGCGACTACGGCGTCTCGGCGGGGACGAAGACGGTCGTCATCCCGACGGGGGGCAGCAAGTCCTACACGGTGGCCACGGCCGGCGACAACGCGGACGAGGCGAACGGCTCGGTGACCGTCACGCTCAAGGCGGGCCAGGGCTACACCGTCTCCTCGTCGCAGGGAACAGCATCGGTGGCCGTCTCAGACGACGACGACCCGCCGCCGGCGACGCCGGAGATCAGCGTCACCGCCGGCGGCGGCGTCACCGAGGGAAGCAGCGCCTCCTTCACGATCACGGCCAGCCCGGCGCCCGCCGCGCCGTTGACCATCACCCTGACCGTCACGCAGTCGGGCGACTACGGCGTCTCGGCGGGGACGAAGACGGTCGTCATCCCGACGGGGGGCAGCAAGTCCTACACGGTGGCCACGGCCGGCGACAACGCGGACGAGGCGGACGGTTCGGTCACCGTGACCCTGAAGGCGGGAAGCGGCTACACCGTCTCCTCCACCCGGGGCGACGCCACGGTCACGG
>WTGW01000114.1 GCA_011523395.1 Acidimicrobiia bacterium
TCAGTGGTCAGTGGTCAGTGGTCAGTGGTCAGTGGTCAGTGGTCAGTGGTCAGTAAACGATGTAACGCAGGAGCTACACGAACAACCCACACCCTCAAGGGCACAAGCAACTTGATCAACCGATCAGGTCACCCATGGCTACCACTCGGATGTCAGTGTAATCCAATATAACTAGCAGTTAGCAACTAGACACGAGGAACGAGTTGGTTCCCTTCGGAGTCGATTACCGACAGGGCATCCACCGGACATGCCTCCGAGGCCACGATGAGGCGCGACCTGTCTTCCCGCTCGGGATGCGCGAACTCGACCACGTCGTAGTCGCCTAGCTCGAAGGCCACGGGCGACTCGTCGGTGCAATGCTCGAAGCCCACGCAGAGGTCTCGATCGATCCGGAGGGTCAGATCGCCCACCTTGCGCTCTACGATGTCCGCCATTTGAATCTCCGGTGACCGCTGCAGGTAACGGCTCGGCGCAAACCGGCCGTCCGGCCGACGGTCTCAACATCCGATATCGTGATCCGTTATCGACACTGTAGCCTTCCGCACAATGCACCTCAAGCCTCACCAGGTACTCACACCCGACGGTGTCCATACCGGCCGGGCGGCGCCCGACATCGACGCCGTCCGGGCCAGATACGGGGCACTTGTAGAGGCGCGCCTCTACGACCATAAGGCATCGGCGCTCCAGCGCCAGGGGCGGCTCGCCACCTACGCGCCGTACGAAGGCCAGGAGGCCACCCAGGTCGGGGCGGTGGCCCCGCTGGCGGCCAGGGACTGGTTGGTGGCCAGCTATCGGGACGCGGCGGCCATGCATTTCCACGGTTACCCGTGGAAGAACCTGCTTCTCACCAGGATGGGCGACGAGCGGGGAGGCCACCCGCCGGAGGGTGTCAATGCTCTCCCACCCTCGATAACGGTCGGTGGGCACATGATCCACGCCGTGGGCATCGCCTGGGCCGAGCGGTTGCAGGGAACCGACGCCGTAGCGCTGACGATGTTCGGGGATGGCGCTACCTCAGAGGGGGACTTCCACGAGGCGATGAACTTCGCCGGGGTGTACCGCACCCCGACGGTTTTCCTCTGCCAGAACAACGGGTGGGCCATCTCCATGCCCCGCTCGCATCAGACGGCGTCCGAGACCATCGCCCAGAAGGCCGTGGCCTACGGCTTCCCGGGGGTCGTGGTCGACGGCAATGACGTCCTGGCGGTCGAGGAGGTCGTGGCCGAGGCGGTCACGCGTGCCCGAGGCGGCGACGGCCCTACGCTCGTAGAGGCGCTCACCTACCGGATCCACGGCCACACCACGGCCGATGACCATCGACGGTACCGGGTGGACGAGGAGGTCGCGACCTGGCTCGCCAAGGACCCTTTGGAGCGGGTCCGCCTCTGGCTCCACGGGCAGGGCGCCTGGGATGAAGCGTGGCAGTCCGAACTGGAGGCACGGGCGTCGCGCCGGATCGAGGCTGCCGTGGCCGAGGCCGAGTCCCTCGTCTCGTTCACCGCCGGTGAGATCTTCGACGCCACCTACCAGGAACTGACGGCGCCGCTGCGCATCCAGCGCTCCCTCGCGGAGAGGGATTCGCAATGAGCGTGATGACCATGGCGCAGGCACTCAACTCGGCGCTCGACGTCGCCCTCTCGGATCCCCGGGTCGTAGTCATCGGCGAGGACATCGGGGCCACCGGCGGCGTATTCCGCATAACGGACGGCCTGGCCGAAAAGCACGGGACGGAGAGAGTGATCGACACCCCGGTCGCCGAGTCGGGGATAGTCGGAGCTGCGTTCGGGATGGCCGTGGCCGGCATGCGCCCTGTCGTCGAGATCCAGTTCATGGGGTTCTCCTACCCCGCCTACGACCAGGTGATCAACCACGTTGCCAGGATCCGGAACCGTTCCCGGCACCGGTTCACCGCCCCCATGGTGATCCGGCTTCCGTACGGGGCGGGGATAGGCGCCGCCGAGCACCACAGCGAATCCACCGAGGCCGTCTACGCCCACATCCCGGGATTGAAGGTGGTCGTAGCCTCCACTCCCGAGAATGCCAAGGGCCTGCTCCTGGCGGCTGTCGACGACCCGGATCCGGTGATCTTCATGGAACCCATCCGGCTCTACCGGGCGGCCCGCGGCGAGGTACCCGGCGGCCGGCACACGACGCCCATCGGCTCGGCCATAGTCGACCGGACGGGCTCGGACGTGTCGCTCGTGTCCTACGGCGCGATGATGCGCGAGACCAGGGAAGCCGCCGATCGGCTGGCCGAGGACGGCGTGAGCGCCGAAGTGATCGATCTGAGGACCCTGGTGCCGCTCGACGCGGACACGATCGTCGCTTCGGTGGTGAAGACCGGCCGCGCGGTCATCGTCCACGAGGCGCCCCTCACGGCGGGTTACGGCGCCGAGATCGTGGCCCTCATACAGGAACGTGCCCTCTACTCGCTGCGGGCGCCCGTCCAGAGGGTTACCGGATGGGATACGGTGGTCCCCCTACGGCTCGCCGAGCGTCACTACATGCCGTCGGTGGACCGGATCGTCGCGGCAGCCCGGCGCACCTTGGAGGGTTGACATGGCACGCGAATTCCACCTTCCCGACGTGGGAGAAGGACTGGTGGAGGCCCTGATCGTCTCCTGGCACGTCGAAGTGGGAGAGACCGTGGGGCTCGACGAGCCGCTCGTCGAGGTGGAGACGGACAAGGCGATCGTCGATATTCCCTCCCCGTACGCGGGCGTGCTGCTGCATCGAGGGGGGGAGGACGGCGACACGGTGGAAGTCGATTCCCTGCTTGCCGTGATCGGGGAGCCCGGCGAGACGTGGGAGGAGGGGCCCGAAACGCCCCCACCGGTAGTCGAGGAGGAGCCAGCACCCGTCGTTGGTGTCCTCCCAGGGGCGGAACCCGGCGTATCCGGCCAGCCGCTCGTCCTGCCCATGGTGCGGAAGCTGGCCGGTGAGTTGGGCGTCGACCTGTCGGCCGTCTCCGGCACCGGCCCGCTCGGCCGCATCACCGAAGCGGACGTACGGGCAGCCGCTTCCGAACGCCCCTCGGTACGCGCACCGATGTCCCGCCTCCGCAGGGCCATCTCGGAGAACCTCTCCCGGTCGTGGAGGGAGATACCTCACGTGACCACATACGGGCACGCCGGCTCGGACCGACTCCTGAGGGACCGGGAACGGCTGGGCAAGCCGCCGGTCGAGGCGCTCCTCATCGCCCGCCTCGTGCCGGTTCTCGTCCGGTTCCCTTCCTTCAACGCGGTCGTGGACGGCGGTGACGTGATCGAACGACGGTTCTACGACATCGGCTTCGCGGTCGACGCACCGGACGGCCTGCTGGTAGCGGTGGTCCGCGACGCCGACACCCTCTCTGTCGAACAGCTGGCCACCGAGGTTCGGAGGCTTGCCTCCGGCGCCAGGGAACGGGCCTTGGGTGTCGACGAGCTGCGGGGCCAGACCTTCACCGTGTCGAACATCGGTGCGGTCGGAGGGGGCACCGGAACCCCGATCATCCCCTACGGAACCTCCGCCATCCTCTCGGTCGGGCGGGCCGAGCCCCGACCCGTGGTGAGGGAAGACACCGTGGTGATCGCCCGGCAGTTCCCTCTGAGCCTCTCGTACGATCATCGCATCATCGACGGCGCCGAGGGTCGCCGCTTCATGGCGGCGGTCATCGAGGCGCTGGAGGGGTGAAGCCCTAGCGGGCCAACTCCTCACCGGCTAACCGGGCGATGGCGTCGAGCCAGCGTGCTCCCACCTCGAGGGCCCGCTCGTCGAAGTCGAAGCGGCCCGAATGGGCCGGCGACGGATCGCTGCCCGGGATCCGGCCGCCGTAACGGATGTAGCACCCCGGAACCCGTTCCAGGTAGCGTCCGAAGTCCTCCGATCCCATGTTGACCGTGCGCATCCGCAGCACGCCGGTCTCCCCGACCAGGGCCGCGGCCGCCCGCCGGGCCAGTTCTGTCATCGGGGGAGCGTTGACGACCGGCGGGTTCCCCTCTCGCACCTCGGTATCCACGCCGCAGCCATGGAGTTGCCCCGCCGCCGCGGCCATCCGGACCACCGAGTCACGCAGGTGCCGGCGCACCTCGGGGTTCAGGGTACGGATGGTCCCTGTCAACCGAGCCGAGCCGGCGATGACGTTCTCGGCCGTTCCGGAGTTGAAACTCCCCACTGTCAGCACCGCCGGGTCGGCGGGGTCCACCTCCCGAGAGACGACCGTCTGGAGCGCGTTCACCAGCGATGCTCCGATCACCACCGCGTCCACCGCCTCATGTGGCCGGGCAGCGTGACCTGTCTTGCCTGTGATGTCGATCGTGAAGTAGTCGGATGCTGCATTGACAGCGCCTTCGGTGACGACCAGCGTGCCCACCGGGTAGTTGATGTCAAGGTGGCCGCCGAACACAGCCGACACCCCGTCGATAGCTCCGTCGTCGATCATCATCCGCGCCCCGCTCCCCCGTTCTTCCGCGGGCTGGAAGAGCAGGCGCACCGGGAAGGGGGGAGGCTCGGCGCTCAACAGGACCGCCGCTCCCGCCAGGATGGCTGTGTGGCCGTCGTGGCCGCAGGCATGCATGACGCCTTCGACCGCGGATGCGAACGGGAGTCCGGTCTCCTCATGAATGGGAAGGGCGTCGATGTCGGCCCGGAGCGCCACTTCCGGCCCTGTGCTGCGACCGCGTACCCGGGCGACCACACCGTGTCCGCCCACCCCCGCCCTGAAAGGAATGCCGAGATCCTCCAAGAGTGAGCAGATGACCCCGGCCGTTCGCTCCTCGCGCTCGGAGAGCTCCGGATGGCGGTGCAGCTCCCGCCGCAACCCCACCATCCGGTCCAGGACCGGTATCGGCACCCGCGCGGGTTCGGAATGGCTAGGCGGATCCGGCCGCCCTGTGGGTGCCATGTCAGTCGACGTACTCGCGGTCCTCGTTCTGGGGATCGAAGTTGGGAGCGAACACCGCTGCGATGACCACCCGGGTGGCGGCGTTCATGGTGGCGTGGGCGGTTCCGGCCGGCACGACCGCCACGTCACCGGCCCTTACCCGCCGTACCTCGTCACCCAGGCGGAAATCGGCCTCGCCCTCCAGGAAGATGATGATCTCGTCGTGATGGTGGTGGATGTGAGGTCGCAGGCCGCCGCCCACCTCGATCGAGCACACCGCGCTGGTGGACCTCTCGGTTCGCCGGAGGTGCGTGACGCGAAAGGTCTCACCGTCGAGGATCGGATTGTCGGTAATCACCTCGTAGGCGTTCGCGATCAGGGCTTCCATCATGGTGACGCCTCGCCGGATCGGCGTTCAGGTGATCGGAACGCTACCAGCCTCGGTATCGCTCCCGACAGTCCGTAACGTCCGGCGCAGAGGGCTCCAGGGGTCACGCCACGCTCCTCATCAGCCCGCCGATGCTGTCCACCGAGTCCAACCGATCGACTTCAGACTCCATCAGTGCTAGCCGGGCCGCCGCCACGTCGCCCGCCTCGTACATCCTGGCAATGCCGGCCGGTCGGGGCGTCGGCAGCACTTCCGCCCCTCCGGCCACGCAGAACCGGCGTCCGTCCGCTGTGCTGACCAGTACCTCGTGATGGAGAAGGTCCGTAGAGGGGGTGGGTTCGAGTCGGATGATGCCCGCCAAGCGGGCAGCCTCCCGGGCCAGGTGCGGATCCCGATGCGACTCCGGGGTCACCGAACCGGTTAGCAGCACCACCGCCAGGTTGAACCGGAGCGAGCTGATCCGGCCGAACTCCGTAGCATGGGGGTCAGGATCGTTGATTCCCGGAACGCGGAACGAGTCCCGCGACCGCCTTACCGTCAGCTGCTCGATCCCGTCGGCGGTGATCCCCGCCCGCCGCAGCAGTTCCTCGAGCAACGTGAGCGGGACCACGTTGATGGCCGTGCAGGGATAGGGCTTGAGAACCGCGGTCATTATCTCCCAGCGCCGCCCGATCCCTTCCAGGTCCTCCTCCAGGCCCGGCCGCACCCCGCCCACCTGGGCCTCGAAGAAACCGTGGGGTCCTTCGAGGGCGTCCTCTCTGTAGGGTGCCCTTGCCCGGCCGAACTCGGCCGCGGTCATGCCGTTGCGGGCCAGGATTCCATACTGATGGTTCTCGAAACCGTGGGTGATCATCGCGCCGTAGTTACCGGCGTACGCCAGCGCCCTCCGCGTCTGGTCGGCGTCCAGGCCGAGGAGCCGGGCCGATACCGCGGCCGCCCCGAAGGCGCCGTATACGTGTGATGGGGTTCGGGCACACTGCTCCCACGTCCACTGGGATCCGGCTAGGGCCCCAAGCACGTCGTAGGCGGCGACAACAGCCGCTATCACCTCCCGGCCCGGAAGCCGGCGTTCCTCGGCGAGGGCCAGAGCCGGAGGGATGACGATGGGGCCGGGATGGATGAACGAAGGGAGTATCGAGTCCTCCTGGCGGACGGATCGCATGATTACCGCGTTGGCGAAGGCGGCATCGATCGGCGCAAGCCTCGTGCCGCGACCGATCACGGTCGAATTGCCCGAATTGCCGGTGGAAGCGGCGAAGTCCACCGCCCTTCGGGCCTCGTCAGTACCGCAGCCCAGCATCGCGACGGCCAGGTCGTGACGTATCACGGCCTTCGTTCGCCGGATCACGCGGTCGGGTATCGCCTCGAGACCGAGCCCGAGAACGTGGTCGGTGAGCAGGTCCAGCAGGTTTCTCTTCATCCGGTCTCCCTCTCCGGGACACCTTGGTGGCACTTGATATCGTGACCCGATATCGACAGGCACTATAGTTTCTTGGGGTTCACCTCCCCGCCCGGCCCCGGCTGGTCAGCGCCGACGACACGAGGCCATCCTCAAGACGATGTATCCCTGCCACATGCACCCAGCAGGCCACTCGCCTTCCGCTTCGGGATCGCCATGACGCTCGACGGCACGGTGACCGTCGTCACGGGTGGAGCAGGTGGCATCGGGATGGCCGTGGGCCGCCACATCATCGCGGAAGGCGGGAAGGTCGCTGTCCTGGACATTGACGCTGACCGCGCGTGTGACGCCGCCCAGAGTCTCGGATCCTCCGGAGTCACGACGGCAGGGATCCGCGCAGATGTGACGGATCCGGAATCGCTGGAGGATGGGTTCCGGGCCGTCGTGGACCGGTTGGGACCGCTCTACGGTCTGGTGACGTGCGCAGGTATCCGCCAGACGTCGGCTCCGGTGGCGTCGTTCCCCTACGAGCGGTGGAAGCGGGTCCTCGACGTGGACCTCTTCGGGACCTTCCTATCCAGCCGAAAGGCGGCCGCGATGATGCTCGAGCGGGGGGAGGGCTCGATCGTGACGATCGGCTCGACTTCGGCAACGCTCCCCCGGATCGGCCAGGCCGCTTACTGCACCGCCAAGGCCGGCGTGGCCGCCTTCACCAAGGTGCTGGCGCTGGAACTCGCCGAGAGCGGGATCCGGGCCAACTGCGTGAATCCCGGTTCGACCGCCACCGGCATGGTCGACCTCTGGAGTTCACCGATCGAATCGGGCGTGGAAGATCGCATCCACGGAAACCTGCAACGGTTCAGGGCGGGCGTTCCCCTGCGCCGCCTCGCCCGCCCCGAGGAGATAGCCGACTCGGTGGTGTTCCTTCTCTCGCCCCGGTCGTCGTACATCACTGGTCATGTTCTCGCGGTGGACGGAGGGGAGTCGATCATTTGATGGCCCGACACGACCTGGCAATCAGGGGAGGAACGGTCGTCAATGCCTGGGGCAGGCAGGTGGCGGATGTCCTCGTGGATGGCGAGCGCATCTCGGGAATCGTGGACCCCGGTTCGGGAGTCCCGGCGACGCGGGTCATCGACGCAGACGGGCTCATGATCCTGCCCGGGCTGGTCGACACCCACTGCCACCACCGCGACCCCGGGTTCACCCACAAGGAGGACGCCACAACCGCCACGCGGGCTGCCGCCGCGGGCGGGGTTACCACCACCTTCGCCATGCCCAACGTGTCCCCGCCCCCGAAGGACGCGGCCACGCTGGCATCGATGATCGAGCACTATCGGGAGGCGGCGGTGGTGGACTGGAACATCAACGCGGCCGCCACCGATCCCGACCAGATCGCGACCCTGGCCGGGATGGGCATAGCCGGCTTCAAGATCTACATGGTGGCCGACACGGGGCGTGACTACCCCCACATGCCTGGCCTGGGTGTGCATGACCACGGTCGCTTGCTGGAGATCTTCACCCTCGTGGAGCGGACCGGCCTTCCCGTGATGGTCCATGTGCACGACCAGTCGATCATGGATGTCATCGAGCAGGACTACTGGAGTCGGGGCGAGCGTGACTACCGCGCCTACGCCCGCGCCTACGCCGAGCACGACGGGATCGTATGGGAGGTCGCGCTGGCGGTGGTGCTCCGTATCCAGCAGTCGACCGGGGCACGCCTCCATGTGCTGCACATGCAGACGGCCGGGATGGTCGACCAGATACGGGCCGCCAAGGCACAGGGTCGCGACGTGACCTCGGAAATAAACCCGTGGGCGGTGTTCCTCGGCAACGACTGGGACACCGTGGAGCGCCTGGGCTCCTACGCGCTGTCCTTCTGGGTACCACCGAAGCATGAAGGCTCCCTCTGGGACGGCATGCGCGACGGGACGATCGATCTGGTTGCGACCGATCACGCCCCACACCTTGCCGCGGAGAAGGAGCCGGGCTGGGAGGACGGCTGGGCGGCGCACACCGGTACACCGTCCCTCGAGTTCTACGGACCCCTGCTCCTGGACGCAACTCGCTCCGGGCGCATCACCCTCGAGGACGTGGTGCGTCTCACCAGCACCAGGCCGGCGGAGATCTTCGGTCTCTCCCGGAAGGGCCGCATCGAGGCCGGACGGGACGCCGACCTCGTCCTGGTCGATCCGGAACGGTCCTGGGTGATCAGCAACGACCACGTCTTGAGCAAGTGCGGCTGGACGCCCTACGCCGGGCGCCGGGTCGTCGGAGGGATCGACGCCACGCTCCTGCGGGGACGGATGGTCTACGAGCACGGAGAGGTGGTAGGCATGCCGGGTCGGGGAAGGATGGCCACACCGGGCTGACGCGACCACGGAGACCGCTAGCCTTCCATCCCGTGGGCATGTTCAGAACGATCAGGTCGGTAGCGCGCTTCCGGACCTTCGAATGGAACTCCGACCTGCGGCGGATGCAGTCTTCGGCGAACATCGACGACCTTCGCCTCATCGCTCGCCGCCGCCTGCCCCAAGGGGTGTTCGACTACGTGGACGGAGCTGCGGAGGACGAGATCACCTACCGTCGCAACAGCTCGGACTACAACAAGTGGGAGTTCGTTCCCTCCGTGCTCCGGGACGTGTCGCACATCGATACCTCCACCACCCTCCTGGGCCGGCCCCTCCCGATGCCGGTGGTCCTCGCCCCTACCGGCTTCACCCGGATCGTCGATCCGGGGGGCGAGCTCCCGGTGGCTCGGGCCGCGGCGCGCCGTGGCATCCCCTATTCCCTGTCCACGCTGGGGACCCGCTCCATCGAGGAGGTGGCCGATGCGGGGGCCGGAGGTCGCAACTGGTTCCAGGTGTACGTCTGGAAGGACCGCGGGCTGGTTCGCAACATGATCGAGCGGGCGGCCGCCTGTGACTACGAGGCACTATGCATCACGGTCGACCTGGCGGTGCCGGGCCGCCGGGAGCGGGACGTGCGCAACGGGATGACCCTACCCCCCAAGCTGGGGCTCGACATGCTCCTCGACGGGTTGCGGAGGCCGTCCTGGACATGGCGTTTCATCACCGCCGAACCGATCACCTTCTCCAATGTTGTGGGCCTCACCGACCATGACGGAAGTTCGGCCGTCGCTCTGGCCAGCCTGGTCCACGACCAGTTCGACGCCAGCCTGTCGTGGTCGGACATCGAGTGGTTCCGTTCGATCTGGGACGGCCCGATCATCATCAAGGGGATCCAGTCCGTGGCGGACGCCCGCCGGGCGGTCGAGCACGGCGTGGATGCCATCGCCATCTCCAACCACGGCGGTCGCCAGCTGGAGGGTTCCCCGACGCCCATCAGCCTCATCGAGCCGATTGCCCAGGAGGTGGGCGACGAGGCTGAGATCATCTGCGACGGCGGAGTGAGGAGGGGCTCCGACATCCTCAAGGCGGTCGCCCTGGGCGCCCGTGCCGTGATGGCGGGCCGCGCCTACCTGTACGGGCTGGGCGCCGGCGGGGAGAAGGGGGTCGACTGGGTTCTCGACTTTTTGGCCGAGACCATGCGCTCTACCATGGCGCTGGCCGGAGTGCGGTCGGTTGGCGAGGTGGGCCGGGACCTCGTGCGGCGCCGACCCTAGGGTCGGGAGTCGCCGAGGAGAAACACCATGGACATCGAGGGTCTGGCAGTCGCCGACGAGCTGTACCAGTTCATCACCGAGGAGGCGCTCCCGGGCAGCGGCGTGGACCCCGGCGCCTTCTGGAAGGGCTTCTCCGACCTCATCCACGACTTCGGTCCCCGCAACCGGGACCTCCTCTGCCGGCGCGCCGAACTTCAGGCCGCTATCGACGGTTGGCATCGGTCCAACCGGGACGGGGCCTTCGATCGGGTGGCCTACCGGGCCTTCCTGGAGGACATCGGCTATATCGAGCCGAGGGGCCCGGAGTTCTCCATCACCACATCCGACGTGGACACCGAGATGGCCGAGGTCGCCGGCCCCCAGTTGGTGGTCCCGATCACGAACGCCCGGTTCGCCCTCAACGCCTTGAACGCCCGATGGGGATCCCTCTACGACGCTCTCTACGGCACCGATGCGCTGGGCGACCCGCCGCCCGCGGGTGGGTACGACCCGGCCCGCGGTCGCCGGGTGGTGGCCTGGTCCCGGAGCTTCCTGGACGATGTGGTCCCGCTGTCCGACGGCTCGCACGCCGACGCCGCCCGGTACTCGGTGGCGGACGGCCGGTTGCGGGTGCGGCTGTCATCGGGCGGCAACGCCGGCCTGGTCCGACCCGACCAACTGGCCGGTTACCAGGGATCCACCGACGCCCCCACCGCGGTGCTGCTCCGGAACCACGGCCTTCACATCGCCATCGAGATCGACCCTGAGGGTCCCGTCGGCGCCGACGATCCGGCGGGGGTGTCCGACATCGTGCTGGAGGCGGCGGTCACCACCATCCTCGACCTCGAGGACTCCATCGCCGCCGTCGACGGGGCGGACAAGGCGCTCGCCTACCGCAACCTGCTGGGCCTTACCAGGGGCGACCTGACCGCCGAGGTGACCAAGAACGGCCGGACCTTCACCCGCCGGCTGGCACAGGCTCGGACCTACACCGCGCCCGACGGGTCAAGCTTCACGCTTCCCGGCCTTTCCCTGTTCCTGGCCCGCAACGTGGGCCACCTGATGACGACACCGGCCGTCCACGATCGAGACGGGAACGAGGCCCACGAGGGTCTGGTGGACGCCATGGTCACCACTCTGGTGGCGTGTCACGACCTCCGAGGGCAGACCGGCAGGCGCAACTCGCGGACCGGTTCCTACTACGTCGTCAAACCCAAGATGCACGGATCCGCGGAGGCGCGCTTCGCGTCCGACGTGTTCGACCATGTGGAGGACGTGCTGGGCCTGCCTCGCGACACGGTCAAGATCGGTCTGATGGACGAGGAGCGCCGAACGACCCTCAACCTGGCCGAGTGCATCCGGGCCGCCCGTTCGAGGATCGTCTTCATCAACACCGGCTTCCTCGATCGCACGGGCGACGAGATCCACACTTCCATGGAAGCCGGGCCGATGGTGCCCAAGACCCTCATGAAGGCCCAAGGCTGGATCCAGGCCTACGAGGACTGGAACGTGGATGTGGGTATCGCCTGCGGTCTGCGGGGCAGGGCACAGATCGGCAAGGGGATGTGGGCTGCGCCCGACCTCATGGCGGCCATGCTCGAGGAGAAGGTCGGCCATCCGCTGGCCGGCGCCGACTGCGCGTGGGTTCCCTCCCCGACCGCCGCCACCCTCCACGCCACGCACTACCACCGGGTTGACGTGACCGCCCGCCAGGACGAGATCGCCCACCGCCCACCGCGAGACCTGGCAGAGCTGCTCGAGATACCGCTGGCCCCGAGTACCGACTGGACATCCGAGGAGATCACCGCCGAACTCCGCAACAACGCGCAGGGGATCCTGGGCTACGTGGTGCGATGGGTCGATCAAGGTATCGGCTGCTCCAAGGTTCCAGACATCAACGACATCGGGCTCATGGAGGACCGGGCCACCTGCCGCATCTCGTCCCAGCACATCGCCAACTGGCTTCACCACGGGGTGGTGGACCGCCGCCAGGTCATGGAGACGATGAAGACGATGGCGGTGGTGGTGGATCGCCAGAACGCCGGCGACCCTGACTACCGGCCCATGGCGCCGGCCTTCGACGGCCCGGCCTTCACGGCCGCATGCGACCTGGTGTTCCTCGGCTTGGAACAGCCCTCGGGCTACACCGAACCCATCCTCCACGCCCGGCGGGCCGAGCTGAAGCGCCGGCGGACCACCGGCTGACCGACCGGCCGGGTCTCCCGAACCTCCCCGCCGCGTCTCTAGTCCACTACAAGCTCTCGCAGCTGCCTCTTCAGCACCTTGCCCTGCGAATCCCTCGGAAGCGCAGGTAGGTAGTGAATGCGCTTCGGCACCTTGAATGCAGCGAGCTCCCGTCGAGCAGCGGCCATCAACTCCGTCCCATCCGTTGGCATGCCGTCCTCTCGCACGATGAACGCGGTGACGGCTTCCGACCACACCGGGTCGGGAGTGCCCACCACCGCCACTTCCCGGACGCCCGGAACCCTCGAGAGAACACCCTCGACCTCCAGCGAGGAGACGTTCAAGCCGCCGGACTTGATGACGTCCTTCTTGCGGTCATAGAAGAAGAGGTTCATGTCCTGGTCGATCCGGACGATGTCGCCGGTTCGCAGCCAACCGCCTCTCGTGGCCGCAGCAGTCAGGTCGGGCCGGCGGTGGTAGCCCTCCATGACGGCGGGAGAACGGCAGATCAACTCGCCGACCTCGGTCGGCTGATCGGACTCGTCGACCACCCGGACCTCTACCTGTGGCACAGCGCGCCCGATCCAGCGCGGGTCGCGCCCCGGAATCTCGGTCTGGCTGCCGTAGTAACCGATCGCGCCCAGCTGGCTCAACTCTGTCTGCCCCCAGTACGTCGCCCAGTTCAGCCTCGGGACACGGGATGACATCGCATCGGTGACGTGTACAGGGATGACACCGCCATAGGTATGAGCTTGCCGGAGGGATGAGATGTCGGCTCGGTCGAAATCTCCGTTCTCGGTCAGCCGGACGTAGAAGGTCGGCGTTTGCGACATGTTGGTGATCCGCTCCGACCTGATCAGCTCCAGGCAGTGCGCCGCCTGCGTACTCGCGGCGAGCACGACGGTGGCGCCCACCGAGATCAGGTTGGTGACGGTGCCGACGCCGGCCATCGTGTGCATGGGGGCCAGAAGCAGGAACCGATCGTCAGGCTCGACATACCGCTCTCCGGCCCACGCGGGAGATGTCGCGATCAGGAAGTTCCGATGGGGTATGCGAACGCCCTTCGGTTCGGTCTCCGTTCCTGATGTGTAGATGATCATTGCGAGATCGTGCTCGCTGACCCGCCAATCGCCCGCAAGCGGCTCCTCTTCCTCCAGCATGGCCGCCAGTTCGCTCCCGGGAGTCATGCTGTCACTCGCCGTCCTCGTGGGGATGACCGACTCGACCGAACGGGCAACCACCGGCGCCAGCCGGTTCTCCGCGACGATCAGGCGCGGTCGAGCGCTCTCGAGCTGCCGTGCCGTCTCGAACTCGGTCAGATTCGGGTTGAGGGTTGTGAAGACAGCGCCGATCTTGAGAGCGGCGTAGTAGGTCACGATGTGGTCGAGTCCGTTGCCGGCCATCACCGCCACGACGTCTCGAGCCCCGATGCCCTGCCTCTGGAGAGCGCGACCCATCCGGTTGGCGAGACCGTCCAGCCGGCCATAGGTGAGGTCGAGGCGTTGCTGATCACCTGTATGGACGACGACGGCTGGACTGTCTCTGTCGCGAAGAGCCCTACGTTCCAGGACGTCACCGAGCGTGGCGCGTCTCAGGCGGCTGGTGAAGTAATCGGGATGCGGCCCGTCCGGCATCCGCCCGGTCACCCGACCCTGCCGGCGAGCCGGTTGGCCGCATCGACGATCTCGGTCAACGGGCTTCCGGGGGGATGGACGGAGACCCCGCGGGAGGCCAGGTCGTCGATCGCCTGTGGTGGAATCGTTCCTCCCGCCAAGACCGGGATGTCCGCGAGTCCCGCCTCTTCCAGCCTGTCCAGAATCCGATGAACCACCTCGATCCTTCCCCCCACGTTCAAGCCGATGATCTGCACGTCCTCGTCGCCGGCCATCTGAGCGATGTCACCGGCTCGTAGCATTCCACCGAGCAGCACATCGAAACCGGCATCCCTCAATGCTCGGGCGACGACCATAACGCCTCGCCAATGCCCGTCGAGGCTCGTCTTTGCGATCAGAATCCTGGTGTGCGCCATACCGCTCAGAACCGCATCGGAACTTCCCAGACGCCGAACGCGCTCCGGAACACGTCCCCTATCTCGCCGATGGTCGCGTCGGCCTGCACGGCCTGCATGACCCGGGGGATGACATTCTCGGTTGTCCGGCATGCCGCTTCGAGTTCCCTGAGCCTCCGGGCCGCCTCCCGTCCGTGCCGCTCACGCCGCAACGAGGCAAGGCGTTGCATGGCCCTCTCCCAGGTCTCCTCACCGGAGCGGCCCTCGAAACCCTCTATCGGCATGAGTTCTTCGTGTCCGAGGTGTACGTTGCTACCGACGATCCGCTTCCCGCCGCTCTCGATTGCCGCCATTTCCTCCATCTGGCCGGTAGCGGCCTGGTCGAGGAGCCAGCCACTGTCGATCGCCGAGAGAAAACCGCCCTGCTTCTCGATCTCGTCCATGAACGCGAGAGCCCGCCTCTCGAGCTCCTGGCTGAGGTGTTCTACGTAGAAGGACCCCCCGAGCGGATCGGCTACCGCGGTGATGTTCGTCTCCTCCTGGAGGATCTGCTGGATACGGATCGACATCAGGTGCGCATGGTCGGACGGGATGGACATGGCCTCGTCATAGCCCGAGACTCCCAGCGACTGGGTACCGCCCAGCGCGGCCGCCAGTGCCATCACCGTCCCTCTGACGATGTTGTTGAGTGGCTCCTGGTACGCCATGTTGCTGCCGGCCGTGACGACGTGGATGCGGAGGCGAAGAGACCGTTCGTCCGTCACGCCGTACCGGTTCGTCAGCAGGTCATGCCACATCTTCCGCGCCGTTCGCAGCTTCGCCGCGTCCTCGAAGAGATCCATGGAGGTGCGGAAGTTCACGCCGCCGATCATCCGGGCGAAGTTGTCGAACTTGCCGTCCACCTGATCGGACACCGCCTCCAGGTACTCGACCGCATTGGCGAAGACCGCCCCGAGCTCCTGCCAGGCGTTGAGCCCCGAGTCCGCTCCGTTGTATCCGGCGATGGAGACCGGCACCCAATGAGGCATCCGCTCCATACACCAATCGATGATGTCCAGGTTGAGCCGCATCGCGGCATGCGGAGGTATCTGCTCTTTGGTCGGGCATCCGATGTACGTGAGGAAGAAGTCGCTCTGGCCGGTGCCGCTCAACTTCTCGAGCGGGATCCCACGACGGCTGGCCGTGGACCAGTAGCACGCCAGCGTGTACGGCGCGCTCTGCGGGACCCCTCCGCCCGGCTTGACGTAGACGGACTCGAGCGGAATTCCGTCCATGATGGTCTCGTAGTCCCGGAGCCCGACCGTGACCGTGCCGGTCAAGCCGACGTCCTCTCGACGCTCGACGATGTCCGGGTGGTCTACGTCATAGAGGTGGTCGTCCGTCATCCGATCGTGCTTGACGATCACGCCCGTCTCCCCGGCGTCCAGCAGGAACCGGATCCGCTTGTTCATGTCGGACGGGTTGCCGAATCCACTGAGCTGGAAGATCCGCCAGTCCCTGGAGCGGTACATCTCGGGGTATGCGCCTCGCAGGAAGGGAGCTGCACCGGGTAGGGACCCGGCGGCGCGGCGCTGCCCGTCAGCGACATGATGCGGGCCGTAGACCGGTTCCAACTCGACCCCGGACGCCGATACCCACGCCCGGTCCCGCTCGTTCTCGCGTTGGCTACCCACAGTCGTCGCTCACCGATCCTCTCCGCATCAACCCGGCGTGGGGTCTGCCAGCCATTCGTTCGGAGATGCCACGAACCGCTCGACCATCCTCGTCAATGCCCCGGCGGCCCGGTGCATCGAGGCGAATGCCCCTTCTGAACCGGCGGCGTCATGCAGCTCGCGCGAGTGCCATGTCACGGGTGACCAGCCGACCTCGGTGACGCATACCGTCGGAATGGCCTGGCTGACGTCACCGAGATCGCTGGAGCCTGAGATGTCGTAGGTGGTGCCGGCGGGGACTCCCAGGACATCCCAGGCGAGTCGGGCAAGCCCCTCATGCATCAGATAGGGACGGGCTTTACTCAGAAGGCTCACGGTGACCCCCGTCGCGGTGGTGTGGGCCGATCCCTCCGCAATGCGTCGCACGCTCTCGATGAGGCCTTCGAGCAGATCGTCCTTCGGAGCTCGAACGTTCACCCTGAGGCTCGCCCTGTCCGGGAGGACATTGTGGCTACCGGACACGGACTCCACCTTGGCGTGGATCCGGCAGCCGTCACGTTGATACTGGCGTTCCATCGCGAGAGCGTACGCCGCGAGAGTCGCCGCATCGAGAGCACTCCGGCCGTCCCACGGGCGGCTGGCCGCGTGTGACGCCTGCCCCTGAAAGGCCAAGTCGAACAGGGCGGCGCCGTTCAGCGTGCCGAAGACAGCGACCACGTCCGACGGGTGGTAGGTGAATGCGGCGTCGACCCCGTCGAAGGCGCCTGCCTCGAGCATCGGCGCCTTGCCCGCGAACAATTCCTCCGCCGGAGTTCCGATCACCCTGAGAGTGCCCGGCAGATCGGGACGGTCGGCCAGTTCCAGAGCGGCTTCCATGACCCCGCCACAGATCAGGTTGTGTCCGCAACCGTGCCCGACTTCGGGCAGAGCGTCGTACTCGACCACCAGCCCGACCGTCGGGCCGTCCCCGCCGAGTCTCTTCTCAGCGACGAAGGCCGTGTCGAGCGAAGCTATGCCGTGCCGGATGTCGAATCCACACTCACTCAGGAGGCGTACGCAGCGCTCCGAGGCATCAAATTCGGCCAGCCCCGTCTCGGGGTTGGCATGGAGACGGCGAGCGAGGTCCTCCCCACGTTCGGCTGCGGTCGGGCGTCTCCGCATCTCACCCATCGCACCGGCGGACGTGGACGATCCGGCCATTCCGCAGGTGTTGGCACATGACGAGAGCCTTCCGGACCCGTGTCACGTCATCACCCATCCGCCGTTCATGTCGATGGTTGCGCCGGTGATGAATCCGGCGTCGTCGCCGGCGAGATACAGGACGAGCGCGGCGAATTCCTCGGGTGTCGAGAACCGGCCGACCGGCACCAGATCGATGATCCTCTGGCGTCCTGCTTCGTCGAGGAACGCATTGAGTTCGGTGTCGACAGCTGCGGGCGCGATGGCATTGCAGGTGACGCCCCTGCCCGAATACGCCGTAGCGAACGACTTCGTGAGCGCGATGACGCCGGCCTTCGCTGCGGCGTAGGGGGCGGACGAGAACCCCCCGGTCCGGGCGACGACGCTGGAGAAGTTGATGATGCGCCCCCATCCCTCGGCGGCCATGGATGGTGCGCTACCTTGGCACAGGAGGAACACCGAACGAAGGTTCACGCTCACCGCTCGGTCGAAGTCCTCGACGGTTGTGGACTCGATTGCTCGCGGCTCGAGCAAGCCGTGAGCGTTCACGAGGACGTCGATCCTCCCCGCCTCGGCGATCACCCGGTCACACTCCGACGGATCGCTCAGGTCGGCGCTTATCGTGGCCGTGGCTCCGTTCGAACGCTGCGGGCGGATGTCGACGCCCACCACCTCGTAACCCCGGTCGGCCAGTGACAGGGAGGTTGCGTGTCCGACGCCTCGCGCGGCTCCGGTGACGAGGGCACGTCGAACATTACTCCTCATGACAAGTTGACCTTTCCTCGTGCTTCGCGTTGTTGGTAGCGGGGCTGGTTATAACATATGGGATATTATCTGGGACAATGCAAGCCCCCTTCAGCAGCATTGTCCCCGGCAGCGTCGTGCCACCGACTTTGAGAGTCGAGAGCGAGTTACACGACCTCAGGCTGGACCTTCGCAGATGGTTCGAGAAGAACGACCCCGGCCCCCAGCCATTCGAATACGAAGCCCGCATGGCGGCACTCACTCGATGGCAGCGTCAAATCCACCGGGCGGGCTTCGTCGGGCTCTCATGGCCAACCGAATTCGGTGGTGGAGGGATGGGTCTGGCCGCGGAGGCCGTGCTGTGCCAGGAACTTGCCGCAACCAGCATGCCGCAACTCATCAACCGCATCGCTCTCTATACCTGGGGGCCCACGATTCTCAGCCGCGGCACCCCGGCGCAAAAAGCTCGTTTTCTCCCCGGCATGCTCGACGCCAGCGAGATCTGGTGCCAGGGTTTCTCTGAACCGGACGCCGGTTCGGACCTAGCCGCGGTCCGCACGAGGGCGCAGGTCTCCGGCGACATGCTCGTGGTCGACGGCCAGAAGGTCTGGACGAGTCGCGCGGAGCTGTCCAAATGGAATGCCCTGCTCGTGCGGACCGACCCCGAAGGGGTGCGACACTCCGGTCTCTCCGTTCTGATCGTCGACATGGGATCGCCCGGCGTAACGGTCCGGCCCTTGTTGCAGATGCTCGGCGAGCCCCACTTCAGCGAGGTCTTCTTCGACGGGGTCGAGGTGCCTCTGGAGAACGTCCTGGGCGGGCTCGGTAATGGCTGGGACGTGTCCATGGAAGCGATGGCCTACGAGCGCGGCCTGTTCGTGCTGGAACGGACCACCGGCCTTCGACGCCGGTTCGCCGATCTCGTCGACCGGCTCGATGCGCTCGGCAAGATCGAAGGTGCAGTCGCGTCGCTGGGGGTCCTGGAGTCGAAGCTCGACCTGCTCGACGCGCAGGTCTTGAGGACCTTGGGTCACCAGGAGAACGGAACGCTGGTTCCGGGTTCGAGTTCGGTGGACAAGCTCTTCCTGGCTGACGTATACCAGGACCTCTTCGCCACAGCCTTCGACCATCTGTCCGACGAGGGACTCGACGACGGGTGGATCCACGACCTCCTGGAATCCCGGTCGGTAAGCATCTACTCCGGTACGTCGGAGATCCAACGCAACGTGATCGCCCGCCGACTCTTGGGCCTCTGATGGGTGGTTCCATGGGTCTGGAAGTAGCGGCCACACTGGATCATCTACTCGCAGATCATGCCTCGACCGAACGGCTGCTCGAAGCGGCTGCTTCAGAGGCTCCGGACTCGACCCTGCTCACGACGCTGGACGAGGCCGGCCTTACCGAGCTGGCCGTTCCCGAGGAGATGGGAGGTCTGGGACTCGGCCTCGACCAACTCTGCCTGGTGGGCTGGGTGGGAGGCCGCCGTTTGATGCCGACACTGTCGCGCCTCAAGATGACCCTCGTGGGCCCACTGGTGATGGACGGACTGTCCGGCGGACCTTCAGCCGGTGCTCCCTGGGGATGCGGATTCCCGGCAATCGGCTCCGCTACCGCAGATGGGGGGCAAGCGGAGGTCTGGATCGAGGAGAAGGCGAGCGCTGCGCTGGTGGTGGGAGAGAGATCGTCACGAGTCGTCGACCTCGGCCATCCGGACAGTGTGGTCGAACCGGAGCCCGGAGTGGACCCCGGGCAGGGCCGCAGCCGGCTCAGTTTCGACCCCGACGCTTCAACTGTCCTGACCGGCGCCGATCATGCTCGCATAGTGGATCGCTCCCGGGTCCTCGTCCTCGCCGAGCTCTCCGGAGTGGCGGACCGGGTCACGGAAGTGTCGGTGGACTATGCCCGCCAACGGTCCCAGTTCGGGCGGCCGCTGACCGCATTCCAGGCGATCCAGCACAAGCTCGCCGACATGCGCGCCGGCTGCGAACTCATTCGCTCCGCGGTCAGCCGGCTGGCATGGCTCGAGGAACCGCGCCCTGAGCTCACTGCGAGCCTCGGCGCGGCGGCTGTATCCGTGGCTCGGCAGGTGGCGGAGGACGCCATCCAGGTTCACGGCGGTATGGGCTTTGCATGGGAGTATGGAATCCACCTGTACTACCGGCGATGTCTGGCGCTGCAGCAACAACTTGGGGGCACGGAGAGCCTTCGCCGCTTCGTCGGCCGGTCGATCATCGCACGGAGGAAGACCCAATGAACGACAAAACACCGTTGCTGGTGGAAGACCGTGGACCGGCGAGATGGATCTGGTTCAACCGACCCCGGGTGCACAACGCCCAGAACACCGAAATGCTCCAGGCCCTGGACGAAGCGCTCAAGCTGGTCAGCCAGGACGCCGGTGTACGCGTCGTCGTGCTCGCAGGCAAGGGAAGGTCGTTCTGCTCAGGGCATGATCTCAACGAGATCGTGAGGCATGCCGACTACGCCCGAGCGGTCGAGTCGGTGGAGGGCAGGATGCAATGGGAGCAGCGGCTGTTCGTGGACCCGGTGAACCGCTTTCGCGAGCTCCCCGTGCCGACGGTGGTGCTCGCCCATGGCCACTGCCTCGCGGCCGGCCTGATGTTCATCTCGGTCGCGGACTTCGTATACGCGACGCCGGACGCCGTCTTCGGTTCGCCCATCATCCCGGCCATGAGCATCAACGACGCCGAGGTTCCGGCATTCGCCTGGGCCGTGGGTTCGCGGCGAGCCAAGCAAACCCTCTGGCTCGACCAGCGGATGGACGCGCAGACCGCCCTGGAGGTGGGCCTGGTCTGCGAGGTCGTGGCAGCCGATGAGATCGAGGAACGGATCGAGTCGGTCGTCCGATCCCTGGCAGCCATTCCGGCCGAAACGCTCATGCTGTCGAAACTCTCGCTCAGGCAGATGGAGGATCAGGCCGGCTACCAGGCGGTCAGTGGCTTCCACTTCCTCTCGCACTCGCTGAGCCATCACACGTCGGGCGCACGGGCCGCGCTCGCGGAACGGCGGCGGCGTCTTTCCGGTTCGGACGAGTCGGATTGACCGGTCCGCGGCACACCGAGGGAGGGATCATCGACACGCTACCGAACATATACATGGCACGGATGGATGTCGCACCGGAGGGGTTGCCGGCATTCATGAACTGGTACGAACACAAGCACGCACCCGACCTGATCTCGGTCGGGTTCCACAGCGCCCACGGATACCACTGCCGGGCCGGTTCGCCGTTCATCCTCAATGTCTACGAGATCGACAACTCGGAGATCTTCTACTCGGAGGCCTACAACACGAAGCGAACGCCGGCCTCGGACCCGGAACGCCCGGCGATCCTCGCCGGCGTCACGAATCGATCGAATACCGTCTACCGGCAGATCCACACGCTCGGTGTCGAGATACCTGACCGGTCGTGGTCGGAAGGTAGCCGGTCCGGCGCCGTGGATGCCCCGGTCGTGACTTCGGTCCGCTTCGACCTGGAACAGGGCTCGAACCGGGATGCCTTGGTGGACTGGTTTCTCGATGTCGAGTTTCCCCGGACTGCGAGTCGGTCCGGGTTCCTGGCTGCCCGACTCCTGAACCGTACCGGACGCCAGCACCACGCCAACCCGTGGCTGTCGTCGTGGGCGACGCTGATCGAATGGGAGGATCAGGTGGCGGCGGAAGCCGCCGGGGACGAGGTGGGCACGCTGGAGCGACTCGCCGGAACCGGCCTGGGAGTCACCGAGGCCGCCTTCCACCTGGCCGTCCGGGTCCTGTCCGTAACCACCGGTGGAGGAGAGCCCCCAACCAAGAGATCATCGGGCGCCGTTGACTGACGCTATGTGGACGGATCAGGTCCGGCCGTCCTCGAAGTGGGGCATGACCTCGGAAGCGACCATCCGCTGACCCTCGAGTGCGGTGTCGAGTCCTGGACCGTGGAAGTAACGGAGGCGGAGGATGATCTCTTCCGGATCGAGTATCTCCCTCCACTCCTCCAGCATCTCTATCCACGTGGCCGGTGAGCCGACCAGGGCCCTGTTGCGGAGGACATGGTCGAGGGTGATGTCGTCTGCCGAGCCGACTTCCTCGATCCAGGGCTCCCATTTCGGCTTGTAGTAAGCGTTGCCGCGCCGGTAGTAGATCCGGTGGTAGTCCAGGATGTACTTGCCTAGGAGCCCTCGCGCAGCCTCGTCGGTGGGGGCGATCGCCGCTTCACGGAGGATGGCGATCCGGGGGGTCTTTCCCAGCTTCGCGCACTCCTCCCTGTACAGCCCGGCGAGGTGTGAGAGGTGCGCGGTGGAGCTGATCGGACCGGTCTCCCAGCCATCGCCAAGCGCAGCGATCTTGACACCGACATCGCTCCAGGCCCCGACCCAGACCTCCGGAACGAGATCACCCATCGCCGGATCGCGAGGAGGAACCGAACCCCGCCACGGGTCGTCTTCGGCGAAACGGAAGGGCTTGCCGGAGCGGAATGCGTTGATAGCCTCCAGGCCTCTGCGCATCCTCAGGGGTCGCTCCGACAGGTCCAATCCATAGACGTCGAAGTCGTCCTGCAGGTAACCGGCGCCGACCGTGAGCCGGTACCGGCCCGGATACATGGCGTTGATCATCGCCGCATCCTGGATCACGGTCACCGGGTGATAGAGGGGGAGGAGCACCACACCGCTTGCGAACTTGAGCCGCTCGGTTTCCGCCAGTCCGAACTGGGCGATGAGTTGCGCGTTGTTCACGACCCCGTGCGTCCCGGAGTGAGGGCCGTGCCCACGCCGCTCGCCCTTGTACGCAAACTCGAAACCGAGCGCGTCGGCCGATTCACACTCCGCCAGGTAGCCGTCGAGGTCCCACCGGCGCTCTCCATCCCGAACGCCGACAACGGTCGTGGAGATCGAGAATTTCATGAGGGAACTTCCGGTGTGAGGCGTAACGTACGGTAGCCGATCTCGCTGATGGGAACGCGTTTGGACGAACGCTCGACAGGGCACCGCTGCGGGGTGGGCGCTGGTGGGATCATCGCCTCGGTTATGCCTGCATCTCCGCCGGAACGCTCAGAACACGGCCAGCGGGTTGACCGCCGACCCCGTTCCTCCCGGGAGTCGGAGAGGAGAGATGATGTAGAGGAACTCCCATCTGGACTCCTCGGCACACGCAGCCGCAAGAGCCTCTAGATCTACGTTGTCCAGCAAGATCAAACCCACGGACGCCTGGGCGATCTGATGGAACGCCCAGGGATGCTCGGTGTACGGGAGGGGTAGGCGCTCGAAGCAGTCTCCTCCGTAGACCGCCACGTCCCGCCTGCGGAGCCAGCGGACGCAGGCGGGGGAAAGCCCGGCCCGTCGGTTGATGTCCTCCACGCCGGATGCCGCCTCGCGCGCTCCCAGGCCTGACCGGACCAGCACGACATCGCCCGCGCCGACGTCGAGGCCCGCCCACTCGGCGGCGGCGTCCAGGTCGGCCTCGGTTATGTACTCGTCGGGCTCCAGCCAGCCTCGTCCGAGAGACGCGGGGATGTCGAGCAGCACGCCTCGAGTCACGATGCCATCCTTGGCGGCCAGGACGGAGCCGGACTGCAGGCCGGTCCGCTGCACGACGGCTTCAGCGGCGCGGCCGTTGTAGAGAACGCCTCCGTAGTTGGAGTGCGACACCGCGTCGATGTGCGTGACGGTGAACGAGTGCGGCACGATGGTCACCTGGTCCACTGCCGTGTCAGGCCGATCGAAGCCCTTGAACAACATCCTGTGGACCGTGGGGAAGTAGTTCTTGGCGGAGCGTTCGGTGTCCAGGTCGAAGGCGGTGGAGACGACCCGTCCGGTCCGAACGAGGCTGATGGCTCTGAGCGTGTGGGCCGGCGTCACATGGTTCAGCGTCCCTTTCTCGTCATCCCAGCCCCAGCGTCCCCAGTTCTTCACCTCCTCGAACAGGGCACCGAGTTCTCCCTCGCTCGGGACGCCGCCGGAGTCGTGGGAGGTCGCCGTCACGGTCCGGCCTGACCGAACGAGTGGTCCACGGCGTTGTAGCCGGCCAGACGACCGAAGACGAGTCCGCGGAGCACCGAGGTCGCCCCTACGTACTTGTCACGGTAGATGCCCGTCATCTCACCGGCAGCGTAGAGGCCGGGAATCGGGTCTCCTTCCGCGTCGATGACCCTGGCGGTGTGATCGGTGCCGATGCCTCCCATGGTGAACACGTTCGAGCAGGTCACCGGGTAGCAGTAGAACGGTGGGGCGTCGAGCGAGCGCGCCCAGTTCGACTTCGGCGGAGTCAGGCCATCCGTCGAGAGTCCGTCGAGCCTCATCGCGTCGAACTGCGAGTCGTCCTGGGGGACGGCGGCGTTGTAGGAGGCGACCGTCGCAGCCAGCGCCTCGCCGTCGACTCCGATGAGCGTCGCCAACCCCTCGACCGTATCCGCCTGATGAGGCTCATGTACCTTGTCTCTCAGCACCGCCTTTCGGTAGTGCGGCAGATCCATGGTCTTCGAGTCGAACACGACGTATCCGGTCTGGCCCGCCTGTTGCTGGACGGCGCGTCCGACCAGGTCGTAGAGGTAATCCATGGACGTGGCGCCCTCGTCCATGAAGCGGTCCCCTGAATCGTTGACCATGAGGCCGTAGGGCACGGTTTCCATGACGGCCGCAAACGTCATCAGCCCGGACTGTGCCCCTGTCGTCCGCGGGTCGGCGGGAAGCGGGTGGAACTGACTCCATTGCCCGGTGGGTCTCGCTCCGGCGTCAAGCGCCATCCGGATCCCCTCTCCGCGGTTGTGGGCGCCTCCCCGCGACACCGTAGGGAGGTCGAACCCGACGTAACGGGTCATCATCTCGGCGCTCCCCTCGAAGCCTCCACTGGCGAGTATCACGGCCGGCGCACGGAAGTGCGAGAGCTCCCCTGCCCGATCGCGTGCCCCGACGCCGGCTACGGCGCCTTCCCCGTCAGCCAGGAGGCGGACCGCGGTCGTCTCGTAGTGGACCTCGACGGCGAGTGCCCGGTCATTGTCCGGTCCGTAGAACCGGCCCCGGGAGGCGTCCTCGACCCGCGAGAAGAAGTGCCGGACAATGGCCGCTCCGGCGCCTTCGGGTTGGATCCGGGCGTCGTTCGACGTGAGGAAGACCCGCGGCCCCGGCGCGAACTCGAGTCCGTGGCCCTCGGCCCACCGGACTGCCTCCGGCGCTTGCCGGGCGAGCACCTGGATGTAGTCCTCCGAGGCGTCCGTCTTGGCGCGGAGCCTGTCGATGAAGTCGTCGTTGATCGTGTGGACGTCCCGCATGCGGAAGGTGGCAGTGCTGTACCGGGTGTTGCCGCCGCGATCGGCGCGGGAAGAGCGCTCGAGCACCGCAATCCGCGCGTCGTGGGTGCCCAGCTCCACGATGCGCTCGATCGACGCGAGCGACGCGGAGAGTCCAGCTACACCGGCGCCGACGATGATCACGTCGTATCTCTCGGCTATGACCCCGCTCCCTGTTCGTGCGGGTTGCGCCGCCGCGCCTCGGGGCCAGGCATCCGGCCGGCTCTGGTCCGGTCATTCCACCTTGGCGTCATGGCGCTCCGGGGACTTCGACCTCGTCATGGGGGAACCCGACCATGAAGGCGAAGTCGCCGGGGTTGACGATCGTCGGAGTGGTCACCGCCATCAGGAGGATGCCTGGCCGGTCGATCTCGAACTCCTCCCAGACCTCCCCCGTGGCGGGGCTGGTGATCCATCCGAGGCGGCCCGCCGGGATCTCACTGCCGACCGAATCGGTGGACACGCCGCTCTGGAGTATGCCGCTAGTGGAAGCGAGGAACAGCGGCCGTTCGCGGATGACGGGCAGTCGCGACGGGCCGGTGGGAGCACCGCCTAGGTGGCCCCGGTAACGCAGCGTGTTCAGGCTGCCTTCGACGCCGGCGGCCGGGGAGGGCAGGCTCGCCCCTCCGAACTCGGGAAGGAAGCCTGAGAGGCCGCGCTCTACGGCTGTCGCGCTGACCTGGCCTCCCGGCCGGAAGTCCACTACGACCGGCAGGTAGCCGAAGGAGGATGTGAGTTCGAGATCTCCGGCATCGTAGGAGTACCACAATGCCATGTCGGGCGTGCCCGAGTGGAGGTCGATGACGCACTCGGCGTGCTCGTAGACGACGGTCGCGACGGCGTGAGCGACCTGGTCGGTGAGAAAGCCGGTCGGCGTCCCCGGAAAGCGCCGGTTCAGGTACAGATGGTCGGGCGAGACTCGGGTGCCCACCTGGAGGGCGGGGAGGTTCACGGCTGCAGCCAGGAGAACCGTGCCCTTCAGTTGCTCCCCCATGAGGTGTCTCTCGAGGTCGTGAACCGCGATCGACCCGAGCGGTTTGTCGCCGTACAGCCCTGAGACTATGGCCGTCGCCGGTCCCGGCGTGGCGCCGCGGAGTTCGACGAATCGGACCTGCCATGGTGCGCCGTCGATCCGGCGTCCGACGGGTACGCTCCACTCTCTACGTGTCGTGGCCGAGGTCATGCGATCCTCGAGTCGATTGTCGTCATAACGTCTGATGGACCTTTCCCGGCACTGTGTTCGTCAGGTTGGGAGCCTTTGGATGCTAGGAGGGTGCTGAAGAGTGTCCAGATCGCCCGGCCGGCGGCAACGGCGGGATCAAGGTCGACCGGCGTGGGACGACCTTGAACGGGTGTCCTTCCAGATCCGGCCGGCGATGGGGTGCGACGCCTCCTCCATGACGTGTGCGAGGAGGCCCGCCGAGCGAGCGACGATCGAGAGGCCCCTGGCGAACCGCGGGGGCAGCCCCATGTCGGACACTATGGCGCCGATCGCTCCGGCGGCGTTCATCGGTACGGTCCTGCCCTTGGCTTCGCTCAGGGCACTCTCCACCAGGACGGCGGTGAGGAAGTGCTCCTCCGGGAGCCCCTGATCGATCTGGACACGTCTGAGCGCCGTAACCCGGGCATCGCCGTCTCGGTGAATGGGGTGGCCGAAGCCGGGGATCACCGCCCCCTCCCTCAACCAGGCAGCCACGCTCTGAGAGACGACTTGCTCGCGCGTCTCGGCTGTGGAGTCGCTCACCAACCGCGCCAGCATCCCGGCAGCCTGCTCCGCCGTGCCGAGCAGCGCAGGACCGGCCCCGAGCAGGCCGGCGGCGACGGCACCCTGGAGGCTGTCCGGCGCACCGCGATACGTGAGACGCGCCGTGATAGCGGATGGAGTGAGGCCGTGCTCAGCGACCGTCACCAGCATGGCGTCGATCATCGATTCCACGGATCGCTCGGGCATCTCTCCGATCGTGAGAAGGTAGAGCATCGAAGCGAAGCTGGTACCGCCGATCAACTCCTCGGCCAGGTCGAGTCCATGGATGGTGATCCGGTCTCCGCTCGCATCGGCCAGTCCTGCCATTCAGTCCTCTTCCTGGATTGTCACGAGCACCTCAGTTCACCTGGCGCGACTGTCGATCCCAGTGCCGACTCCTGAGGACCGACTTGAGGATCTTCCCGGTCGAGCCCTTCGCCAGCTCCTCCACCACCCACACCTCTCGCGGCTTCTTGTAGCCGGCCAGCCTGCGGGCCACCTCTGCAGCGACCTCCTCGGGGCTGACGGTGTGCCCGGGCCGTGCAACCACGTACGCCACGACGCGTTCTCCCCATCGCTCGTCGGGCACTCCGATCACGGCTGACTCTAGAACGCCGGTGTGGTTGGCGATCGCCGCCTCGACTTCCGCAGGGTATACGTTCAGCCCGCCGCTGATGACCATGTCCTTCTGCCGGTCGATGATTGTCAGGTAACCCTCATCGTCAAAGTACCCGATGTCCCCGGTTCGATAGAACCCGTCGACAAATGCCTCTCGAGTCGATTCCTCGTTCTTCCAGTATCCGATCATGACGCTCTCTGCTCGAGCCTGTATCTCACCCTCCGGTGAGCCGGAAGCACCTGTCGGGACGAGGCGGAGCTCGACCGATCGCACCGCCTTGCCTGCTGACGCGAGACGCTGATCGGACGCATCTACATGATCGGAACGCGAGAGCACGGTGAGCGGATGCGGCGCCTCCGCCGCCCCGTACACCTGCACGAATACCGGGCCGAAGACATCGACGGCTCGTCTGATCGTGTTCGGATCGATGGGGGAGCCTCCGTACGAGATGTGTCGCAGGTTGAGCGTCGGTCTTTTCCGTGACTCGGCCTCCTCGGTGAGCACCGTGATCATTGTGGGCACGAGGAACGAGGCGGTCGCCCGCCGATGCAGCGCTTCATCCAGGAAGCGGCCCGGATCAAAGGAGGGGACCACGACATTGCGCGCTCCGCTGAGGGCATACGCGATCACCTTCGAGCCGCTGCCGTGTGACAGCGAGCCTGCGTGCAGCATGCCGTCCCCGGGCCTGACGTCGATCAACTCATCGAGCAGCATGTTCCAGGTCGCAGCCATCCGACTTCGAAAGGTGGACGTTGCGCCCTTCGGGCGGCCGGTGGTACCGGAGGTGTAAAGGATCACGCTCGGGTCGTCCGGTCGCCATGTGCGCCCCGGGGGCCGGTTTGCGGCTGCGAGTACATCTTCGTAGTCATGGGTTCCCCCGCCGCCCACCGACACGACCGTATCGAGTGCTTCAGCCTCGTCCACCAGGCTCAGGGCAGAATCGGCCGATGCAGCTTCGGTGATCAGGACGGCCGCCCCGGAGTCGCTCACCAGATGCAGGCGTTCGGGCTGACTCAAGCGCACGTTGATCGGGACTTTGGGGTGGCCTGCCTTCACCAGGGCGATGTCGGCTTCTATGTACTCCATGCGATTGGAGGCGAGAATGGCGACCGGTCTACCCGCGGGGTTCAGTTCCAAAAGAGCCGACGCGAGGCGGTCTGACCGTTCGGAGAGTTGAGAGAACGTTTCGGTCCGCTCTCCGTCCTCTACGGCGACTCGTGACGCGTGCTGTCGGAATGATCGGTCCAGCAGGGCACCGAGGTCAGCCGTCGTAGACGTCACCTGTAGGTTCCCCACTCGTCCCGAAGCACGGAGGTGATCTCGCCGACGGTCGCGTAGGACTTGACTGCTTGGAGAATCGACTGCATGGAGTTACGGCCCGTGGCGGCCGCCTCCCTCACCTCCGCGAGCGCGGCGTCTACATCCGCTCTGTTGCGATCGGCGCGAAGGCTCCGCAGTTTCTCGACCTTCATCTCCTCTCCTTCGTTTGCGATCGAAAAAGCGGCGGTGGGTGTGGGAGCACCGCCGGCGTATCGGTTCACACCGATACGGGGCCGCGTGCCGTCGTCGATGCTGCGTTGGAGCGCATAGGCCTCCCGCTCGATCTCCGCTCCGATCCAGCCGCTCTCCAGAGCCGCGAGCGCTCCGCCCTGATCCGCGATCTGGTTCATGTACTCGAGGATCTTGCTGTGGAGTTGGTCGGTCAGCCATTCCACGAAATAGGACCCGCCTAGGGGATCGGCTGTACGGGGGACGCCGGTCTCCAGTGCGATGATCTGCTGGGCGCGGAGAGACAGGTTGGCTGCTTCCGCCGAGGGAAGGCCGATCGCCTCGTCGTACGACGACGTGGCCAGGGTCTGAACACCTCCCAGTACCGCAGCGAGCGCCTCGAACGCGACCCTCGACAGGTTGTTCATATGCTCCTGCGCCGTCAGAGATCCGCCGAGCGTGTACACGAAGATGTTGAGAGCCTGGCTCTCCGGGTCCGCAGCCCGGTAGCGATCGCGCATGAGATGGGCCCACATCCGGCGGGCCGCGCGGTACTTCGCCACCTCCTCGAAGATGTCGAGGTCGGCAGAGAGGAACATGAAGAGATTGGGGGCGAAGTCGTCCACCGAGAGCCCTCTCCTGAGGGCAGCCTCGATGTACTCGATGCCGTTCGCAGCGGCGATGGCCACCTCTTGGATGGCGTTGGCGCCCGAATCTCGAATGTGATACCCGCAGAATTCGATCGGCTCCCAGTGGGGGAGATGTCTCGCGCAGTACTCGACGAGATCGATCGAGAATTCCAGGCCGCGCCGGGGTGGGAAGATCTGCGTGCCACGTGCCACGTACTCCTTCAGCACGTCGTTCTGGAACATCACTCGGAAGCTGTCGGGCGTGCCCCCCATCCTCTCCGACGCGGCGATGATGAGTGAGGCGGCGATCGGGCCAATAGAGTTCGCGGTCGTCCGTATCTGGTGGAGTTGATGGAGTGGTATCCCATCGAGCAGCTCTTCCATGTCGGCCAGGGAGTCGATCGGTACCCCGACCTTGCCGACCTCGCCCTTGGCCAGCGGGTCGTCGGAGTCGAGGCCGTTCTGCGTCGGCAGGTCGAGAGCGATGGAGAAGCCCTTCTGGCCTTGGGCAAGGAGCGACTTGATCCGGGTGTTCGTCTCCCGGGGGGTCGCGTACCCGGAGTACTGTCCCATGACCCAGAGCCCTTCGCGGTACATCCCCTCGCGAATCCCTCTCGTGAACGGGAACCGGCCGGGCGCACCGATGTCGGCTGCCGGCTCGATCTCCTCGAGCGCATCTGGTCCATACCACGACTCGAGTGGTATCCCGGACTGGGTTACGGTCGGGAATCCTGGCGGTGGGTGGGGAGACTTGTCCTCTGGGCTTTCGTTCCTCACTTCTTGGAAGCATAATCCGCGGGCATGGAAGCCTCTCAGCGGGTCTCGGACCCCGGAACCGCAGCAGGCGCAACCCTTTTCGGGGGGGATCGACGAGCGCTCGCACGGGCGATCAGCCGCTGCGAGCGTGAGCCTGATTCGGTGGGTCAGCTGCTCGAGCGCGCCCACGCCCACGCCACCGGCGCGCTCCGAATCGGGATCACCGGCCCGCCGGGATCAGGCAAGAGCACGCTCACCGACAGGCTGCTCCGTGCCTACCGGCGGGACGGACGCAAGGTGGCCGTCGTCGCCACAGACCCGTCCAGCCCCTACTCCGGTGGTTCTCTCCTGGGGGATCGTGTCCGGATGGGATCTCACGCGGGCGACCTGGGCGTGTTCATCCGTTCGATGTCCACGCGTGGCCGGCTCGGCGGGTTGAACGCGTCGGCCGAGATGGTGGCTGTCCTTCTCGACGCGGAGGGCTACGGACCGATCATCTTCGAGACGGTCGGCGTCGGCCAGTCCGAGGTAGAGGTGATCGACCGTACCGACACCGTGGTCGTGGTCGTGGCCCCGGGCTTCGGCGATGACATCCAGGCGGAGAAGGCAGGCCTCATGGAAGTCGGTGATGTCTTCGTAGTGAACAAGGCCGACAACCCCGGAGCGACCAGAGCGGCGAGAACGCTGGAGAACATGGTGTCGATGTGCCCCGGCCACGGCTGGCGACCACCGGTGCTGCTCACCGTGGCCAAGACCGGTGAGGGGGTCGATGAGGTGGTCGACGCCATCCGGTCGCACCACGAGAGCATGGCCGATTCGGGCGCGCTGCGATCCAGGCGTCGGGCACGGGCCGAGGCGGAGATATCGCGGATGATCGAGAGGCTGGCGGCACAGGCAACGGAGCCGGAGGTGGCCCGGTATTCGGAGGCTGTGATAGCCGGCGCCACCGATCCGTGGAGTGCCGCCGCGGAGATCTTCGACTCATTCCGAACCGGAGAACACCGACCGCGAGGACAGTGATCGCGAGGTCCGCCGCGGACGGCCACGCGGGATACCTCAGAGGATCCGGCTCCATGCTCGAGCCGGCCGCATTGCGGTCACGCCAGGTATGCGTCGATCGTCTCCTGCGAGTTCCGCAGGGTCGCCGACGGACCCTCGATTGCGATCGAGCCTCTGTGGAGCAGGTACGTGTGGTCGGAGATGGCCAGGGCGAGTTCGGCGTTCTGCTCGATGACGAGGATCGACAGTCCTTCGGCGTGCAGCCGGGTTATCGAGGTATAGACCTCGTCCACGATGGCCGGAGCGAGCCCGATCGCCGGACTGTCTATGAGCAGCAGCTCCGGGTCGGTTATTAAGACCCGACCGATAGCGACCATCTGCTGCTCGCCGCCGCTGAGAGTCCCCGCATATTGCGTGCGCCGCTCCTTGAGGAGGGGGAACAGTTCGAAGATGCGGGCGAGCATGTCACGGATGTTGGAACGCCTCGCGGCGGCTCCTAGTGCCAGGTTCTCCTCGACGGTGAGCGGGGCGACCACGGAGGTCGGTCGCTCCATCAGGAACGCGAGGCCGTGGTGGACGAGTTGGTGAGTCGGCCATCCGGTGATGTCGCGTTCACCGAACCTCACGGTCCCGCTGTCGGGACTATGCATGCCCGCGATCGTTTTGAGGATCGTGGACTTGCCCGACCCGTTCGAACCGATGAGCGACACCATCGCCCCCCGGTCGACTTGCAGGTCAACGTTGTTGACTGCCCGTATGTTGCCGTAGCTTGACGAGAGATTCGATACGCGCAGCATCAGCTTTCCTTCCGAAGTAAGCCTCGATCACCGTGGGGTCGGACAGGCAGTCGGCCGGCGCGCCTTCTGCCAGCAGCCTGCCGAAGTCCATCACGATCGCCAGTTCGCAGTAGTTGAGCACGAGCTCGAGGTTGTGCTCGATGACGACCACCGTGAGGCCCCGGTCCGTCAGGCTGAGCATCAGCTCACCGATCGCCTGGGAGCCGAGCTTGTGCATGCCCGCCGTCGGCTCGTCCAGCAGCAGGACCGATGGCTCCATGGCCAGGGCCCGAGCGATCTCGACCCGGCGCTGGTTGGCGTAGGACAGGGTGGCGGCATACTGATCGGGTTGGCCGATCACTCCGACCAGGTCCATCAGTGCTCTCGCCCGCTCGGCCAGGTCCGCCCGTTCGCGCCGGTCGCGAGGTGTCATGAACACGGGATCCCAGAAGTTGGTCCGGCGCTCGCGATCGAAGCCGACCATTATGTTCTCCACGACCGTCAGGTCCTCGAACAGCTGCACGGTCTGGTAGGTACGGGCCACTCCCTCGCGGGCGATGTCGGTCTGTTTCCATCCCGTCATGTCCTGGCCGAGAATCCGGATCGTTCCGCGATCCGCTTCGTCTCCCCCGCTCATGACCGAGAGCAGGGTTGACTTCCCGGCCCCGTTCGGTCCCACGATCCCGAAAACGGACCCTTCGGGAACGGTGAAGGTGAGATCGCTGATCGCCACCAGGCCGCCGTATGTCTTGCGGAGGCCCTCGACGCTCAGGGCAGTCGGCCGATCCTGCGCCGGGTCGACCTCCGACGCCGTCCGGCCCGTCAGGTTGAGACTCCACAGTTCGTCCTCTCCCTCTTGCCCTCCGTCGGCTGGCAGCTCACCACGGCCGGAGTGGATGTTGGTCGACTGTTTCTTGAGTTCCCTCCGTACCTTGCGGGTGGGATCGACCAGGCCGCGCGGGAGGTAGATCATGATCAGGATCAGGAGCACACCGTTCACGATGGTCTCGCCCTGGGTGAGGAAACGGCGGAGGATCTCAGGAAGGACCGTGAAGACGAACGCTCCGACGATCCCCCCGAACCAGTGGCGGTTCCCTCCCAGGACCACCGCGGCGAGCATCACGAAGGCAATGTTCACGTAGAACGTGTCGGGCGACAGGAACTGCACGAGGCTCGCGTAGACGACCCCTGCCAATCCTGCGATCGCGCCACTCAACATCCACAAGGACCGACGCGTGGCGTAAACATCGATTGCGAGCGATGCGGCGACTTCAGGGTGGCTGCGGACGGCTTCGGCGGCAAGCCCGAGCCGCGACCTGCTGTGGCGAGACATCACCCACATCACCGCGCCGAGGGCGGCGAAGAGATGCCACGGCTCGATCAGCCGGGTGATCGGGGCGCCGTCCACACCGCCGGTGACGGAGTCGAGATTCAGCACGACCACCCGCGCCATCAACACGAGAGCGATCGTTGCCAGCGCCACCCAATGGCTCTCGAGCCTCGCCAAGGGGATGCTGACCAGGAGGCCCGACAGAAGCCCGACCACAACTCCCGCGACGAGTACGAGCTCGATGGGGACGTTGTGGTCCTCCACGAGGGCGAGGCTTACAAATCCCGTGACCGCCGCCATCGGTGTGCCGGCGAGACTCAGGATGCCGCCTCGAAGCGCTGCGTAGGTGGCGATCGCGAAGAGAGCGAACGCGATGGAGAATTCGACCGTGGACGCGTAGTGGCCCAGGAACGCCATCAGGCCCGGAGGCCCACGATGCGGTCGCCCATCAGGCCCTTTGGTCGAGCCAGGAGGACGACGACGAGCAGCCCGAAGGTAATGAAGTCGCGAAACGAGTTGCTGATGTACTGGGCTCCGAGAACCTCGGCCAACCCGATGAGGATTCCGCCGGCGTATGCACCTCTCAGATCCCCGAACCCTCCGATGATCACCGCCGCGAATCCTTTGAGAAGAAGCCCCTCTCCTACCGTGAAGCTCACGTTGTTCGTAGAGATCGAACTCAGGATCCCGGCAATCGAGGCGGTCGCGGCGGCGATGAAGGATATGACGATCACCACCCGTCGGGGATTCACACCGGAGATCTTGGCCGAGTCGGGATCCCAGCCGACCGCTCGCATCTGCGCCCCGAGGTTCGTCCTCATCATGAACAAGTAGAGGATCAGCAGTAGTAACAAGGCGACGACGAAGGTGATTATCTGGTGATACGGGATCACCAGGTCAATGACCCGCACGAAGCCGCGGGGAAGCGCCTCTCGGGGAAAGGTCTTGATCCGGGCGCCGGTCGCGATGATCGCGAGCTGACCGAGGATGATCCAGAAGCCGATGCTGGTGATGATCGGGCCGAGCAGACCGCCTCCACGCCGTCGGATCGGCTCGAATCCCAATTGATCCACGAGGACACCGATCAGGCCGCCGCCCGCCATCCCGATTGCGAGCGCCGGCACGAGCGGTATCCCCAGGCTGTCGAATGCGGCGAGCGCGAGGATCGCCCCCCATGTCGCGTAGGTCCCGTGAGCGACATTGAGTATTCCCATGGTGGCGAAGACCAAGCCGAAGCCCATGGCGAAGATGGCATAAGAGGAACCGACGGCGAGACCGTTGATCGTTTGTTGCAGGAACAGTGTCATCTCGCGGAAAACACTACTGACCTAAGCCGGATCCGGCGCCGCCCGAGCGTGTGGCGGCGCCGGATCATCGGGTCTAGGAACGTACTCCTAATGGCCCGCTTTGCTCCTACTGGTTGATGTTCGGGAGCACCCCATCCGCTGAGCCGTCCCAGATGACGAGCTCGCCATCAGGACTCCATTGCACGAACGTCCATGCGTCAATGGTGGCTTCGCCGCGGGCATCCCATGTGAGGGTGCCGAAGACGGTCTCCATGGATTGGATCTGGCGGACACCTTCCAACACGGCCTCTCTAGTACCTTCGCCCCCGTTCTTGAGCGCATGCGCCATGAACCACGCGACCTGCCAACCCTGCGCGGCAAAGATGTCAGGCGTGGTGTCGTACTCGGCTTGGTACTTGGCTGCGAAGTCCTGCACCATCGGATCGTCCTTGCCGGCGAAGAATGCGATCGGCAGCACGGTACCCAGGAGGGTGTCCCCGGCCTGCTCCCACGTCTCCGCCGTCGCTATCGCGAGGTTCCCGACGATCGGACCCGCGTAACCGCGATCACGGAGTTCCTGCACCATGAGCACCTCGGTATTGCCCAACTGAGCCAGGAAGATGACGTCGGGGTCCAATGAGATCGTCTCGGTCGCGGCGCCGCTCATGTCCGTGTCGTCAGCGAACGTGTCGATCACGCCCAGGACCTCGACCCCGGTGCTGTTGAGAACAGAAAGCGTGGCGTCCCGGTCGCTCACGAGTCCGTCATTGTCCGCAGTCACGACGACTACTGCGTTGCTAGGAGCGAAAGCGGCCACAGCGGCCTCGGCGATCGCAGCCGTGCTCGGCTGCGACAGCGGGAATGACCTGAAGGCATTGTCCGGATCCGTGATCGTCGGGGCAATCGCAGCGTGATCCACCCAGGCGAGGCCGGCCTCCACGATGTTGGGCTGGATGGCGCCGGCGACACTCGACAGGGCACAGCAGACCAACGCGAGTACGTCGTCGTTGGCGATGTACGCGTCATTGATTGCGATGGCGGCCGCCTGATCTCCCCCTGCGTCCTCAACCAGGAACTCGATGGTCACGCCCTCGCCGAGGAATCCGGTCTCGTTGATCTCTCGCTCGGCCAGTTGGAGTCCCTGGAGATGAGGAACACCTGCGAAGGCGACCGCTCCTGAGACAACAGCCGTGAAACCGAACTGGTAGTTCCCCGGAGCAAGGCCGGCCACAGGTTCCTCCATGGCCTCGGTGGTGGTCGTGGTCTGCGCCGCCGTCGTGGTGGTCTGCGCCGCCGTTGTGGTGGTGGCTGCAACCGTCGTCGTGGTTGCCGGCGCTGCAGTCGTCGCGGTCGTCGCTTCGCTGTCGCCATCGCCGCATGCAGCGGCGACCAGCGCCAGGGCGAGAACGAGCACCAGGAGTCTGATTCTGGTCATGCCTGCCTTTCGTCGGTAGTCTTGAAATCTTTGCGCAACTGCCGGCGGAACCGGTCCGCCATCAGGCGCCCGGGCGACAATAACAGACAGACTTGGGCGCGAAATCCATGAAGCCGCAGCAGTTGCGACACCGATAGAGAGGGGTCCGGATGGCATACCGAGTCGGCACGATCGGTGGGGGAATCTTCGGCGAGATGCATATTCGGGCGCTGACCCAACGGGCCAGGCTCGGCGACATCGAGTACGTGGGCCTCGCGGACATCAACAGCGAGTTGCGCCGTGCTCGAGCGGATGAGTACAACATCGACGTCTTCGCCGACTTCAACGAGTTGCTCGACGTGACCTCGCCGGACGCAGTGACCATCGCCACCCCCGATCACCTCCATCGCGACATCGTCGTGGCATGTGTCGAGAGGGGCATTCACGTGCTGGTAGAGAAGCCGATGGACACGAATGTCGACGGGTGCAGGGAGATGGTCGCCGCCGCCGATGAGTCCGGCGTGCTGCTCCAGGTGGACTTCATGAAACGCCACGACCTGTATCACGCTGAACTCAAACGGATCGTGGAATCCGGGGGCATCGGCGACATCCAGTACGGGTATGCCTGGATGGAGGACCGCATCGAAGTCCCGACAGACTGGCTCCCGTCGTGGGCGTCCAACTCGTCGCCGGCATGGTTCGTCGGGGTTCACTACTTCGACCTTGTCCGCTGGCTGGTCGGCCAGGACGCCGTAGCCGTCTCCGCCACCGGAGTCGCTCAGCGGCTGAGGTCGACGGGGATCGACACGTACGACTCGATCCAGGCGAAGATCATGTTTCCCGGTGGCGTGAGCTTTACGGTCGACTCCGCTTGGCACCTGCCCGCCGGCAACGAGGCGATCGTCAACCAGGGGATCAAGGTGGTCGGATCCGACGGATGGATGACGGTCGACAGTCAGGATCGTGGAACTCGCGGTCTCGTGAGCAGCGCTCCCGGTGCGCCCGCCACGATGCTGACTCCCAACCTGGGTCTCTACCAGGAGCGCACCGAGGCCGGTGTCTCGCGATATTCGGGATATGCCATCGACTCGATCGAGAGCTTCGTCACCAACGTGGCGATGCTCGAACGCGGCATCGCCGACCTGGAGTCATTGAAGGGCGCGTACCCGTCCGGGAGGGACGGTCTCGAGGTCACCAAGATCGCGGTAGCAGCGCACCGGAGCGTGGAGAAGGGCGGAGACCTTGTCTATCTCGGCTCGCTGTGAGCCGTTACCGGTTGCGTCGTCCGGCGCCGCGAGGCACCTGGTGGCAACCCTCATCACCTAGGAGTCTTCGCTGTGTCGCCGTTCTGGTCTGCAATCGGCAGCTCCCCGACGGCAGCACGACCAACGGCCTGCCGGGAGGGCCATATACTCCGGCATCCCGAGTCGAACAAGAGGTCTGACGTATGTCTTCAGATGCCGTACTGGTGATCGCGCTGGTGGCCGGGCTGGCCGCCCTGGCCCTGGCCGCCTACTACGCCCGGGTGGTGATGGCCGCCGACCAGGGCAACGACCGCATGCGGGAGCTCTCGGCCGCCATCCGGGAGGGCGCCAACGCCTTCATGAAGCGTGAGTACACCTGGGTGGCCGTCTTCGTGGTGGTGCTGGCAGTCCTGATCTCGGTGATCCTTCCCTGGGGGGCTCCGTGGGGTTCGATCGCCTACGTCTTCGGGGCGGTGCTGTCCGCAGCCGCGGGCTTCGCTGGTATGCGGATCGCCACGGCGGCCAACTCCCGGACGGCCGAGGCAGCCCGGCTCGGCGGGGTGAAGCGCGCCCTGCCCGTGGCCTTCCGCGGGGGCGCGGTGATGGGGTTCTGCGTAGCCGGATTGGGCTTGCTGGGCGTGGCCATCGGCTACCTCCTGTTCGTCGACGTGCTGAGCATCAGCGACTCGGATCAGTACAACATCATCGCCGCCATCGGCCTGGGCGGGTCGTCCATCGCCCTCTTCGCCAGGGTGGGCGGCGGTATCTACACCAAGGCGGCCGATGTGGGCGCCGACCTGGTCGGAAAGGTCGAGGCGGGCATCCCCGAGGACGACCCCCGCAACCCGGCGGTGATCGCCGACAACGTCGGCGACAACGTCGGTGACGTGGCCGGCATGGGGGCCGACCTCTTCGAGTCCTACGTAGGCTCGATCGTGGCCCCGATCGCCTACGCGGCCATCGTGTTCGCCTCCAGGTCCTTCGCCACCGAGGCGATCATCTTCCCCCTCGCCGTGGCCGCCATCGGCATGTTCGCCGCCATCATCGGCTCCTTCTTCGTGCGGGTGACCGGGGACAACCTGGCCAAGGCCCTGCACCGGGGCAACAACGTGGCGGTCGGCCTCACCGTCATCGGCGTCCTGATCCTCACCAACGTGGTGTTCGGCGGATCGAGCGGGGTGGAGAACCCCTTCGGCCTGTCCCTGGCCGTGCTGGTCGGCCTGGCGGTGGGGATCTGCGTGGGCAAGATCTCGGAGGTATTCACCTCCGACCACTACAAGACCGTCAAGGAGATCGCGCGCCAGTCCGAGACCGGTCCGGCCACCGTGATACTGGCCGGCATATCCGAGGGGATGCGGTCCGCTGCCATCTCGGTGGTGGTGGTCGCAGCCGGGATCGCCGGCGCCTACGCCGCCGGGGACTGGGCGATCGGAGACGGCGGCGGGATCTACGGGGTGGCCATCGCCGCCATCGGTGTTCTCTCCACGCTCGGGATCACGGTGGCGGTGGACGCCTACGGGCCGATAGCCGACAACGCCGGCGGTATCGCCGAGATGGCCCACCTGCCGCCCGAGGTGCGCGAAGCCACCGACGAGTTGGACGCGCTGGGCAACACCACGGCCGCGCTGGGCAAGGGCTTCGCCATCGGATCGGCGGCGGTGACGGCGCTGGCTCTGTTCGCCGCCTTCACCCAGGCCGTCGGCCTGGACGCCATCGACATCACCAACGTGGGTACAACCGTCGGCCTGTTCCTGGGCGGCATGTTCCCGTTCCTGTTCGCCGCGCTCACCATCAAGGCGGTCGGGAGAGCCGCCTTCCGCATGATCGAGGAGGTTCGGCGCCAGTTCCGTGACATCCCCGGACTGCTGGCCGGCGATCCCAGCGCACGACCCGAGTACGCCCGGGCAGTGGACATCGCCACCGGCTCGGCGCTGCGGGAGATGGTGATCCCGGGCGCCCTGGCTGTGGCCCTGCCGCTGGTGGTGGGCTTCATCGACGTGGAGGCGCTGGGGGGCCTGCTGGCGGGAGCGCTGGTGACCGGATTCCTGCTGGCCATCTTCATGGCCAACGCAGGGGGCGCCTGGGACAACGCCAAGAAGCTCATCGAGAGCGGCGCCTTCGGGGGCAAGGGCTCGGAGCAGCACAAGGCGGCCGTCATCGGCGACACGGTGGGCGATCCGTTCAAGGACACTTCCGGTCCGGCTATGAACATCGTCATCAAGGTGATGACGATCGTCTCCCTGATCTTCTCCGCCGCATTCATCTGATCTGTCATCGCCCAGTTCCGTGGTGAAACGGGTACTGCTGGTCCGCCACGGGGAGTCGGAGGCCAACGCCGGCGAGATCTGGCAGGGCGCCACTTCCTCACCGTTGACCGCCCGGGGCCGCCATCAGGCCGGATTGGCCGCCGACCGGCTGGCCGGCCGGCGGTTCGATCTGGTGGTGAGCTCCGATCTCGAGCGGTCCCTTCACACCGCCGAGATAGCAGGCTTCCGGCCGCGGGTGGAGACGGTGTGGCGGGAAGGCGACATCGGCGTGTGGGAGGGCCGGCCCGGCGAGTGGGTCGAAGCCCATTACGGCCAGGATCTTGACCGGCTCCGCGAGGACTACGACCTGCGGATGGGCGAGACGGGGGAGTCGCCACGCCAGGTGTCCGAACGGGGCCGGGAGGCGCTGGCCGGCCTGGTGGACCGGCTCGAGGAGGGGCAGACCGGGCTGGTGTTCACCCACGGCGGCCTCATCGAGCTGTTGCTGTGGCCTCTGCTCGGCCTTCCGATAGGACGCCGCCGCCTCGGGTTCCTGTCCAACACCTCCTTCTGCGAGCTGGCGTTCGACGGTGAGGAGGCGTCCATCCTGCGCTACAACGACGCCGCCCATCTGGGGCCGGTGTCGTACTGGGCCGACTTCACCCGGGACGCCGGCGGCATCGTGGTCGATCTGATCCGTCACGGTGTCACGCAGGCCAACCTGGAACGGCGGGCTCAGGGACGGGTGGACAGCGATCTTCATCCTGAGGGACGGGAGCAGGCTCTGCGGTTGGCGCCATGGATCGGGGATGTCGACGAGGTCTTCTCCTCCACGCTGAGAAGGGCCGCGTCCACGGCGGAGATCGCCTTCGGGCGTCCGCCGGTGCTGGCGGACGAACTCGTGGAGATGAGCTTCGGCGAGTGGGAGGGTGAGCTGTGGGAGGAGCTGGAGGCGTCGGGCCGGCTCGGCGGTTATCCCCATGACGGGCAGGACATCCGGCGGGGCGGTACCGGGGAGACGTGGAGTGAGGTCCAGGACCGGGTAGCCGGGTTCATCAGCAGCCTCACCGATACCTACGCGGGGCGCCGGGTGGCGGCCGCATCACACGGCGGGGCGATCAAGGCCTATTCCACCGCGATCCTGGGACTCGACTACGGCAAGGCCGGGTTGCTGGGTCCCCTGGAGAACACTTCGGTCACCCAGGTGGCGATCACGCCGGACGGGTATCCCACGCTCGCCACCTACAACATCACCCACCATCTGGAAGATTCCTAGGAGGTGCTGAGAAAGTGGGGACTGGTTGGCCCGCGGTGCTTTTGCCTGGGTTTCGTTCAGGAGCCAACCAGGGTGGCGCCTGAAACCCGGGCTAGGCGGTCGTCGAAGGTCTGCAGGGGGAGCGCTTCAGCCCGATTGGCGGCCGCGAGAATCATCAGATCGGAGAATCCCGGTCCGCCCTGTCGATACCGGAGCGCCGAGCGGGTGACATCGTCGCCAGACTCGAACACCAGGCAGTCCGTCGCTACCAGTTCCAGGAGCACGTCCGCGATCTCTGCTCGTCCGAATCGGTAGGCCCGCTCCAGCACCCATACGACCTCGACCACAACCTCGCGACAGACGAAACCGGGGTGTTCGCGTGTCAACCGTTCCAGCAGCACCCGGGCCGCCGCTGCCTGCTCGGCGTCGTCTCGCACGAGATAGCGCACGAGTACGTTCGTGTCGATGGCGGTCACGCGTCGGTTGCCCCGTCCGCGATGGCGTCATCCATGTCCTCGAGCGTTGCCGCCGGGCCATGATGCCGGAGCACCCCGTACAAGCGGTTTATGGGACGCACTCCGAGGAGGCGGACCTGGCCTTCGTTCACCACGTACCGCACGCGGTCCCCTGGATGGACGGACAATGCCTCTCGCACAGCCTTGGGCAAGGTGGTCTGTCCCTTGGAAGTGATAGTTGATTCGATCATTTCATTATCACCTGTCGCCTTGACTATCTGGATAGTCCTTACTATAGCAAAGTAGCAAGGTTATCTTGGTCCACGCCGTGGGGACGCCCGGGCACCCCGAACGGCTTGTTCCGATCAGAACGCGAAAGACTCGTGGAGGACACCGGGCCACTGCCGGCTCGATCGCAGCGAGCGGCTAGCGAGTCTCCCACACGATCAGGGAGGCCCAGTTGTCTACGTCGGGGTCCTCCATGTAGTTCTCCAGCACCCCGCGTGCCTCGAAGCCGTTCTCGATCTGGAAGCTCAGGGTCCGGTCGTAGAGTTCTCCGGCGGCCACCTTCTCCACGTACTCAGCGGCGGATATGTCGTCCTTGTGCGCAGCGTATCCGGGGATCACCCCGCCGGCGATGATGCCCCGCAGGCCGAGGGTCCGGCACACCTCCTTGCGCAGGTCGTAGAGGCGGCTGCCGATCCCGCGGCGTCGGTAGCGGGGGTCCACCGCGATGTCGGTGCCGTAGTACCACTCGCCGGTGGGATCGTGACCGGCCTTGTGGTGCCCGGACATGAGGTCCTTCATGCGGTGCTGGGGGCGGGACAGGTCGAAGTGGACCCTCACCCCCAGGCCCATGGCGATGGGCGTCTCCCCGTCCAGCACCACAAAGCCCCCTTCGGGGAAGACCTCGGCCAGTTCGACCAGCTCCCGGGCGTTGTACAGATCGGCGGGGTTCACGCTGGGGAACGACCGGAGCTCGAGCGCCTCCAGTTCCCGGGCCCATCGGGCCTCCAGGTTCACGTAGCGGAGGTCGCCGGTCACCCCCCGGATTATACTTTCGGCGGTGCCTGACTACTCGAACCTGTCGCTATGGATGGCGACTTTCGAAGGCGACCTGACCCCCCGCCCATCCCTAGATGGCGATGCCTCGGTGGATGTGGCCATCGTGGGCGGCGGCTTCACCGGCCTGTGGACCGCCTACTACCTCACCGAGCGGGACCCTTCGCTATCGATCCTGGTGATCGAGCGGGAGATCTGCGGGTTCGGTGCCTCCGGACGCAACGGCGGATGGGCGATCGGGGATCTGGCCGCCGGACTCGACGCCTACGCCCGCCGCTCGAGCCATGAGGCGGCTCGCCGCCTCATGGACCACGTGCACCGCTCGGTCGACGAGATAGGCCGGGTAACCGCAACCGAGGCCATCGATTGCGGGTTCGCCAAGGGTGGGGTGATCCGGTTCGCCCGCAGCCGCGCCCAGGCGGCGCGCCAGGCGGCCAAGATCGAGAACCATCGCGCCAACGGCATCGGGGAGGACATCATCCGCCTGCTGGAGCCGGAAGAGGTGCGGCGTTTCGCCAGGCCCACCGACCTCCACGGCGGTATCTTCTACGCGCCCTGCGCGGCGCTCGATCCGGCCCGGCTGGTAAGAGGGCTGGCCGAGGTGGTGGAACGGCGCGGCGTCCGGATCGTGGAGCAGACCGCGGCCACCGCGATCCGGGACGAAGGGGTCACGACCGCCGGTGGACAGGTCAGCGCGCCGGTGGTGATCCGGGCCACCGAGGCGTACACCCGGGACCTTCCGGGAGAGCGACGGACCCTGGTACCGCTCTACTCGCTGATGATCGCCACCGAGCCGCTGGACGCCCCGACTCTCGCCGAGATCGGACTCGACACCCGGCCCACCTTCGCCGACGATCGCTACGCCGTCATCTACGGGCAGAGGACGGCCGACAACCGGATCGCCTTCGGGGGACGGGCGATCCCGTACCTGTACGGCTCCCGGATCAACCCCGCCACGGAGCGCGACCGTCGGTCCCACGACCTCATCAGAAGGGCGCTTGTGGAGATATTCCCGGTGCTGGGCGACGTGGCCATCACCCACGAGTGGGGAGGCGTGCTGGCGGCGCCGCGCAACTGGATCCCGGCAGTCCGCTACGACCCCCGGACCGGCATGGGCACCGCCGGCGGATACGTCGGCGACGGGGTAGTCCCCTCCTGCCTGGCCGGCCGTACCCTGGCCGATCTGATCACCGGAACCGAGTCGGAGCTAACCGAACTCCCCTGGGTGGGGATCGAATCCCGCCCGTGGGAGCCCGAACCCCTGCGCTGGCTGGGCATCCGGGGGACCCGGGCTGTGATGGGCAGGGCCGACCGCTTCGAGTTCGGCACCGGACGCTCCTCGCGCCTCGGCCGCCTGGCTTACGAACTGCTCGGCCGCTGAAGCCGATGCTTCCCCTCCACCGAAGGGGTTGTCAGCCGCTCCCACGAAGGTAACGATGCCATATAGGAGAACGGACGACAGCCGGATGGCCGTCGCCCGTCACCCCGAACCGGCGGGGGGATCGCCTGTGGGTACAGGACCGGGCCTCAGAAACTCGGAGCCGGGAGGAATACTCTCCTTGGTTGCGGTTCGACTCCCCTGCCCGCCGCCGTTTACCGCAACATTGGTTAGATGGTAACAGCACTGCGTCCGGGGGACTACCCCCCCCCGTCGGGTTATTGTCTTGATCCTGGAACGGCTGAATCTCATGCTCATGGAGCGGGCATTGCCTCATAATGAAGTCATTGGACCACTTGTTCGAGCATGGACCGCGTCCTCGACCGGCCGGACGGCGTGATATGAGTAGCGCCGGTCCGAACCCCACCCCGCCCATCCCTCCGGCGTGTGTGGGAGACCCGGATCCCGCCAAGGGGTGAGATCACCGATGGCTGCCACGGACGTCCGGGTCGACGAGATTCTCGACATCGGGCGGCAGGCTGGGCTGGTCGCGGTGGGAGTGTGCCGGGCGGAGCCTTTCACGGAGATGGCCGGCACCCTGCGGGAACGCAAGGAGCGGGGGCTCCACGGCGGCATGCAGTTCACCTACCGCAACCCGGAGCGCTCCACCGACCCGTCGCGCATCCTGCCGGACGCTACTTCCCTGGTGGTGGGCGCCCTCGACTTCTGGCGGGGAGAACCGGCCCGCCCGGATGACGGCCTCCCCTACGGACGGGTGGCGGCCTACGCACGGGAGGATCACTACGCCGCCCTCCGGTCAGCCCTCGGGCAGGTGGCGGAAGCGTTGCGGGAGGCGGGCCATCGGGCGGTGGTAGTGGCCGACGAGAACAGCCTGGTCGATCGGGCGGCCGCCTACCGGGCCGCCATCGGCTGGTGGGGGAAGAGTTCCAACATCCTGGTACCGGGAGCGGGGAGCCTGGTGGTGCTGGGCGCGGTGGTGACCGATGCCCCTCTGTGTGATACGGATCCGGATCCGATGGCCGACGGCTGCGGGTCGTGCCGCCAATGCCTCGACGGATGTCCCACCGGCGCCATCGTCGCCCCCGGGGTGGTCGATGCCCGCCGCTGCCTGGCCTGGCTGGTCCAGGAGTCCGGGGTGTTCCGTCCCGAGTTCCGGGTGGCGCTCGGGGACCGGATCTACGGCTGCGACGACTGCGCCGAGGTGTGCCCTCCCAACCGGGTCCGGGTGCGGCTCGACGGCCGGCCTGCCGAGCACCCCAACGAGGCCTGGGTGTCGCTGGTCGATCTGCTCGACGCCTCCGACGAAGACCTCATGAACCGCTTCGGACGCTGGTACATCCCGCGGCGCCAGCCCCGGTACCTGCGGCGCAACGCGCTGGTGGCGCTGGGCAACGTCGGGGATCCGTCCGAGCCCCGGGTCCGTTCCGCGGTCAGCCGGGCCCTGGCCCATCCCGACCCGTTGGTGCGCGCCCATGCCGTCTGGTGCGCGCGGCGTCTCGGTTTGAGCCTCGCGCCCCTACGGGGCCGCGAGGACCCGCTGGTCCGGGACGAACTGGACCGCCGGGTGCCGGTCCGTGAACCCTTGAGGAAGCCCTACCCGACCGCCTCGATGAACGCGTCGGTGTAGTTGATCTCGAAGTCGCCGGTGTCCTGGATCTCCTCCAGCGAACCCACCCCGCCCGGAATCACCGCGGGGTCGGCCACGAAGTCCAGCAACTCCTGCTCCAAGCCGTCGAGGGCTGCCGCGTTGGGGGTGGAGTAGTAGTTGTAGTTGGACAGGGCAGCGCCGTTCTCCGCATCGAGTATCCAGTTGATGAAAGTGTGGGCCGTGCAGGGATTGGGGGCGTCGTGCGGGATCGCCATGTTGTCGATCCAGCGCGTCCCGCCCTCCTCCGGCACGAAGTAGACGTAACGGGACGGGTCGTCGGTCTCCAGGAACTGGGTGAACATGTCGCCCGAGTATCCATGGGCTATTGCCGTCTCGCCGGTCGTGAGCAGCTCGTCGGCCTGATCCGTGTCGAAGGCAGCCACCCGGCCCCTCGCCTCAGAGACCAGTTCCTTGGCCTCCTCCAACTCTCCGGTGTCGGTGGTATTGAGCGAGTAGCCGAGGTACTTCAGCGCTGCGCCCAGGGTCTCCCGCGGGTCGTTCAGCAACGAGATCCGGCCTGCGTACTGATCGGCGAAGCTCGGGTCGAAGACGATCGACCACGACCTCGGGAAGTCGGTTCCCACCACCGCGGTGTCCACGGCCAGGCCGGTGGTTCCCCACTGGTAGGGCACGGAGTAGTCACCGGCCGGGTCGTACACCAGATCGCTGAAGTCCGCCGAGATGTTGGCAATGTTGGGGATGGCGTCCTTGTTGAGCAGCTGGATGTCCTCGCCGGCGATCAAGATGGCGACCATGTAGTCGGAGGGGACGATCAGGTCGTATCCCGAGTTGCCTGCGGAGATGATCGGCTGCATGGCCTCGTTGGAGTCGTAGACATCCACGGTCATCTCGATGCCGTGCTCGGCCGCGAAGGCGTCCACCAGGTCCGGATCGATGTACTCGGCCCAGTTGTACAGGTTCAGGTCACCATCCGTCTGGCCTACTTCGCAATCCGCGGCCGCAGCGGACTCCTCGCCATCTTCTGCGCAGGCGGCGGCCAGCAGCGTCGTGGCCACCAGCACGGCGAGCAGGCGGCGGATCGGGATAGGTCTCATGAGAACCTCTTTCCGTGTTCAATCGTGACTTCTCAGCCCCGTCCGGCCTAGCCCTCCGATTGGCGACTCGCGGCGACAAGGCTGGGGCGGATTGTATCGACGCTTCGGCGCGAAGGTGGCCCTGATCGGCAGTTCTAGTGGTCGAGGGACGTGGTCTGCTATCCCCGCGCAAACCACTGTGGCCTGCTGTTCGCAGACAGCCACAGCGGTCGCTAGTCGGATCGCCTTCGCAGGCGCCCTCCCAGGCTCCAGCCCGTCTCTCCGGCGCGGAGGCGTTGGGTGGCAAGCGACAGGATCACCAGCGCGATCGACGCCGCCAGCATGATGACCGAGACGGCGTTGATGAGCGGGGTGACACCGCGGCGGATCATGCCGAACACGAACACCGGCAGGGTGGTGGAACCCGGGCCGGAGGCGAACTGGGTGACCACCACGTCGTCTAGCGACAGGGTGAGGGCGAGAAGCGCTCCGCCTGCTATGCCGGGGGCGATCTGCGGCAGGGTGACGTAGCGGAAGCTGCGCCACCGGTTGGCATAGAGATCCAGGGCGGCTTCCTCCAGTTGCTCGTTCATGCCCGACAGCCGGGCCCGGACCACCACCGACACGAAGCTGATGTTGAAGGCGATGTGGCTGATCGTGATGGTGGTGAAACCCTTGGTGAGGTCGAGGCCGAACAGCAGCTCGGCGATGCGGATCCCTTCGGAGAAGAACAGCAGCATCATCACCGCCATGGTGACGTCCGGGATGATGATCGGCAGGTAGAGGAGAGCGTCGAACACACGCTGCCCCCGGAACCGGAACCGCTCCAGCGCCAGTGCGGCCAAGGTCCCCAGCACCACCGAGATCACGGTGGACAGCAGGGCCACCCGGATGGACACCCACAGGCTGTTCTGGAGCTGCGAGTGGTCGATGAACTGCTCGTACCATGAAAGGGTGACGCCACCCCATCGCCCCACGTTGCGGTCGTCGCTGAACGAGAACAGCACCAGCAGGACGATCGGGGCGTAGAAGAAGGCGTACACGAGCCAGGCCGTACCCGACAATGCCCACGCCGTGACGCTGCCGGGCCGGGCCGTAGCGCCCATCATGGCTGCCTCCCCCGGATCACAGGTTCCGCCCTCCAGCCCGGAAGTAGATCAGAGTGGCGGTCAGCATCACGGTCATCAGCACGAAGGACAGGGACGCTCCTAGGGGCCAGTTACGAGCGGTCAGGAACTGCACCACGATGTATGACCCCAGCATGGTGGACTTGCCGCCGCCCAGGATCTGGGGGGTGACGTAGGCACCGAGGCTGGGCACGAACACCAGGATCGAACCGGCCAGCACCCCGGGCATCGACAGCGGCAGGAGCACCCGCCGGAAGGTCTGGGCACCGGACGCGTACAGGTCCCGGCCGGCTTCGATAAGGCTCCCGTCGATACGCTCGATGGCTGCGTAGAGGGGCAGGACCATGAAGGGCAGGAACCCGTACACCAGGCCCAGGATCACTGCCGAGTGGGTGAAGAGGATCTCCTGGCGCCCCAGACCGAGCGCCTCGGTGACGGCGGCGAACGGACCGTCCGACCCGAGAATCACCCGCCACGCGTAGTTGCGCACCAGGAAGTTGGTCCAGAACGGGATCATCACGAACACCAGCATGATGTTTCGAACCGTGGGCGTGCGGGTAGCGATGAAGTAGGAGAAGGGATAGGCCACCACCAGGCAGATGAGGGTGGTGAGCACTGCGATCCAGAGTGACCGGAAAAGGATGTCGCGGACGATCGGCTCGGCCAGGCGCCGGTAGGAGTCGAGGTTCCAGCCGGCCAGATCGGTCCCGCCGATCGTGTTCCGGGTCGCCACCGAGTAGATCACCACGATCCCGAACGGGATGGCGAAGAACAGCAGGAGGTAGACGTAGGCGGGAAGCGACAGCAGGAACCCCCGCCTGGAGTCGGCTCGCGCGGCAGCCCGCTCGAACTCGGGGGTGGCCTCCAGCAAAGCCGCGCCGGCGCCTCCCGGTCCCGGGCCGGAGGGCGGTGGGACGGCGGTCAGAGTCACTTCGCTAGTCCTGTACCACCGCTACCGAGGAGGGTTCCCAGGACACGGTCACATCGTCACCCGCGCCGACCGAGGCCCCGCCGGGCCGGTTCTCCTCCCGGACGTCGATGTGCATCCATTGGAAGGACACCCGGTAGATCAGGGCATTACCCAGGTAGGTGACCTGCTCCACCTGGCCGTCCACTGACGCGTGGTGCTCGGGCGCCCCGCCCTGGCGGTGCAGGAAGGCCTGCTCCGGACGCAGGCTGACCGTAACCCGACCTCCGGGTTGGATGTCTGAGGGGGCGGCGATGGTGACGCCGTTGGTGAGGGTGACCCGATCCGGTCCCGTGACCATCCCGTCCAGCAGGTTGGCATGCCCGATGAAGTCGGCTACGAAGCGGTTGGTCGGGCGGGCGTAGATCTCCTCGGGCGCGCCGACCTGGAGAAGCCGGCCCCCGTCCATGACCCCGATCCGGTCGCTCATGGCCAGGGCTTCCCCCTGGTCGTGGGTTACGAACACGAACGTGATCCCCACCTCACGCTGGAGCGCCTTGAGCTCGAGCTGCATGGCCTCGCGCAGCTTGAGGTCGAGCGCTCCCAGGGGCTCGTCGAGGAGCAGCACCTTGGGGCTGTTGACCAGCGCCCTGGCCAGCGCCACCCGTTGCTGCTGACCGCCCGACAACTGGTCGGGACGGCGTTGCTCCATGCCTTCCATGTGTACCAGGGCGATGGCGTCCCTGACGCGCGGCTCGACCTCGGCCTTGGGTATCTTGCGCATCCGCAATCCGAACGCCACGTTCTCCTCGGCGGTCATGTGGGGAAAGAGGGCGTAGTTCTGGAAGACGGTATTGACGGGACGCCGGTTGGGGGGCAGGGTGCCCACCTCATCGCCGAAGATCCGCAGGCTGCCCGTGGTGGGGAACTCGAGTCCGGCGATCAGGCGGAGCGTGGTGGTCTTCCCGCATCCGGATGGGCCGAGCAGGGCGAAGAACTCGCCGTCGGCTATCTCTAGATCGACGCTGTCCACGGCGATGACGTCACCGAACCGCTTGGTGATCTGATGGAGCCCTACGGCTGGAACAGCTGATGGCATGCCGGCCCTTCCGTGGTCAGAGGAAATCGACGGGTACGTAGTCATTCATGCTGGGGAGGCCCCATACCGCCCAGAAATCCCTGGTCCTGGGTCGCATGACGGTAGCCCCGGAAGTCTCCACCTCATGCGGAGGCGAGGGCACCTGGCACACCCCGTGGCGGGTGAGGTCCATCAGGTCTTCCTGCTTGAGGTCGGCCCGGTCGAGGTGGTCGATGGCGGCCAACCGGCGCCGGTGCGAACTGTCTTGGAGATCAGCAGGCCGCTCCGTCTCGACCGCTCGGGTGGCCTCGTCGAGTGTGTGGTTGGTGCGGACAACCGTCTCGGAGGACAGGGTTGTCACAGGTCTGGCGCTGGGCATCGCCTCGATGCTGAAGCCCGTCCCCTCGGAGTCGAAGATCAGGTAGTTGTGTCCTCCCGCCAGATCCGCGTCCAGGATCACGTCCCGGGCATCGGCAGCGGTCTCGGCGAGAAGAGCGTGGCGGACCACGGTAGGCCACGTCACCCCGATCTGCCCGTCGGAAGCGGTCAGGTTGGTGATGCCCACGCACACCCCGTGCTCGTTCATGCCGATCTGGCCGAGGCAACCAACGGTGGTGAAGATGAGTGCCCGCGGCCCGTCGTCAGGCCTGGTGCGCATGAGGATCACGTGGTCGGTGGCCGAAGCGTGCATGTCCCACGTCTGCCCGAAGAAACCGGCCCCTCCAGCCCGGTGGTCCGGCACGATGAACGCCGTACAGTCGTCCTCTACCGTCACGGGGGCGGGGGTCTCGTCACCGAGGTGTGCCCGCACGGCGTCCACGAAGTCGGTGAATCCGCCCACCACCACCGCCTCCGCCATGCTGATCCCGGCCCCCGAAGCCATCGCCGACATCTCTGTGTAGAGGACGGATGACTGCCTCTCATGGGCTTCGAGGCAAGCTTCGGCTAGCCCGAGAATCATCGGTCTACGGACCGGCGCGCCGGTCCACAGCCCCGACATCACCAGCCCGATCCGCTCCTCGGTGTACTCCCGGATCTCCGCCGCAAACGTGCTGCCATGGACGCGACCCACCTCGGCAGGAGTTCCACCGACATCCAGCATGCGAATAGGAGGCCGTCGCATCTGTTCCAAGCGTAATGGTCAGAGCCGCCGGACTGCCTGACGGGCTCGTGGTCGCCGAGGCGCCGGCAGCCGACTAGCAGCACCTGGAAGCTTGGCCCATCCGGGTGTCCACAGGGTGTGGCGGGGCGGACCGGCGGAAGGCTCGAGGCGTCCCACCGGCCTACTCACTGCTGTACTTGGCGTACTTCTCCAGCAGCCGGACCGGCTTCTGCAGGGCGTCCCTACGGAAGGGTTCGCCCAACTCCTGGCTCACCTTTATCTCGAGCACGGTGGGCCGCTCTGATTCGACAGCCGCTCGCAGGGCGTCGCCGACCTCTCCCGGCTTCTCGACCACCTCGCCCCGGGCCCCCATGGCTCGGGCGATGGCCGCGAAGCTCGGGTTCTCGAGCATGGTCGCCACGTAGCGGTCGT
>WTGW01000003.1 GCA_011523395.1 Acidimicrobiia bacterium
GGTGGGGGTGGCCGGGGTGGTCGGCGCCGGCCCGATCGGGGAGCGGCGGGTGTGGGAGCACGTCATGATGATGGTGATCGGCCTGGCGGTAGGTGTCATGGCCGCCACCCGGTCCCGCCTGGGGCGCTCCCACGGCATGGTCCTGCTGGGACTGTTCGGACTGTTCGTCGTGGTGGTGGCAACCAACGCCACGGTGTGATCCGGGTCCTTTGCGGCGCGCCCCGGCTCCCGTGCGGGTAGTGTTCTGCCCAGTGGCATACCAACGGCCACCAGTGGCGTACCAAGGGCCAACGGCCTCCGAAGTGGCGGGATAGCGTGCAGGCGATCGGTGCCTTTCTGGACGCAATCGCCCGGACCGTGGTGATGGTCGCCGACGCCATCACCGAGAGTTGCGGATGGATCGCCCGGGTGCTGGTGGCGATCCTCATCCCGGTGGGTTTCCTCAATGTCTTCCTGCGCTACGTCGGGCGCTACACCGAGACCCAACTGGTCAACAACACCTGGATCGAGGCGCAGTGGTACATATACGGTGTCCTTTTCCTGCTGATGTTCCCCTACCTGCTGCGCCATGACGGGAACGTGCGGGTCGACTTCTGGTATGCCGAACGTTCCGAGAGGGTGAAGACCAGGATCGACCTGGTCGGCCACCTGGTCGCCCTGGCGCCTTTCGTCACCCTGGCCGTCTGGGTGTCATACAAGCCGGTACTGGACTCGTGGCGCATCTGGGAGGTCTCGCCCGATCCGGGCGGCCTGCCGCGGGCGCCGCTCAAGGCGCTGATCCTGGTGGCATTCCTGCTGCTGGGCCTCCAGACGATCGCCACCCTGATCCGGCTCGGGGCCCGCCTTACCGGCAGGGAGATCGGCATTCGGGAAAGGCGCTCGGACGCGCCGCTGAGGATCGAATAATGGGCGCGGAATGGCTCGCCATTGTCATGTTCGCCATCTTCCTGGTGTTGTTGCTGGTGGGCTATCCGGTGGCCTTCTCGTTCGCCGGCACGGCCGTCATCTTCGGGGCCATCGGCCTCCTCATGGGAGAGTTCGACCTGAACCGCATGATCATCCTGTTCAGCCGCTGGTTCAAGGCGGTGGACAACTTCACGCTGCTGGCTGTGCCCTTCTTCGTGTTCATGGGGGCGATCCTCGAGAAATCGGGGCTGGCGGAGCGCATGCTCACCACCATCGGGATGGCGCTGGGCCGGCTCAAGGGAGGTCTGGGGCTGACCGTGGTGATTGTCGGAGCCATGCTGGCGGCAGCCACCGGCGTGGTAGCCGCCACGGTGATCGTCATGGGCCTGCTGTCCCTTCCCACCATGGTGCGCTACGGCTACGACCACCGCCTCGCCACCGGCCTCATCACCGCCTCGGGCACCCTGGCCCAGCTACTCCCACCCTCGCTGGTGCTGATCCTGCTGGCCCAGGTGGTAGGCGTATCGGTGGGCGACCTGTTCCTGGGGGCGATGGTCCCCGGGCTGATGCTCGCCACCATCTACGGCCTCTGGGTGGTCTTCAAGGCCTACACCAAGGAGGGGGTGGCGCCCGCCCTTCCTGAGGAGGCGCGCACCATCCACGGCGTGGCCCTGGTGGGCGAACTGCTGATCGCGGTGGTGCCCATCATCCTCCTGATCCTGGCCGTGCTCGGGTCGATCTTCACCGGGATCGCCACGCCGACCGAGGCCGGTGCGGTAGGGGCTACCGCCGCGGTCGTCCTGGCCGCCCTGAACCGAAACCTGAGGATGTCGGTTCTGGTGGGCGCTACCCGTTCGACCGCCCACATCACCGGTCTGGTGCTGATGATCCTGTTCTGCTCGACGTTCTTCCAGCTTGTCTTCGACCAGCTCGGCGGCCAGCGCCTCGCTCAGGAGATACTCACCGGCCTGCCCGGCGGCTTCTGGGGATTCATCATCATCGCCAACATCGCGGTATTCCTGCTCGGCATCAACCTGGAGTTCATCGAGATCACCTTCATCGTGATGCCGATCTTCGTACCGGCGATCCGGGTGCTCCACGAGCTGGGAGCGACGCCCTTCGAAACCCTTCCCTCCCTGATGATCTGGTTCACGGTCATGATCGCCATCAACCTCAACATGGCCTTCATCTCACCACCTGTGGGCTTCTCCCTGTTCTACCTCCAGAGCGTGGCGCCCCCCGAGGTCAAGACCCTGGACATCCACCGGGGCGCCCTTCCGTTCATGGCCCTCCAGGGCGTGGCGCTCATCCTGGTGATGGTCTTCCCCGCCACCGTCCTCTGGCTGCCATCGGTGGTGGGCTGATCAGTGGGCAGTGGTCAGTGGTCAGGGCGTTGCGACCAGTTGTCGAAGGGCCGCGGCTAACCGATCCACATCGTCCGAGCCCGAGGCAGTGGCCACTACGAATTCGTAGACATCATCGTTCGGGATCGCTGTCACGGCGACACCGTTGATCTCCAGGAACGTGGCGGTGGCCAACCATCCGAGGCGTTTGTTGCCATCGACTAGCGGATGTCCCTTCACGATCGACTGTAGAAGGGCCGCTGCCTTGGTCCAGAGGTCCGGGTATGCGTCATCGCCGAACACTGTGGTCTGGGGCCGCGCCACCGCCGCACCGAGCAGGCCCGCCTCACGTACGGGCGGTGGGCTCCCCAGCAGCCTCCCGGCCAGGTACAAGAGGTCCTCGAGGTCGAGATAGACGACCGGTCGGTTCATCCACCCAGGCGCCTGAGCGCGTCGGCGTGAGCCTCCATCACGCGCCGTGCCGCGGCGGACACCCGCTGTTGATGCTGTCCTCTCAGGACGTAGTCCCTGACGGCCCGCCGGGCGGCCTCCTGCATTGAGATCCCCTCAGCCGCCGCCCGTTCCTGCAGCGCTGTGTGTTCGTCTTCGGTCAGGCGTAGGGTCATGGCCATGGATGGATGATACCAGATTGATACCACAGGATCGCCCTCTTCGGCCTGTCGACGGGCCAAGCGGCCGCCGGTACACTCCACCGGCTGATGGACCATGACATCGTCTTCCTCGACCGGGTGGAGTTGACGCCTGCCTCGCGCCGGGCCCTGGAGGGGGTCGGCACGGTGAGGACGGTTCCGGTCACCGGTCGGGAGGACCTCCTGGCGGCGGTGCGCGATGCCGACGCGATCCTCTACCAGCTGTTCCCTCGCCGGCTAACGCGAGACGTTCTGGAGCGGTGCCGGCGCCTCAAGGTCATCGGCCGGATCGGCGTCGCCATGGACCAGGTGGACCTGCGAGCAGCCGCCGGCTGCGGAATCAAGGTCGTCAACGCGGCCGGGGCCCAGGCCGCCGCGGTCGCCGACCACGCCATGGCCCTGATGCTGTGCCTGGCTCGCAATGTGGTCGCGTCCCATACGGCCCTCGTGGCTGGGGACCGCAGCCCTCCGTGGCGGTTCATGGGAATCGAGATGGAGGGCAAGACTCTGGGCATCATCGGCTTCGGCGCCGTCGGGCGGCGTCTGGCCCAGCGCGCCTTGGGGTTCGGGATGGCGGTCCAGGCCTGCGACCCCTACGTGACCCCGGACGCCGTCGAGGAAGCCGGAACAACACCCGTCGACCTGGGCGGGCTGCTCGCCGGCAGCGACTTCGTCTCCGTCCATGTTCCGCTCACGGACGAGACCTGGCACCTCATCGGCGCGGGCGAGCTCGCCACGATGCAACCCACCGCCTACCTGATCAATACTGCCAAAGGTGCCATCGTCGACGAGTCAGCCTTGGTGGCCGCTCTGCGCGACGGAGTCATCGCCGGCGCCGGACTCGACGTGTACGAGGAGGAGCCGCTCGCTCCCGGCAGCCCGCTGCTCGCGCTCCGTGAGGTGGTACTCACGCCGCGCATCGCCGGATGGGCCGAAGAAGCCCAGGTCCGCGCCCAGGAGAGCGTGGTGAAGGACGTGGCCCGTGTGCTCCGGGGCGAGACCCCGCTCAGCCCGGTCTCGAGTGCCGGTGGGTCGGGAGTACCGTCCTCACCTTCCCCGACCGGTGCCGGGCGGAGGCGTGGCGGATCGCACCCGGCCTCCCAGCCGCTGCTTCCCTACACCGAGTGGGAGGAGGACGGGCTTCCTCACCCCAGCTCCACCCATCCGTTCGGTGCCGTCCCCGGACTGCGGAGGATCATCGAGACGGAAGGACCGGTCACGACCGATCGGGCCTACAAGGTCTACGTACGGGGATCGGGCTCCACGCGGGTCACCAAGCTGGCCAGGTCCAGGCTCACCCAGGCCGTCAACCGCCTGCTCGACCAGAACCAGGTGCAGATCGACGAGCTGGGCAGCCCGGGAGGCGGCGAGTCGCAGCGCGTTCTCCGGGTGCCCGGGAGCGCCCCCGTAGTGGTTCGCGAGATCGGAAGCCGCGACCTCTACGAGGTGCCCATGAACGAGGTGGTGGCGCTGATGGAGCGCCGGCTCGAGATGTATACGGGCGCTACCCACGAGGAGCTGATGCGCTACGTCCTAGACACCTATGGCTGGAAGCGCCTCACCGACAAGGCCCGCACCTACCTGACCGATGCCATCCGGTTGATGTATGAGAGCTAGTTGTTAGTTGTAGTCATTAGCTGCTTGGGCCGAATGAAGGCCAACCCGATCAAGAACACCCAGATGACCTGTAGCAGCAGGACGCCGCTTCCGAGTTGATACAAGCCGATCACATCCCCGCCGCCCAGTAATGCGATCAGCAGAAGGCAGGCACCAAGGATGGCCGGGACCACTCCGAGAACGGTGGCCAATGCCCGATCCGGTCCCAGCAAGCGGACGTCCATCGTTCCCAGCGCGAACAATCCCACTCCGATCAACGTGAACGAGACCCCGAAGGAGACCAGCAGGGTGCCATCCGTGCTGAACAGCTCAGACGTACCGGCAGGCTGTTCCCGGTCGAGGTGCGCGGTCAGGAGGTGGGTGAATGTCCACGATATCGCCTCCGAAATGAGGCCAAGGGACAACACGACCAGCCCTGCTTGCCTGAGATAAGCGACGCTCTTCCCGTCCTGGAGCACACGTTCCATACCGATCATTCCCAGCAGAAACGCGAGAGCAACGAATATGCCGCCATCCGCTATCAGGTGAGACATCGCGCTGTCCACGCCGGTGCCCTCTTCGGGCTCGAGCGAGAAGACAGCGAGGAAGCCGAGCGGGACGCTCAGGACGGTCCCAGCTACCAGCAACCAACCCACGGTCATTCTGAAGGCTGGTTGGTCGGTGACACGTGCCACCAAGGCCCCCTTTCAGAACATCGGGTTCCCCACAGTCAACCCGTAACTGAGGCAGCTGCGCTGAACGCATACTCAAGTCGGCAACAGATGAGGATAGCAACGGCCCGATGCACCCGCACGGCCAATCCAACCGCGCCGCCCTAACCCGATGCCGCGGTTGAGTCATACGATCTTCCGCGCGGACGTTGTCGGGAAGGGCCGCGCTGACGGCCGGCGGACCGGAGCGTATCGAGCGGATCGGTTCCCGCAGCGCCCCCCAAGCCATCGCGAGAGTGGGGGCGGTGTGACTCGCCCCCACTCTTCCTCGGACTCACCGGATCCAGGAGCCGGCTATCCCGGGTCGTCGTCGGCTAGTTCCGTCCGGTCCAGCTGACCATGGCGGTCTCGGCGAGACCGTGCCACTGGGTGATGCCGTCGCGGAAGGCGCTCCAATGCCCGAAGATGGTGTTGAAGTCGTCATCAGCGGCCGCGGTCTCGTCGAAGAGCTCGAACGCGGCGTCCTGCGAAGCCTGCATCACGTCGTCCGGGAAGGGCCGCAACTCGATACCCGACTCGATAACCGTCTGGAGAGCGATCGGGTTCTTGGCGTCGTAGCGAGCCATCATGGTGGCGTTGGCGCCATACGAAGCCGCTTCGATTATCACCCGGTACTCCTCGGGCAGCTGGTTCCATTCATCCAGCGGGATCAACACGTCGAGTTCGGGGCCCGGCTCCCACCACCCCCGGATCCGTCGGGATGGAACGGAGCGCCAGCCGGACGCAGGGCGATGCGCTCGGGGCGAACCGCCGCCCACAACGTGGCACCGACCGCCACATCCGCACCACCCGAGCAACCAACCGCACTCCCCTACCGCCATTACGCCGTTACCGTCCGGGACCGAGATGGCAAGAGGCGTGCTGTGAATCCCTCGCCAGTATGCTGGCCGCATGGTACGTGGGCTTGAGGGGACCGTGGCATCCAGCTACACGACTGAGCAGCTGCTCTCCGCGCCTCGGAGGCACGCGCGACTCGTCAGGGGTGACGCTCGCAGCGATGCAGGCACTTGCGGAGAGGACCGACGTGGACCGTGCACGTATCCGTCAGACCGTTCAGGAAACCCTCGAGTCAATGCGTGACTCTTGGCCGCACATCGAAGAGGAACTGCCCGACCCCAGCAGATTCGCCAAACGATTGCATGACTATCAACGGTCGGTTCCGCTGGTCAGACCGTTAGCTATCTAGCCCATCGTGGTCGCTCGGAGCTCGGGATCCGGCCAGTTCGCCATCTTCGACTTGGAAACCGATGGTATAGAAGGCGACATCATCGAGGTGGGAGCTGTCCTCTGCTCCGGACCTGACGTTCTCTACGAGTTCGAGAGTCTGGTTCACACACACGGTCCGCTCCAACCGGATACGGCCCGCCTCACCCATCTCTCCGATGCCGACCTCGCGGACTCTCCGAGCCTCCGCGATGTCCTTCTCAGCTTTTGCGACTTCGTAGGCACCAAGCCTCTCATCGCCCACAACGGGTTCGGTTTCGACTTTCGGAAGCTGGACGAAGCCGCGCGCTCGGTGGGGCTGGATCCGCCGCCGGGAACCCGCCTAGACACCCTGGAGCTGGCCCACCTGGTCTTCCCCCGCGCCGGCGAGGGGATGATACGGGACTCGCAGGGCGGGCACCCGCCCCCGGGCCGTAAGCTCGAACACCTCGCTGACTGGTTTCACCTGGAATACAGCGTCCTTCATCGGGCCTTAACCGACTCCCGCCTGACCCACAAGGTTATGTTGGCGATGCTCGAGGTCTTGGACCGGGATGAGCCGTCGCGTCAGCTTCAGCGTTGGATAATGGCACGCGGCGCCCACCCTTGGGCCGGGCTTATCAGGACACCGGACAACCCTCCCGATCTCGCGGATGTAGTCCCCCCGCCGCTCAAGACCCGGCGAGATCAACCCAGCGGACAGTTCGACATAGACGCTCTCGAACGAGCCTTTCAAGCCGGCGGCGTGTTGATGGCCGAGCGAGAGCCACGGCCACCACAGATGCAGATGGCACAAGCGGTCGCGACTGCCCTCTCGAACGGTGGTCAGCGCCTCATTGAGGCACCGACCGGGACCGGCAAGACTCTGGCGTATGTGGTTCCCGCCATCGAATACGCTCGATCGTCGGGCCGGACGGTAGCGGTATCCACCTTTAGCCACGTCCTCCAGAGCCAGATCCTCTCCACGTTGGAGGAACTGGAACAGGAAATAGGGCGATTCAACTGGGTCTTGCTGAAAGGGCGCCACAACTACGTCAGCCTCGAAGCGTTGGAAGCGGAACTCGACGAAGACCCGCCCGACGTCAACACCGCCTTGGCGCTTGCCGTCATTTGCGGATGGGCGGCAGAGACACCCACCGGAGACTGGGAAGACCTGCGCACCACCGCAATCGACCGTCGTGTTCGCGCGCTAGACCACCTCCGCTGGAAACTCCGAGTGGAACACCCGCCCGGGCCCGCGTTCACCGCACTCGACGAACGAGACTTCTACCGTAGAGCGAGGGAGGGACTCAGGACCGCCCACATCGCTGTCCTCAACCATGCCCTTCTCGTCGTTTCGGATTTCTGGCGGACCTACGGGAAACATGCCGTCATCGACGAGGCCCACCAACTCGAGGACGCCGCCACCTCCGCCCTCTCAGAGGAGGTCGGCAGCCGTTACCTCGCCGACCTATCCAGCGCCGTAGCAAGCTCCTCCGGAGCAAGCGTCGTCCGCCGCCTGAGAAGAGCCCTCCCGTGGTCCGAACTGGATGAGACGACCCGAACCGCCTATCGATCCGTCCTGGACGACCTACAGACCGCCAGCGAGAATGTGAAGACGGACCTTCGGAACTTCGGTGAAGAGCTCATCGGATACGTACGGATCCGAACCGGGGCTCAACAAGCCCAAACTGAGAAGTACGGGGCTTCCTACCACATCAGATCGGGCATCGATACGGGGCACTCCTCATACCATGAAGTGGTCCGGAGAGCCAAGGTCCTCCAGATGGCCCTAATCCGTTTGGCCGACACCTTCAACCGGATATCCGTACCGGGTCGGCTAAGGGGTCGCTACCGGCAACGGAGGTTGCAGTACGGAATCAGCCGTTTGGGGCGCGCCGCACGGAACGCCGCGAAGTTGATCGACCAGGTGGTGTGGGCGGAAGATCAGGAGGTCTGGGTCAACATCGTCGACCTCCGGCTAGAAGAAGGAACATGGTCTTGGACGCTGCGCCGGGCACCTGCCTCGGTGGCGCCACAGCTCGGCGATCTATGGAAGACACTGAACACCGTAGTACTTACCTCCGCGACCCTGACAGTGAACGGGAGTTTCGGCTTTCTGATCCGGGCTCTTGGTCTAGAAGGTCCGCAAACGAGTCGGCTACCGACTCCCTTCGACCGTCTCAAACAGAACCATCTTGTCCTGTACACCGACTACCTCCCCGCCCCACGGGGCGGATTGCTCGACGAATTCGGCATGGCCGAGGCTTCAGAGATTCCTCGACTGTTCGTACTGACCCACGGCCGCGGTTTGGCCCTTATGACCGCCCGGGCACGCTTGGAACAGGTTCGCGACCACGCCAGTCCCTATATGGAGAAGCAAGGTCTGATCCTGCTCGCCCAAGGCGATGGCTCACCGGCCGCCCTCGCCGAACGGATGAGGGCTGAGGTCTCTACTTCTCTTCTGGCTCTCCGATCCTTCTGGGAGGGCATCGACATACCGGGCGAAGCACTGAGTTTGCTGGTCATCGAGAAGATTCCGTTCGATTCCCCCGGCGATCCCGTGGTGAGCGCTCGCATGGGAGCACTGGAGCTTCAAGGCAAGGACCCATTCGCGGACTATCTGATCCCCCGGGCCGCCCTGAGATTCACCCAGGGAGTCGGCCGGCTGATCAGAACCAACCACGACGTAGGCGTCACGGTGATACTGGACAGCCGACTCTGCCGGCCGACTCCCTACAGGGACCGCATACGACGCAGCCTTAGCGGGCCGCCCACCTCCATGGAAGTCGATTCGGCTGAACACGCCTATGCCGAAATCGCCGGCCACTTGGGCATAGACCTTGACGAGTCCCTATGGAAGAGGCTACGAGACATTCGCTCCGCTGATCGGTGGTCAAGGTTTCGCGACATCGAAGACTTACGTTTGAAAGAGGAAGACCTCGCCGACGCGGAACGGATCCGAGGGACTCTGGAACGGTGCAGGGAGTGGTTCGGGTTTAAGGAGTGGCGGCCCGGTCAGTTGGAGACGATAGTCCGGTTTATCAGGGGAGAGGACGTACTGGCGGTGCTGCCCACAGGGTCGGGCAAGTCCCTTACCTTCCAGCTTACGGCGCTCCTCGCGCCCGGCGTGACCCTGGTGATCTCACCCCTCAAGGCCCTCATGAACGACCAGGTCGAAAACCTGAGGGCACGCGGAGTGGGCGCCGTCGCTGCCATACACAGCGGCGTCCCGCAAGGGGAGCAGCAAGAGATACTCGCCGGCGCACGACAGGGCCGCTACAAGCTGCTCTACGTGAGCCCCGAACGCCTCTGGAATCCGATGTTCACTCGGATGCTGGAGGGAGTCGAGATCGGACGAATCGCTGTGGACGAGGCCCACTGCATCGCGCAATGGGGCCACTCGTTCCGTCCCGAGTACTCAGCCATTCCCAAAGCGCTGCTCCAAGCTGTCGGTGACAGCCGCCACAAGCCGGTTCTAGCCGCTACCGCCACTGCAACATCCCGTACGCGCAAGGAAATAAGGAAGCTGCTACAGCTGGAGTCCGGAGCGCGAGTGATCACCGCATCACCAGACCGGCCCGAGATCCGTTACTACGTCGAGCACTGTGATGACTCCACGGACCGTGACGTCCGGGTTCTCCAAATACTTGATGCCTTCCGCCTGCAGAGCTCTATTGTCTACGTCCCCAGGATCAAGGACACGACTCGCCTGGCGGGGCTCGTCCGCAGCGCCGGACACACGGTCAGGCCCTATCACGGCGGCTTGCCCTCCGAAGAGCGGCTACATGTGGAAGACGCCTACCGACACGGCGAGGTCGACGTGGTTGTGGCCACCAAGGCGTTCGGAATGGGGATCGATAAGCCCGACATCGCCTTGATCATCCACCTGGAGATGCCGGCTTCGATTGAAGAGTACATGCAAGAGACCGGCCGGGTGGCGAGAGGGGCAACCGTAGGGTTGGGTCCGGAGTGCGGAACGGCGGTACTCCTGGTGACACCCGGCGATTGCCGGATCCATAGGTTCTTCGCCGATAGTGCGTCGCCCGACCTTGTACATGTCAAGAAGATGTGGAGTGGTCTCCGGATGGGGGTCAACTACATCCCTCCTGACCCGGTAGGCGACCGGGACAGGGCCAACCCGGGTCGCGAGAGTGTGGCGTTAGCGGTGCACTACCTGCAACAGAGCGGGTCGGTCGAGCGACGTGAGGATGTGATTTGGAGAGGCCGGGTGTCCGTGGTAGACGACACTCGGGAGCGAATCGAGAAACTCAGCACCGAAGACCCGGCTTTGGGCGAGCGGGCCGCCGCACTGGTGCGTATGTGCGACGAGTCGGATTCCGGTACTTACCACGCCGAAGATTGGGGGAAGCGACTCAGCCGTCGCCCATCCGGAGTCGGGGCCGACCTGCTGGAGTTGAACCGCCGAGGCATCCTGGGCTTCGTTGCCTTCGAGTATGCCTTGACGCTGGTTCGCGCGGCTGACGTGGAACCGGACTGGGCGGTGATAGAGACGACCGCTGAGCGCCAACGGTCCGTAGCCAGGGAACGCTCCACGGAGGCACTTCGTTTTGCCCGAGACCAGAGGACTTGCCGGCGCAAGGTGATACTGGACTACCTCGGCATATCAGCTCCCGACCGATGCCGCGGATGCACCAGTTGTGTGGACCTGCCACGACCCTGGGCGAAGAGCAAGCTCACCCGCGATTCGATTCTCGGTGCCATACCCGTCCGGCAGATAATCCTCCGGATGGTGAGCGACACCGGATTCCGCAAGCTCTCGGAGGTCAGGCTCGTCCGGGCGTTACTGGGCGACGGCGAAGGCCGGTTCAAGTTGCACGCCAGAGAGAGAACCCACCCGTGTTACGGACGCCTCGAAATACTGGGGCGGGACAGGGTGGTGGAACTCATCAAGGCTTTGATATCCGAGGGCCTGATCTCGCGAGAGGAGTCCGAATACGACGGGCGGGCTTACCCGACCTTGACCATCACGGACCAGGGTGCGGCCGAGCTTTCTAGGATGGGGTGAATGGCCTTCCTCTTGCCGGAGAACATCCCCACCCGGAACGACATCTCCAGCCGGTTGAACATGGTCGGTAAGTTGCTCAAGGACATAGCGCCTGACAAGGTAACCGTCTGGCTCAGACGTGATGACCGTGAAGAGGCTCACCTTCTGATCCTCGATCCGTCCTCCGGGATACTGGTGGTGGAGGCCCCTTCGCGCCTACCCAGGAAACGCAGATGGGGGAGGCAACCGCAAGCACCGGGGATCCGCGAGACCGTCAGGCGCGGAATGTCGGAGATCCAGGGTCGCGCGGTGCCCGCCGGGCTAGACGATCTACCGGTGGCCTGCGCGCTGGCGCTGCCCGACCTCCGGTTACCCGACGCAGAGAGCTACGGGTGGAGAACAGCGGACGCGCCTCTGCTAACACAGGAAGACTTTCAACCCGACCGGCTACGGGTGGCCTTCAAGCGGGTTCTCGGGAACCGCCCTGACTGCGCGCTTACAGAGCAACAGATACAGAAAGCACGCTCCGCGGTCAACCCGAGCATCATCATCGGCAAGGCTGGCGAGCAAGGCCGCTTGGCCTTCCGCCCTCCCGAACTGTCCCCCGAAGAGATCCTCAGAGTTCTGGATCGACGGCAGGAACGGGTTGCCGAGCATCTCGGGTGGGGCTACCGGATGATCCGCGGTGTCGCCGGCAGCGGGAAGACCTTGGTGCTCATCCATCGGGCGAGGCATCTCGCACGACTGTTCCCGCAATGGCGCATCCTCGTGCTCTGCTTCAACAAGGCCCTCTCCCTTGAACTCCAACGTCAAATCGGGAGCAACGGTCGGGTCGAAGTGAGGACCCTAGATGCTCTGGCCTACGAACACACCGATCCCCGACTGAAGAAGATACGCGGAGACGCCGGTTTTAGGCAGCGCCGAGAATCTGCCACCGAGATGGTTCAATCACTCAACGACAACGCTCGCTTCGATGCCGTCTTGGTGGATGAGGCTCAAGATCTGGGCAGGACGGGAATGGATCTGGCCTGGGCGATGCTGAAGCCACGCCCACGGGACATGGGCAACTTCATCATGGCGCTTGACCCCGATCAGGACATCTTCCTCCGGAAGAAGCGCGAGATGGACTGGAATCCACCGGGAATGACCGCCCAAGGTCGCACCACCCTCTTCAGGCGAAACTATCGGAACACGCGCGGGATTCTCGAACTGGCGTGGGGACTCCTGTCTGAAGTTTCACCGAGCAGGAGAGACGTCATCGAACCCGAGGTAGCCAGGGAGGGTCCACAACCGAGTGTTCTGGAATGCGGGAACCTGATGGATGAGGCCAGAGTGATCGCGGGCCGGGTAAAGGAATTGCTCCTTCGAGGCGTCAAGCCCGACAGCATCCTCGTGATGTTCGGTCCGGGCAAGGGAAAGATAGCCGAGCTCTGCGAGGCTTTCGAGCGATCAGGAGTCCCCTATTACTTCGTACCAAGGAAGGTCGACGACGTTATCAGGTCGGTCGGCAAGGTCCGAGTCTCGACCCTACGGCTCCTCAAGGGCCTTGAGTTCAGCCGGGTTCTCATCGGAGGGGCCAACCATGTTTCGATGCCCAACGGACAGGATGATCCAGAGGCGGCCGGACGCCTACTCTATGTAGGGATGACCAGGGCGATAGACGACCTAACGGTTACGTATTCCGGTGCCGGCCCTATGGGTGCCGCCCTGAGAAAAGCCAGGAATTCCCGGCCCTAGAAGAAGGGGCAATAGAGACCATACCAAGCCTAATAGTGGGTGGCAACGGTCAGGGTTGCGCCTCAAGGACGAGGGTGTGGAAATCGGAGTGGTGATCGGATCGGGTCGGGCGACGCCCCCAAGCCATCGCGAGAGTGGGGGCGGTGTGACTCGCCCCCACTCTTCCTCGGACTCACCGGATCCAGGAGCCGGCTATCCCGGGTCGTCGTCGGCTAGTTCCGTCCGGTCCAGCTGACCATGGCGGTCTCGGCGAGACCGTGCCACTGGGTGATGCCGTCGCGGAAGGCGCTCCAATGCCCGAAGATGGTGTTGAAGTCGTCATCAGCGGCCGCGGTCTCGTCGAAGAGCTCGAACGCGGCGTCCTGCGAAGCCTGCATCACGTCGTCCGGGAAGGGCCGCAACTCGATACCCGACTCGATAACCGTCTGGAGAGCGATCGGGTTCTTGGCGTCGTAGCGAGCCATCATGGTGGCGTTGGCGCCATACGAAGCCGCTTCGATTATCACCCGGTACTCCTCGGGCAGCTGGTTCCATTCATCCAGCGGGATGAACACGTCGAGTTCGGGGCCCGGCTCCCACCACCCCGGGTAGTAGTAGTACGTGGACACGTCGTGGAATCCCATGGTCGTGTCGTCGTACGGGCCGACCCACTCGGTAGCGTCGATGGCGCCGGTCTGGAGCGCCTGGAAGATCTCACCGCCGGGCAACACCTGGACGGTGACGCCGAGCCGCTCCATCACCCGGCCTCCCAGACCGGGGATCCGCATGCGTAGCCCCTGCAGGTCCGCCGCGGAGTTGATCTCCTTGTTGAACCAACCGCCCATCTGTACTCCGGTGTTGCCGGCCGGGAAGTTGATCACGCCGAAGCGATCCGCGTAGAAGTCCTGCATCAGCTGCAAGCCGCCGCCCTCGTACATCCACGCGTTCTGCTGCCGGTAGGTGAACCCGAACGGCAGGGCCGTATTGAACGCCGTGGCAGGGCTCAGACCCACGTAGTAGTACGACGCGGTATGGCCGGCCGGGATGGCGTTCTGCTGGACGTTCTGCAGGACCTCGAGTCCCGG
>WTGW01000083.1 GCA_011523395.1 Acidimicrobiia bacterium
CCCCAGGCCTTCCCGACCGGCGACATGCCCCCGCCGACCGGCTTGGAACGAACCTGGTTCGGAGACACCTGGCTCGAGACCCCGGTCTACCAGCGCTCGGAGATCCCAAGGGCCGCGGAGCTAGCGGGTCCGGCGATCGTCCTGGAGGACGCATGCACCACCCTCGTGCCACCGAGCTGGACCGCCACGGTATCGGGGCACGGGCACCTCGTCCTGAATCGGTCGTGAAGTGACCACGTCTAGACCGCCCGCTGTACGATGAACGCGCACCCCGACCCCGTCCGAAGCGGAACCGGGTATCCGCACACGCGCAGTCCAGTCTTGGAGGTACGGAAACCATGAGAATCCAGGTCATCAACCCGATGGGGGTTGACGTGTACAACCCGATGGTCGAGGAGGCCATCGCCAGGGCCACCGCCCCCGACACGAAGGTCGAGGTCCGTTCGCTGATGGGCACCGGTGTCCCGGCCACCGCCTTCCTTCCGGCACACTCGCTCCTCATGAACCAGCTGCTCACCCAGATCGAGACGGCGGAACGGGACGGGTTCGACGCGGTAGTGGTCGCCTGCGCCGCCGACCCCGGCGTGGAGGACGCCAAGGACTTGGTCGACATCCCCGTGACCGGACCGATGGAGGCGGCAGTGGCGGCGGGTCGCGCCTTCGGCCAGATGGCGGTCATCTGCCCGCGAATCGAAAGCGGCGAGGGTGAGAACCTTCCGCAGAACGCCAACTGGATCCGCCGGCTGATCCATCGTTACGGCGCCGAGTCCATCTTCGCCGGGGTGATCTCAGCCCCCAGCGGCCATCCCCCGGCTGACGAGGTGAACCGGCTGCTGGCCGAGGATCCGCCGGGACTTCGGGCCGCCGTCCGGGCCGAGATGGAAGTCTCCGCCAAGACCACCGCGCTGGAAGCGGCGCAGCGGGCCTTCCGCGACCTTGACGCGGACGTGCTCTTCTTTGCCTGCACCCTGTGGTCGGGCCTGCTGGGCCCCATCCGCGAACAGGTTCCGGTACGGGTCCTCGATCCGCTCATCACCCCCGTTCTCTACGCGGAGATGCTGGCCAGGACCGGGAGTAACTGACAAGGCAACATCGAATCGGCCGCTTCCCGAGTTCCCGAGCATCGTTCGGTCATCGAACGGTTGGAGCGGTCGAGTAACAAACCCAACAAGGGAGGAAAGCAAATGAACAAAACGAGATCGGCTGTCCGGCTCCGCCTGATTGCCGTCTTCGCCGCGCTGGCGCTCGTCGTAGCCGCCTGTGGCTCGGACGACGCCGAGCCGGAGAGCGCGCCCGCGACCACCGCTGCGCAAGCCACCACGGCCACGACGGCAGCGGCCGTCACCGAAGAGGCACCGGCCGAAGAAACGATGGAGGAGCCCGCAGAGGAGGCGCCGGCCGAAGAGCCGATGGAGGAGCGCGTGCTCACTATCGGAGTTCCCGGCGACATCGAGACTCTCGACCCGTGTTGCGCCAACTTCATCAGGGCCCACGAGGCGCTGCTGATGGTCTACGACGTTCCGGTGATCCACCCCATCGTGGAGCAGAACGGCGCCATGGTCGGGGATGCGGACAACCTACTGCCCCGCTACTTCGAGTCGTGGGTCGAGCATGACGACGGCCTTACCTTCACCATCAAGGTGCGGGAAGGCATGACGTTCGACGACGGCACTCCGATCACCGCCGAGACCGTTCGGTTCATGATCGACCGCAACCTCAACACCCCCGGCGGTGGCGCATGGTTGCTCACCAACATCGCCTTCGTGACCAAGCCCCCGACCGTGATCGACGAGTACACCCTGGAGTTGGTCTCGGATCGGCGCAGCCCGATGGTGATGCAGTCCTTCTACATGTCCAGCTCGGCGGCGGTCGATCCCGCCGTGGTGGCGGCCAACGCTACCGATGATGACCCCTGGGCGACCGAGTACATGGCGCGCAACGCCGACAACCCCAGCGGTCCTTACCGCCTGGTCAGCCGGACGCCCGACGAAGAGGTCGTGTTCGAAGCCAGGGACAACTACTGGGGCGGCCGTCCCGCCTACGACAGGATCGTTTGGAAGATCATCCCGTCACCCGCCGAGCGCGTCCAGCTGCTCAGGGCCGGAGTGATCGACCTGGCGGTCGGCCTCGGGACCGAGGAGTTCAATGCACTGGACGGGTCCGAGGGCGTGAAGGTCGTCCGGGCGCCATCCAAGAACATGGCCTACGTGGGTATGAACAACTCGATCGCCCCCTTCGACGACGTAGCGGTCCGCCAGGCGGTCTCCTACGGCGTCGACTATGACGACATCCTTGAGAACGTCTACAAGGGCGACGCCCGCCGCCTCCACGGGGCCATCCCCAACGGCTCGGCGGTCTCGCTGGGCGCCGAGGTCGGATACTTCCAGGACACCGCCAAGGCGCAGGAGCTTCTCGCCTCCAGCAGCTACGACGGAGGCACGGTGACCCTGTCGATCGACTCCGCCAAGGCGGAGCACCAGCTGATCGCGGTCCGCGTCCAGTCGGCGCTGCGCGAGATCGGCATGGACATTGAGATCGAAACCCTCCAGTCCCCCGTGTTCGCGGAGCGTAAGGTGGGCAAGCAGCTCCAGATGTTCGTGGACGAGCTGCTGGCCTGGATCGACGACCCGAACTACCAGCTGTCCCTGACCCTGGAGTCGGGAGTGTTCGGCAACTACGCCGACTACTCGAACGCCCGGGTCGACGAGATCATCACGGACGGCTGGGCGGAGCAAGACCCCGCCGCCCGTAGAGCGATCTTCGAGGAAGCCCAGAGGCTCATCTCCGAGGATGCTCCGTGGGTCTTCCTGGCGCAGCCGGACTTCAAGTTCGCCATGCGTGAGGATGTGGACGGATTCGTGCTGTACCCGAACGCCATACCTCGCTTCGCCGACCTTTACCCGGCAGGCTGATCGAGGATCACCTAAGTGGTCTAGGAGGGTGCGCGGATACCCATCCGCGCACCCTCTGAGGACCAGAAAGAGGAACCAACCGAGGGAGAGGGTATGCACCTCGCCGTCTACGTGCTTCGCCGGCTGGCTTACATGCTGGTGGCGCTATTCGGCGTGTCGCTGGTCGCCTTCGTGGTGACCAGGTTGCTACCCGGTAACCCCGCTTACATGATCGTGGGGGTGATGGCCGACGAGTCCACGGTGACAGCGGTCACCGAGCGGCTCGGCCTCGACCTCCCGATCCACGAGCAGTACTTCCGCTACATCCAGCAGCTGGCGTCCGGCGACCTGGGCGACAGCTGGCGGACCCGCAATCCGGTCACTACCGACATCGGGGCCCGCTGGCCGGCCACCATCGAGCTCGGCAGCGCCGCCCTGATCCTTGCTCTGGCGTGGTCGGTCCCCCTGGGGATCGTCTCGGCATTGCGGAGGCGTTCCTTCTCCGATCGCCTGGCCAACACATTGTCGGGCTTCGGAGTGTCGATACCCGAGTTCTTCCTCGGCATGATCCTCCTGCTGGTGTTCTTCGCAACGCTGGAGTGGGCGCCCCCCGCCCTCGGACGGACGCTGGGGGACGTCCCGCCCCACACGACCGGTTTCTACACGGTCGACGCCATCCTGGCCGGTGACTGGGAGGCGTTCAAGGATGCCGCAGTACAGATGATCCTGCCCGCGGTGACGCTGGCGGTGACCGTGGGAGCGCCCATGGTGAGGGTCACCCGCGGGTTCATGCGCGAGACGATGGCCTCCCATCACATCCGATCCGCCCGGGCGCTGGGCGTGCCCGAACGATCCATCGTGCTCCGCCACGCGCTCCCCAACGTGCTGCTTCCCGTCTCCACGATGGGGGCGATCATGTACGGCTACCTGCTGGGCGGGACCGTGCTCGTCGAATTCGTGTTCGCCCGACCGGGCATCGGCAAGTACGCCATCGACTCCATCAGCGAGTCCGACTTCGCCCCGGTGCTGGCGGCCGTACTACTGAGCGCCCTCTCGTACCTGCTGGTGTACCTGATCATGGACATCCTGCACTTCGTGATCGACCCGAGGACCAGGACATGACCGCCCGGGCGTTGCCGGACCGCAGGACACCCACGCGCGGTCGGTCGGGGAGGTTGGTACGCAAGGTGTTCCGAACGCCGGCCTATCTCTCCATGGCGATCATCGTGCTGGTAGCGCTCGTCGGACCCTTCCTCGTCAGGGACCCGCTGGGCTTCCTGGGTGGCACGCTGACCGCCCCTTCGGCCGAGTTCTGGTTCGGGACCGACCAGTTCGGTAGGGATATCTTCGCCCGGGTGGTCCATGCCGCCCGCCTCGACCTCTGGGTAGGCCTGATCGCGGCTGCGCTAGCCGTCGTCGTGGGGATGCCACTGGGCGCCCTGGGCGCCTACCGGGGAGGCACCTTCGACGCGCTGCTGCTGCGGGTCTCGGAGTCGTTCCAAGCCTTCCCCACCCTGCTGCTGGCCCTCGGGATCGTGGCCGCCCTGGGTCCCAGCATTCCGATCCTGATCATGGTCATCGCCATGGTGAACGTCCCCGTCTATCTCCGCCTCACCCGGAGCGCAGTGAAACCCCTGGTCGACTCGGACTTCGTGCTGGCGGCGCGGTGCGCGGGCAAGAGCCAGGCCACCATCCTGCGGCGCCACATCCTGCCCAACGTGTCGGAGATCGTGTTCGCCCAGTTCTCGGTGAACGTGGCGTGGGCGATACAGATCCTGGCCGCTCTGAGCTTCGTCGGGCTCGGCGTCAAGCTCCCGACCGCCGAATGGGGCGCCATGGTGCGGGACGGCATCGACTACATGTACTACGGACAGTGGTGGATCTCTCTCTTCCCAGGGCTGGCCATCCTGGCCACCGTCCTGACCCTCAACTACCTGTCCGACGAGATCAGGCACGGGCAACGCGACTCGATCGGGAACCGATGACCGGCAGCCCCGCCTCCCCGACAACGGAGGCTCCTCCCCTCCTCGACATCGAGAACCTCGCGGTCGGGTTCCGCACCGGCACGGAGGACGCTTCCATGCCACTCCAGGGTGTGAACCTGCGGGTGCCGCGCTCCAGCCGCATGTCGTTGGTCGGGGAGTCCGGATCGGGCAAGAGCCTCACCGCGGCCGCAGTCATCGGGATGCTCCCGGAGGGGGCAGTAATCCTGAGAGGATCGATCCGGCTGGACGGCGAGGAACTGATCGGCGCTTCGAAGCGGCGCTTGCGTGATCTGCGCGGCCCCCAGATCGCCATCATGTTCCAGAACCCCAGAGCCTCTCTCAACCCGGTCCTGACCGTCGGAGGCCAGATCGCAGAGGTCATCCGCACCCACTCTGACGCCGGGCGACGCGACAGCCATCTCCGAGCCATCGACCTGCTCGACCAGATGGGAGTTCCCGACGCCCGCCGGCGAGCCGGCGACTACGTCCACCAGTACTCGGGAGGGATGGCCCAGCGGGCGGCCCTCGCCATGGCACTCTCCTGCCAACCGGACCTCCTCATCGCCGACGAACCCACCACCGGGCTCGACGCCACCCTCCAGCAACAGGTACTCGAGTTGGTGGTGGAACAGGTATCGGACCGGGGCGCGTCGCTGCTCCTGATCACCCACGACATCGCCATCGCCCGCCAGACCTGCGAACGCACCGCGGTGATGTACGCGGGGAGGGTCATGGAGAGCGGACCGACGGCGTCGGTGACCTCCTCCCCCGCCAATCCCTACACCACGGCATTGCTGCGGGCCTTCTCCACCGTGGACGAGGGACGGATGTACGCCATCCCGGGGACCGTTCCCACCCTCTTGGACCCGCTCGTCGAGTGCCCCTTCGCCAGCCGCTGCCCGGAGGTCGGTGAGGAGTGCCGTGATGGAGTGCCGGAGCTCCGGACAATCGCAGACCGGGAGGTGGCATGCGTGAAGGCGTGAACTCCCCGCTCCTCGAAGTCCGTGACCTGGTCAAGGACTACTTATCCCGCGACGCCAAGCTCCGCCAGCGGGTGGTGAGAGCGGTGGACGGCGTTAGCTTCGAGGTCTGGCCGTCCGAGACCTTTGCCATCGTCGGCGAGTCGGGATCGGGCAAGTCGACGGTGGGCAGGGTGATCCTCAAGCTGACCGATGCCACCGACGGCCACGTGTCGCTGCTGGGCGAGGACATCCTGGATCTGGGCGAGAAGCAGTTCCGGCCCATGCGGACGAACCTGCAGATGGTGTTCCAGGATCCCCTGGCGGCCTTCGACCCGAGGGCGACGATCCGGTCCAGCCTCCGCGAGTTCGCCGAGTTCGGAGGGGAGCGCACGCCCGCCCAGCAGGACCAGGCCATCGAAGAGGCCATCCGCAACGTCGGCCTGTCTCCCGAGATCGCCGACCGGCGCCCGGCCGAGGTCAGCGGAGGCCAGCTGCAGAGGCTGAGCGTGGCCCGCTCCCTGCTGGTCGAACCCCGGTTGCTGTTCCTGGACGAACCCACCTCCTCGCTGGACGTGTCCATCCGGGGCCAGATCGTCAACCTGCTCACCGGTCTCCAGGAAACCGCCCAACTGGCCTACCTGCTGGTGGCACACGACCTCCGGGTGGTGTACGCCATGGCCCACCGGGTGGCGGTGATGTACCTCGGCCAGTTCGTCGAGATCGGCACCCGGGATCAGGTCTACCGCCAAGCCGCCCACCCCTACACCCGTGGCCTGCTGGAGGCCGCCCAGCTCGAGGAACCGGGGCACATGGGGGAGCCGGTACGCCTGTCCGGCGAGATCAGCACCGACCACCTGGGCTCGCCCGGATGCCGTTTGATGCCGAGATGTCCGTTCTCGGAGTCGAAGTGCGCCGAGCCCCAGCCCCTGCGGGAGACCCGTACCGGTCAGCTGGTCCGGTGCTGGAAGGCGGTCGAAGCGCCCGTTTCCATAGGATTACCCGAGCCGCCCTCACCGGGCGATAGGAGTTAGAACCATGTACGTAGACCCGGTCACCGTCGAGGTGATCCGCAACGCCTTCATCTCGATCGCGTCCCAGATGAACAACAACCTGGCCCGCTCCGCCTACACCCCCATCATCTACGAGATGAAGGACTGCTCGGTCGGCCTCTTCGACGCCCGCGGCAACCTGCTCGGGCAGGCGCCCGGGTTGCCCATCTTCCTCGGGAGTCTCGAAGCCGCCATCGACGCCACGCTCGAGCATATGGGCGGCGCGGAGACCTGCCGGCCCGGTGACGTCTACGCGGTCAACGACAGCTACATGGTCGGCAGCCACCTCAACGACGTCAACGTGATCTCGCCCATCTTCCACAGCGGGGAACTGGTCGGCTTCGGCGCCACCAAGGCCCACTGGCTGGACATCGGCGCCAAGGATCCCGGCCAGGCGATGGACTCCACCTCCATCTACCAGGAGGGCTACCGGATCGCGCCCGTCCACCTCTACCGGGAGGGCAAGCCCGAACGGGGGATGCTCGACTTCCTGACCCGCAACAGCCGCCTGCCCCGCTCGATCTGGGGTGACATGCACGCCCAGATCGCCGCCTGCCGGACCGGGGAGCGCGGGCTCGCCGAGCTGATCGACCGCTTCGGCCTGGACACGGTGACCGCCGCCGCCGAGGTCATCTTCGACCAGTGCGAACGCCTCGATCGCGAGGCGGTGGCATCCATCCCTGACGGGGTGTACGAGACCGACGGCGAGATGGACAGCTGGGGGCCGGGCGGCGATCCGGTGTACGTCAAGGTGGTGGTGACGGTGGAGGGCGAGGAGATCAGGGTCGACCTGGACGGGTCGGCGCCGATGACTCCCGGTTGCATGAACTGCGGACTTGCCCAGACCGAGGCGGCGGCCAATCTGGCCTTCAAGATGCTGATCAACTCCGACGTCCCGGTCACAGCAGGCACCTTCCGCAACCTCACGCTGAGCGCACCGGAGGCTTCCGTGTTCGACGCCCGGGAGCCGGCCGCCTGCCAGTACTACTACCCCCACCTCGGGATGATGATCGACCTGTTCATCCGGGCCCTGGCGCCGGCGGTCCCCGAACGGGTGGTGGCGGGCCAGGCCGCCGACCCGATGAACGTCCTGTTCAGCGGCCCCAACCCGCGGACGGGCGAGGACTTCGTGGTGGGAGAGGCCACCGCGGTCGGCTGGGGCGCCTACCAGGGCGGCGACGGCACCAATGGGCTCATCAACTACGGAGGCGGCGACCTGAAGAACATCCCGGTCGAGGTCATGGAGTCCCGCTACCCGATCCGGGTCCACCAGTACTCGGTATGGCCCGATTCGGGCGGCCGGGGCAGGTGGCGGGGCGGCCTGGGTGTGCTGCGGGACTACGAGGTCCTGGCCGACGACATTACCGTTTCGACCTGGTTCGAGCGCACCAGAACGCCCGCCTGGGGCTTGTTCGGCGGCGAGGACGGGGCGGCCACCAACGTCACGTTGACCGCGGACGGAGAGACGGTTCCCCTGCTCAAGGCGAACCAGATACCGGCGCCGAAGGGATCGCGGCTCCATGTGGCCACCGGCGGAGGTGGGGGCTACGGCGTCCCGGAGGAGCGAGATCCCGAGTTGGCCGCCCAGGACGCGATCGACGGCTACTCGACCGGATAATGTCCGGCGTCCACGCCCCGACCCCCCCTCTCCGGATCCGGGGCGTGTCCTGGCTCGACACCGCCACCGGCGAGTCACAGACGCGTGACCTGTTTATCCGGGACGGCGCCATCCTGGCCGGAGACAGCAGCGCGGGGAGAACGGTGGACGGATCGGGCCTGCATGCCATGTTCGGCCTGTGGGACTGCCATGCCCACGCCGGCGGGCTCATGTACGACCCGGACGCCACCGGCTACTTCGAGGCGGCTCCCGACCGGACGATCAGAGCCGGGGAGAACTTCCGCCAGGCGGCGGAGATGGGCGTCACCGGGGTGCGGTGCGTGGACGAGGCCGACGACCTGGACCTGGCCTGGGGCCGGGCCTACGCTGCCGGCACCACCCTAGGACCCCGGGTGACCGGGGCCGGGCGAGGCGTCCGAACCACTGGCGGCCACGGTACCGCCTTTCCCCGGATCTACACCCAGATGGGCACCGAACTAGTGGTCGACGGGCCCGATGCGATGGCCCGGGCGGTCCGGAGGCAGGTCGAGCGGGGCGCCCAGTGGATCAAGATCATGCTGACCGGCGGCCTCTACAGCCCGTTCGAGGCCGCCGACGAGGGCCAGTTCACCGACGCCGAGCTGGCCACCCTGATGGAGGTGGCCAACCAGCGCCACATACCGGTGGCGGCCCACTGCGGGGGGAACGAGCCCGCCATCGCCTTCTCGGAGCTGGGCGGGCGCTCCATCGAGCACGGATACATGCTCGACGAGAGAGCCGCGGCGGTGATGGCCCGGAACGGCACCTGGCTGGTGCCCACCATCGGCGTGACCCACGACCAGGAGTACATCCAGAGCCAGGGCTGGCCCGAGCATGCCGCTAACCGGTCCCGTGAGCTGATGCCCGTCCACGCCGCCGCCCTCCAGGCCTGCATCGAGGCGGGCGTCCGGATCGCGGTGGGTGCCGACCTGAACCCGATCGGTCCCCGCTTCCATCGGGAACTCGAGATGCTGGAGAGGGCCGGCATGGACAGGCGGTCCGTCCTCCACGCCGCCTCGGTGGGCGGGCGGGCGCTCAACGGCTTCGGCGACTGCTCGACTCCCGATCCGGGCGCGGTAGCCGACCTGATCCTGGTGGAGGAGAACCCCATGTCGTCGCTGGAGACGCTACGGGATCCCGTTCTCGTGGTCACCCATGGCCGCGTGGTCTACACACGCTGACTCCCAGGATCCTCCAGTTCGGAGCCGGCCGGCCGTGTTGCAGCTCGCGTCATTCCCGCCACCGGCTCGCCGCGGGTGATACACTTAGCCCGAAGACAGCGCCGATTTGATCAGTCAGCTTGCGGGCGCTCTAGAAGAACAGCTAAAGCGACCGGGCACTTCCACAGGAAGAGTTCATGGGGCCGCAGAAGCTGGGCGGCCCCTTTCTCGTGAAGGAGCCCTTCAGGGCACCGGCATCCTGGCGGAAACGGAGGAAGCCGTGTCCTCATCGAACCCTGCTGCCAGCACATCATCCGATCGATTGCTCTCCGAGACGGGAATCCTGGTAGCTGACGGAGGCATGGGCACCAGCCTGTTCGAGTTAGGAATGCCGGCCGGCGCCTGTCCCGAGTTGCTGAACGTGGATTGTCCGGAGATCGTGATCGAGGCACACTCGGGCTTCCTTGATGCAGGATGCGACATCGTTCTCACCAACACGTTCGGGGCCAACCGGCGACGGCTCGCCCTGCACGGACTCCAGGACCGGGTTGCCGAACTCAACATGGCGGCCGCGGCGCTACTCCGGCGGCTGGCCGGCTGTCTCGGACGACCCGTCGTGGTAGCAGGGAGCGTCGGGCCCACAGGTGACCTGCTGGCACCCCTCGGCCCGCTCGAGCACGGCGCTGCCCTCGACGTCTTCGCGGAGCAGATCGACGCTCTCGTGCGGGGTGGCGTCGACGTGGTCTGGATAGAGACCATGTCTAGCCGGGAGGAACTGGAAGCGGCGTACGAGGCGGCCCTGTCGTTCCGGACGCCGGTCGTGGCCACGATGAGCTTCGACACTCACGGACGGACCATGATGGGCTTTCGTCCCGAGCAATTGGCCGCCTGGAGCCGCGCTCAGGCCGTCCTTCCGGCGGCGGTCGGGGCCAACTGCGGCGTGGGAGCCGGCGACGTGGTGCTCGCCGTGAGCGAGTTGGCCAACGCAGACCCGGGAACGGCCATCGTGGCCAAGGCCAACTGCGGCCTGCCCGCCTACACCGAGGGACACCTGGCCTATCCCCATGGTCCCGAGATCATGCCCACCTACGTCGATCTGGCGATCAGGGCAGGGGCGCGGCTGATAGGCGCCTGCTGCGGGAGCAGGCCCGGACACATAGCCGCCATCAGGGAGGCGGTCGATTGCACGCGTTCCACCCGGGGGGTCACCCGCGAGGAGATCGCTCGCCGCCTACCCCACGCACCGCGTCCGTCCCGCCCGGCCCCGGCCCAGCGCGAGCGCCGCCGCCGGGCCGCCAGGACCTGAGCCTGTAGACGGGCACGACCCGGGTTCGAGGAAGAGCCGACCGAAGACGATCGCCGGCGTTGCGTCACGAACTGGCGGCAGGATGGGTCACTGCTCATGGAGGCGGCTCTGCTATCTCGGCTCGCGTGCTCCGAGGAAACAGAACGGAAAACCCGCAAGGTCGGGGCCACCTGGCGTACATTTGGCGACGCGGCGGCTGGTGGAGGATGCCCCCGGATCCCCTAGACTCGCGCCCGGCATGAGCACTATCGCATTCGACCACCGCGCCCGGCGTCTCGCCCTTGATGCCGTGCTCGAAGAGGCGGGGGTGGATCTGGTTTGGCTCCCGATCGGGGCCGATCTCGAGTACCTGACCGGCATCCAGCGGCGGGTACCCACCTTCGGTGACGTCAACTACGCGCACGGATGGGTGGCAGGGGCCTTACTGGCGCCCGGTCGGGATCCTGCCTTCATCCTCCCTCGCAACTACGTCGAGTTCGACCTGCCGGAAGGGGTTCCGGGCGAAGTGGTGAGCGTGAGCGAGATGGACGATGGGCACGCCTTGTTCTCACGGGTAGCCCGGTCCTTCCCTTCACCGCGAACGCTGGCTGTCGGGGCCCGCACGTGGGCCTCAGCCACGATGAACCTCCTCGAGGAGTTGCGAAACCCGCAGCTGGCCAACGCCAGCCGCCTGGTCAACCGTCTGCGGCGGATCAAGAGCCCCGACGAACTGGAACTGCTGCGCCGGGCCTGCCACGTGGCCGACGGAGCGATGGAGGAGACCAAGGCCCGTATCTCGAGCGGCGTCACCGAACTGGAACTGGCCGAGGAGGTGAACTACCACTTGCTCCGCCTCGGCTCCCGTACCTGGTCGTTCGACACCGCAGTGTGGGGAATGGGTCCGGGCGACAACCGGGACGCCAACGTCCGGCTCTCCCAGCAGGAGGTGCGCCCGGGCGTGGGTCTGTCCTTCGACTTCGGCGCGGTGGTCCAGGGCTACTGCTCCGACTTCGGCCGCACCGTCCGGATCGGCGAGCCTGACGACGAGTACCGCCACGTGTACGAAGTTGTCATGGCCGCCCAACGGGCCGGCATGAAGGCCGCCCGGCCAGGCGTCAAAGCCTCCGAGGTCCATCGGGCTACCCGGCAGGTGATCGTGGACGCCGGATACGGGGACTGGTTCCGGCATAGGACCGGCCACTGCATCGGCCTCGACGTCCATGAGGAGCCGTTCATCTCACCGGAGGACGACACCCCCCTCGAAGCCGGCATGACCTTCACCATCGAGCCGTCGGTCTTCTGGCCGGGCCGGGTGGGAGTCCGCGTGGAGGACATCATCCTCTGCACCGAGGAAGGCGGCGTCAAGCTCAACGAGCACCCCACCACCATGGCGGTCCGCGACTGACCCGGTCGGTGCCGTCCCGAGCCGGTTCTGGGATCGGCTCCGGGAGGATGCGCTCATAGATCCTGCATGCCCCGTACCGGGCGTGATCACCGCGACGTGGCGTTTCTCAGCAGTTCCGCAGAGGGATGACATCGGCAGATCCCTCGAGCACCTCGAGGGCAATGGTCAACGCGGCGGAGTTGCTCGTAACGACGGGTCGTTCCAAACGATCCTCCAGCGTTTCCCGGCTCTCCATCCCTCGGAGGTTCGTGCAGGAAACGAACAACACATCGAACTCGCTCGGGTCCGCATGCTGCTCGACGAATGCCACGATCTCGTCAGGTCGGACCCGACCAATGGAGACATTGTCGTCAAGAGACATCCCTACGATGGATCTCACGGAAACACCACGCTCCGTCAGGGTCCCCGCTATAGCCACGTTCAGTTCCTCTATGTAGGGAGTAACAACCGCGACGCGGGCGTCTCCGTACCGAACGAGAACGCGGCTAATGGCTTCATTCGTGCTGATGACGGGCGCACCGCCGGACTCCTCAAGTTCCTCCACAAAGCGCTCCTCACCTGACTTCCCGAGAAGGGCTGCCGCGCTGGTGCAGGAGAAGACGATTGCGTGCATGTTTGCTGTCGCCAGGTCGGCGGCCGCTCGAGGCACGAACGATTCCAACATTGCCCTCTCGGCGGATGCCGTTACTTCTTCCAGGTAGGCACGCGCAGTATGGACGGTTACGCCGTCCGGTACAGACCGCGCGAAGTCAGGCTCCGCAACAGTGTTGGACGAGGGGACGATGAGGCCCAGACGCCGTGGGATGGCGGATGCCTCGCGTGCTGCTCCTGCCACTTCTCCCACGGTCGCTCACGCTATCCGAAGTGCTAGTCCTGGGCAAGACGCCAGGGTCGACCATCTCGTGTGGCAAGGCTCGCCGACGAAGGCGTCCCCGCAGGTCACAGCAGCGGGCCCGCAGCGTGTGTCGGTGGCGGAATCACCTACATCAGGGCGGTGCCGGTCAGCTAGGGCGGGCGGCGTACCAGGGGTTGATGACCTTATCGATGATCTCCCGGCGCTGGTCGGCCGGGAGGAAGGCGCTCTCCATGGCGTTGGTGGTTAGCCGGTGCACCTCGGGCCAGGACCAGCCGAAGGCTTGGCAGCACCCGTCGAACTCGCTCGTCAGCGAGACCCCGCTCATGAGCCGGTTGTCGGTGTTCACGGTCACGCGAAAGCCCAGGTCGAAAAGTCGGCCGATCGGATGGGCGATCATCGACGGAACGGCGCCGATGTGGACGTTGGAGGTCGGGCACTGCTCCAGAGGGATCCTCCGGTCGCGCAGTTCCGCGGCGAGCGAACCCAGGGCTCCGTCCGCTCCGATGTCGTCCACAATCCTGATCCCATGGCCGATCCGCCGGGCGCCGCAGGTGTGTAGGGCTTCCCGTATCGAGTCGAGGCCGTCCGCCTCGCCGGCGTGGATGGTGTAGGGCATTCCCGCCCGGCGCAGCAGATCGAAGGCCGCCAGGTGATCGGAGGGTGGATGACCGGCCTCGGCGCCGGCGATGTCGAACCCCACCACACCCCGATCCCGATGCCGGAGCGCCAGCTCGGCCGCCTCGAGACTGTGGGGACCGGTCCTCATAGCGCAGACCAGCAGGCCCATCCGAATGCCGCGACCGTCGCTCCCGTCGCGGAACCCGGCTATAGCGGCCTCGACCACCCTGTCGAGTGAAAGACCGCCCTCGGTGTTCAGCTCCGGAGCGAACCTGACCTCGGCGTACACCACGCCGTCGTCCGCCAGGTCCTGGGCGCATTCGGCCGCCACCCGGTACACCGCCCCTTCCGTCTGCATGACGCCGAGGGTGTGGCTGAACATCTCCAGGTAGAGATCGAGGCTGCGACGGCGAGCGCCCTCCTGGATCCGGGCCGCCAACTCGCCCGGGTCGTGGGTGGGAAGGCCCCGGTACCCGGTCTCCCGGGCCAGCTCGACGATGGTGGAAGGACGCAGGCCGCCGTCCAGGTGGTCATGGAGCACGACCTTGGGCGCCTGCCGCAGCCGGTCGAAGCCGGGGCTACCGCCTGCTTGGGAGGGTTCAGTGGGCATCCGGCGAGAATACCGGTCGCGAGGTCCCGGCCCGGGCATCCAGGCGACATGCCGCGGACGCAGTCAGGGGCTAGTCGGCGCCTTGGGTCTCGCGGACGTGTTGGGGAGGGCCATCGGGGCTCACCAACCGACCCCCATTCTCCCCTATGACCCGGCCGGCATCGAACACGATGCGTCCCCGCGACAGGGTGGTGAGCACCTTGCCCTTGAGCTCCATCCCGTCGTACGCCACGGCGCTCCCGCCCGAACGGGCCAGGAACTCGGATGAACGGACCGTGCGGGTGGCCTCGGGATCCACCAGCACCAGGTCGGCCTCCGATCCCGCGGAGATGGTGCCCTTGCGCGGGTAGATGCCGTACAGCTTGGCGGGGTTGGCGGTCATCACCTCCACCGCTCGGGCGAGCGGGAGGCGCCCGGTCAGGCCGGCATCCAGCATCGCCGGGACCAGCATCTCCAGGGAAGGAATCCCCTGCCCGGAATTCGCATAGGCGGCAGCCGCCTTCTCCTCCGGAGTGAACGGGGCATGGTCGGAAGCCACCACCGATAGCGATCCGTCCGCCAGCGCCTCCCACAGGTAGGCGGGATCCTCCGCCGGGCGCAGCGGGGGCGCCACCTTCACGAAGTTGCCGAACTCGGGAATCGCCGACTCGTCGAGAAGCAGGTAGTGGGGACACGATTCGGCGGAGAGATCGGCTCCGAGTGCCTGGGCCGCCTGGACCTCTTCCATGGCCAGGCGGGAGGTGATATGGACGATATGGGCGGGCGCACCCAGGTCCCGGACGATGGTTGCCACCAGGCCCACCGCCACGGCCTCGACCAGGGGCGGGCGGGCCGGGTGTCCGAACCGGTCCAACTCCTCGCGGAAGAGTTCGATCATCTGCTGGCTCTCGGAGTGGACCGCGCACCTCAATCCGGTGCTCGCCACCGCGCGGAGAGACTCGAAGATGCCCTCGGGAGATCCTGCGCAGAGCCCCTCGAACTCGTCGACTCGCTCCGGCGGCGGATGGTGGGTGAACAGCTTGAACGCTATGGCCCCGCACTCGGCCATCGCCTCCGCCCGGGCCGGATCGCTGAATCCGGCGCCCGAGTAGAGGGCGAAATCGATCAAGCTCTCGGCCTCCCCCAGCTCCCGGCGGAGCTCGAAGGCCTCCGGGGTGCTGCACGGCGGGTTGGAGATCGGCATCTCGAACAGGGTGGTCACCCCCGAGGCCGCCGCCGCGCGCGATTCGGAGGCGAAAGTGGCTCGCTCGGGATGGCTGGGCGCCCGGCAGTGGAAGTGGGCGTCCACCGCGCCGGGAATGACCAGCAGGCCAGAGGCGTCAGTCTCCCCGCGCGCCGGGCCGAGGCCACCCTGGGGGGCGACCTCGACGATGCGATCGCCCTCCAAGCCGACATCGGCGGGACGGGAGAGGCCGTCGCTCACCACGACGCCCCCGACGATCCTCAGATCGAGCATCGGTCAGCTCCGTCCGGTTCCCGCGTGGCTCCCTAGGCCCTGCGGTATCCGATCTCGGGTCCGGGACCCCAGCGGGTGCCCATGCCCTCGATGTCCCGCCCGACCTGGGTGTAACCGCCCTCGGACGAGAACGCCATCTGCCCTCGCACGAAGACCCGCCTGACATCCTTCATGTGGTCCAGCGAGTCCAGCGGATCACCGCCCACGGCCACCACGTCAGCCGTCTTACCGGCTTCGAGACTGCCCAACTCGTCCTCGAGACCGAGCAGCTTGATACCCCGGCGGGTGATCGAGTTCAGCGCGTCCAGATTGTCGGGGCAGACCCCGATCTCGACCATGAACTTGAGCTCCTCGGCGATGGCGTAGTGCGGCACCACCGGGCTTCCGGCGTCGGTGCCGAACACGATCGGGATGCCTGCCCGGGCCGCGGCCACGTTGCCGGCGAAGCGGCTCTTGTCGGCCATCTGGTCCTTGCGGCGCTCCACGTCAGACTCGGTCATGCCGAAGTCCCGACCGAACTTGACCTGCTGCACGAGCGGCGAGAAGGTGGTGACGATGGGAACGCCCTTCTCGACCATCTTGTCGATGGTCTCCGGGGTCATCGACCCGCCGTGCTCCACGCAGTCCACTCCGGCGTCGACGACCCGGGAGATGGCCTCGTCGAAGGTGGCGTGGGCCGTGACCATCATGCCGTTCTGGTGAGCCTCCTCGACCATGGCGCGAAGTTCGTCCATCGTGAACTGCACCTCTTCGTGGGAGCCCATGATCTTGATCCAGGTGGCGCCCGCCTTGAACTGCTCGCGGATGGCCTTGCGGACCCCGTAGATCCCGTCGGCTTCCCGGCAGCACCACCAGGTGTGTCCGCCGGTGGTGCAGATCGCCCGGCCGTTGGGGAACAGCCGTATCCAAGGCGCCCATCCGTTGTCGATGGCCGTCTTGGCGTCGATGTTGGCGTTGTTCATGCCCAGGTCGCGGATGGTGGTCACCCCGGCCGACAGGTGGCGATGGATGTTCATCACCGCCTTCATGGCGTTGACGGCCGGCGACTCGTTGGCCTGCATCTCGAGGTCGTGGGTGCCGTCCCAGCCCAGGTGAACATGGCAGTTCACCAGGCCGGGCAGCAGGTGCATGCCGGAGACGTCCACCACGTTGTCGCCGTTCGCGGCCGCGGCGGCGCCCACCGAGGTGATCTGCTCGCCTTCGATGACCAGGTCCTGTTGCGTGGAGGGCCCTCCGTCGAGGTTGACGACCACTCCGCCTTTGAGAATTGTGCGCACGGTTGGTTTCCTTTCCTGGGTCCGATCAGATCTTTCCGAGCCGGCGCAGGGCGTTGCCCACCGCGGCCAGGTTGGTAAGTGTCAATTCCGAGTAGTTGCGGGAGATCATCACGCCGCCCGCTCCCCCGTCGAACGAGGCTTCCACCATCGCTTCGCAGTCTGCGGGGGAGATGTCCCGGGCCACCGTCTCCACACCGAGGCCTATGCCGGGGTAGACGGCCACCTCGGGACCGACCGCATCCACGTAGCGGCGGGTGAACTCGGCCACGTAGTTGGAGCTGAAGCCGGCCGGAGGGAGGTCCTCGAAGGCCGCCTCGTCCAGGCCGAGGATCTTGTACAGGATCGGGGTCCACTCCGATGGACTGGCGTCGCCGAGGATGGTCTGGCACAGGTTGGTCACGAACTTGGCGAACCGCGCTCCGCCCGGGGCGTTGTAGAACACCGGCTTCAGCCAGTCTGCGTACAGCTTGTACTCGGCAGGATCGTGCGCGGCCCGGAGCAAGGGGTTGAAGGTGTTGATCATCTGCCAGATCCCCAACCCCACCTGGTAGTCGTCGCCGAAGTAGCGCACCGTCCCCGATATCTCCCGGTAGAGGTCCTTATGGCCGTCCCACCACAGCTTCTGCCACTGGGAGACCTCGGGATACTCGAAGAGGTAGCGGAGGAAGGTGATCAGCTTGCCGTCGGGCGGCTGGTACCCGCCCCGCACCGAGGCCAGGTAGTCGTAGATCCTCCGGTAGCCCTCGGCCGCCCGTCCGGCATCGATGTTCCGCCGGTGGCCTTCGGAGCGGCAGTGGACGCAGAAGCAGGTGGGGACCTCGTTGCTGACGATCATGGAGGAGAGCGGGTCCTCCCGCTCGATGCCCCACATGATGCCGTTCAGGTCGTACTCGTTGAGCCAGTTGTCGATCACCCCGAACCACCAGTTCCGGTAATCCGGGTTGTAGAGGCAGGGGCGGCTGGCCCGCCGTCCCCATGCGTCCACCTCGATGACCTGGGCGAACCCCGGCTGCCAGAGCGGCTTGGGGTTCTTGTGGGAGGTCTCGCAGTAGTACGGGAACACCTCCATGCCGCGCTCCCGGGCGGCGGGGATCACGTCACCCAGGATGTCGAACCCCTCGTAGAGGGGGTCAGGCGCGGTGAAGTCCTTGATCGAGGTGCCGTGGTAGTACCTGGGATCGGGAGGGAAGAATGCGCCGCCCTGCAGGTGGTCGGGCTCCTGCCCGCCGTGGTCGGGGAAGTCGTTGCTGCCGGAGCGCCCCGCGTTTCCCCGGGCCCAGGAAAGGGCGGAGATGAAGATGGCGTTCACGCCGGCCTTCTCCGCGAAGATGTCGAGCGTCTCCTCGATGCCCTCGTCGATGAAGCTGATCCCACCCACCTGCATGCCGACGAAGGTCCGGTCGCTCATGTCACACCTCCGTTCCGGCGGCGGATGACCCTTCCGGCGGAGCCCAACTCCAGGGCCACGTTGTCGCCGGCGGGTGTTCCGGCGGTGTGGGGGGTCATCAACAGGTTGGGCGTGTCGCGGAGAGGACTGTCGGGCAGGATCGGCTCCCACCAGAAGACATCCAGAGCTGCGCCGGCCAGATGGCCGCTGTTCAAGGCCTCCATCAGGGCGTCCTCATCGACCAACCGGCCCCGAGCGGTGTTCACGAAGAACGACCCCTCGGGCATGAGGGCGAACTCGCGGGCACCCATCATCTTCTCGGTCTCGGCGGTGAACTTGTTATGTAGCGACACGCAGTGCGACTCGGCCAGCAGCTCGTCGAAGGGGAGGTAGCGGATGCCCAGCTCCTGCTCCTTCTCGGGTGAGAACCGGTTGCGCTTGTAGTAGACGACGTCCACCCCGAAGGCAACCAGGAGCTTGGCCGCGACCCGTCCGATCTGGCCGACCCCGACCAGACCCACCGTCTTGCCCAACACGGCCTCGAACAGATCCAGGCCCACCCAGTTGTAGGAGTAGTTGAGCTGGTCGGTGACGAACGGTTCCATCCCGTCCACGACCACCCCGTCCATGAGGCGCTGGTGGGCCGTAGGAAGCCGCTTGAAGAGCGCCAGGATGAGCATCACGGCGTGCTCCGCCACGCTGGTAGGCCCGGGAGACGTGACGGCCTCGGTCCAGGCTCCCATGGACTCGCAGACCTCTCCGGAGACGGCGGCGCCCCCCGACTCGATGATTACCACTCCCCTGAGCGATGACAGGGTGCTGAGACGGTCGTCCTCGACGCCCGCCTCCCGAAGCACCAGGTAGTCGGCTTGGCCGATGGTCCCGGCGCCGAGCGCGTCGGTGAGCACCGTGGCGCCGTCGGGGAGTGCCCTCCGGAGGGCCTCCACCTGGGCGGCCGTGAACTCCTCTACGACAGCTACCTTCGGGCCGCTCATCGGCCGCTCCGGCAGTCGTTCCACAGACGCCCGAAGCGCTCGAGAGCCTCTGCCAGCTGATCCCTCGGCGCCAGGTAGGAGATCCGGATGTACTTGCGGGCTCCCTCGGCGAACACGTTGCCCGGTGAGAACAGGATCCCGTAGTCGACCGCCTTGTCGGCGAAGTCGACCGCGTCCAGCCCAGACCCGGAGATGTTGGCGAAGAAGTAGAAGCCGCCCTTGGGCTCGCCGTACGTGACGCCCAGCTCGTCGAAGGCTTCCCGCATCATCGCCCGGCGCAGGTGGTACTCCTCCATCATCTCGGCCATGAAGTCCTGCGGCCCTTCCAGCGCGGCGAGGGCGCCATGCTGGGAAGGCAGGGAGGTGGAGATGCTGAGCGAGTGGCGCGGCTCGGTGGCGGCCAGGATGTAGTCGGCCGGGCCCGCCATGTAACCCACCCGGAAGCCGGTCATGCTGTAGGCCTTGGAGAACCCGTTGATGGTGATCGTCCGGTCCCACATGTCGGGCAGGGTGGCGAAGGAGATGTGTTCGAAGCCGTCGTACACCACCTTCTCGTAGAGCTCGTCGGAGATCACCACCAGGCCGGGATGGGCCCGCACCACGTCGGCGATCGCCGACAGTGTCTCGGCGGTGATCACCCCGGCGGTGGGATTGTTGGGGGTCACCAGCACCAGGAGCTTGGTGCGCTCGGTGATGGCCGCCTCGATGGCCTCGGGCTTGAGCTCGAAGTCCTCCTCCTCGACCGTATCGACATAGACGATGTGCCCGCCCGCCATGATGATGTTGGCCGGATAGGCCATGTAGTGGGGGGTGGCGAGGAGCACCTCGTCGCCGGGGTCGAGCAACGTCTGGAGGCTCACCGCCATCGACTCCTGCGCACCCGCCGTGACCAGTATCTCGGAAGCGGCGTCGTACTCGAGGTTGTTGTCCTCCTTGAACTTGCGGGCGATGGCCTCGCGTAGCTCGATCATCCCGCCCGGTGGTGTGTAACCGACATGCCCGGTGTCCAGACATCGCTTGGCGGCTTCGATTATGTGCGCAGGGGTCGGAATGTCCGGCTCCCCCCGCACCAGGCGGATTATGTCATCGCGGCCTTCCACCCTCCGCATGATCTGGAAGTAGGGCGACTCGTGGCCACCCCGGATCCGCAGGGTGCGCTCCGCCAGCCTTTGTCTCAGTGTGCTCTGGCTCATAGGGACTCCATATCTGAGGCTATCGGTTAGTTCGGGAAAACGGGTGGGCGGTCCTCAGCCGCCCAACTCGGCGTAGCGGCGCATGCCTTCCTCGATCCCCATCGGGTTCCATCCCAACTCGGCACGGGCCTTGTCGCAGGAGATGGTGGTGGCCCGGTCGGGCGTGGCATCGACCAGCATGTCGGCGCTGGGATCCACCACCACGCCGAAAGAGGCCACCGCCGCGTCCAGCACGTCCTGGAACGGGATCGGGTCACCCGAGGAGAAGGCGAAGGCGCGGCTGTTCATGTCGCCGGAGAAGAAGCGATGGGCGCCCTCGGCCACGTCGTCCACGAAGACCCAGTCGCAGCGGTCTTCGGCCCCGATGACCCGCACCGGCACCCCGTCCAGGGCGGCGTCGGCCAGCTGCTTGGCCTGGGTGACGAACGGGCGGGTGTCGCGGAACTCCTCCGCAGGGCCGTACATGGACGTGGGGCGGATCGCACCGGCATCGAAGCCGAACATGTCGGCATACCGGAACAGCATGATCTCGGCGGCCAGCTTGGCCGACCCGTAGAGAGAGAAGCCCCCGTCCGCGTCCGCCTCGGTTAGCGTCTCCTCGTCGAACTGGTTATAGACACCCGCGGAGGAGATGAAGAGGAACTTGCCCATGTTCTGCTTACGGGCGAACTCGAACGCGTTGAGGGTGCCGATGAGGTTGACGTTCACCAGCTTGGAAGGGTCCTCCTTGGCCTCCTGGATGCTCGGCGTGAGGGCGGCGGCGTGGACGATGGCGTCCACTTCCCCGGTGACCTCGGTGGACCAGGCGGCCGGATCGGCCACATCCAGCACCACGTACTCGAGCCGGTCGCTCGGCGTGTCAGACCGGGGAACGAAATCGCCGGGCGGGAGGATGTCCGCCGCCACCACGTGCTCACCACCCAAGGCAAAAGCCCGGACCAGTGCCCGTCCGAAGAACCCGGCCGCGCCGGTGATCAATACTCTCATCTCGACTTGCTGTTCCCTTCCCCCGCGCCCGCGCGCAGGCTCATCCAGTTGCTGTCGGTCTGCCACCGGGCTCGGGTGTCACTGCCAGTGAGCTCGGGCGGCCTGTCGATATTAGTGGTCACTGGTTGGACTCACCGCGGCGATCCGGGGATACGCCTCAAGGCATGTGGCGCCGGCGAGAGACGGCCTGCCAAGCCGGCCACCACGTAGGAAGCAGGCCGGACGATACGCCCGACCTGCTCCGGCACTCGATCTGCTACTAGCCGCACCCAGATCTAGGCGTCGAGAACTATCCATTCATCGGTCTGATCGACCATCCGGGTACCCCCGTCGGGACCGACCAGAACGTTGTCGGCGATGCTGATGCCACCCAACCGGGCACCTGTCTCGGGGTCCGAGAAACCGCCGATGGCCGGGTGGAGGTTGATCATCATGTTCTCTTCCATGATGCGGCGCTTGCCGGGCACCCACGGGGGCTCCAGCGAGTCGATGCCGATCCCGTGAGCGGTGTAGGAGTTGGAGTCCCTGGCGTCGTACCCGTACTTGTCGTAGACACGATCGCGGGCGTCGAGGACGGTGTCGGAGTCCTCGCCCGCCTTCATAGCCTGCACACACGCCTCGAAGCTCTCGACCCGCATCTCCCAGAAGGCCTTCTGCTCGTCATTGGGCGGCTTGAAGCTGTACACACGGCGGACTTCCACCCAGTAGCCGAGCGGCCCGCCCCACTCGAGGTCGATGACCATCACATCGTCCTTCTCGATCACGCCCCGGGTACCCGGGCTGAAGCAACTGAAGGGCGCACGTCCCATGAGGGCGATTCCCTCCATGCAGCCCAGCTGGCGGGCCAGACGGTGGGCCTCGGAGAGGACGTCCACCTCCTGGACGCCCGGACGGATCTCCGCCTCGAGCGCGTTGAAGACCCGGCGCATGATGTTACCGGTCTCGATGGTCGAGTCGATCTCCTCTTGGCTCTTGATGGCCCGCACGTCGTCGAAGAGGTCGGTGGCGTCCACCCAGTTGGCGTTGGGAAGGGCGCTCTTCATGCTGTTGTAATCGGCCACCGAGGTGATGTCGGCCAGACCGACGATCCCGATCGTGCCGGTGGCGAGACCATGGTCGGAGAGGACCGCGCCAATCTCGGTACCGGCGTCGTCGGGCTGGCGGTAGTCGTTCAGCCACATGCCCTGCATGGCGTAGCCGGTGCCCCACAGCGGATCGACCACGAAGGTGGCCTCGCCCTTCATCGGCAGAACCACGAAGCCGCGGCCGGCCCACTGGAAGATGTCGCTCACGTACTGGACCCGCCCCCGCACGAACTCGTCGCCCCTGCTACAGATGACGAACGCATCCATGCCGGCGCCGGCCATGGCCTCCCGGAGCACTGCGTAGCGGCGCGCGCGCTCGGCATCCGAGGTGATGTGGGTTACGGGTACGTGGGTCATGCTGACGGGTCTCCTTAATCCTGACGGACTGACGGTCAGACTCTAGTTGGTGCTGAGACCCCCTCGCGTCGGCCCCACGCTCTGCCCATACGCGGAATTATTCTGTAATATCGTACGCGACGCGAACGATATTCCAGGAAGTACTGGACTATGGGCCTGGTCAACCGACCTACTGACATACAGGAATTGCTCTCGGCTGTCGCCCGCGCCCCAGTTACCCTGTTGACGGGCCCGCGCCAGGCCGGAAAATCGACGTTGGCGCGCCAGGTCATCAAGTCCCCACCGTCAGCATTCTACGACCTGGAAGACCCCATCGACCGTGCGCGCCTCGCTGAGCCCAGGCTCGCCCTGCGTGATACCGGCAACACCATCGTGATCGACGAGGCTCAACGCATGCCGGACCTCTTTCCGATCCTTCGCGTCCTCGTGGACAAGAACCGGCGCCCCGGTCGGTTCTTAATTCTCGGCAGCGCTTCCCCCGACCTGGTCGGACTCGGATCGGAGTCCCTGGCGGGACGCATTACGTTCATGTCCATGTCAGGCTTCCGCCTCAGCGATGTCGGGGCCGAGAACATCGACGATCTCTGGCTGAGGGGTGGCCTGCCGCCCTCATACCTCGCCGACAACCAGGCCGACTCCAACCGCTGGCGAGACGACTACATCACCACCTTTCTGGAACGCGACCTGTCGAACCTCGGTTTCCGCCTTCCATCCACCATGATGCGCCGGTTCTGGACCATGCTGGCCCACTACCACGGGCAACGCTGGAATGCCGCCGAGATCGCCCAATCGATCGACGTGTCGGTCTCAGCGGTCCGGCGGTACATCGACGCACTCACCGACGCGCTGGTCGTGCGACAGCTGCCACCGTGGTTCGCCAACATCAAGAAGCGTCAGGTCAAGGCGCCCAAGGTCTACATCCGCGATTCGGGCCTGCTGCACCGCCTTCTCGGCATCGGCCGCATGCTCGACCTCGAGCGCCATCCCAAACTCGGCGCCGGCTGGGAGGGGATGGTGATCGAGCAGCTGCTCAACCGGTACCCGCATGGGTATCCGAGCTACTGGAGGACCTACGGGGGCGCCGAGTTGGACCTCCGCCTGGAGGCCGAGGGGAAGGTTCTCGGATTCGAGATCAAACGCACGGAGACGCCCTCCACCTCCAAGTCGATGCACATCGCTTCCGCGGATCTGAACCTCGATCATCTGGTGGTGGTCCATGCCGGCCGGCATCGCTTCCCGCTCGCTGAGCGGATCACGGCCATCGGCGCGGCAGAGTTGCTGACCGCGGAGGATCCGCTTCGGGACCTCTGACCAACCGGGTAACGGGCTACCGGGCCTGCTCGGAATCACACGACCGACGCCACGATAGAAGACAGCCTCGGTACTTATCCATCGCCTGGTGTGCGGCATGCGTCGAACGATGCCATGGCGTAGCCCAGCAGGGTGTAGTAGCCGACCAGGATGCTCAGCTCGACCACGCCCTCGGTGCCGAGATGGGATTCGACGCGGGCGAACGTCGATGTGGACACGGATGACGCCGAGCAGAGCTCGCCGACCATGTCCAGGATGGCGGCCTCTCTCGGCGCCAGGTCCCCCACCTCCCCGTCGAGGTGGTAGATCGCCTCGGGACTGGTCCCTTCGCGGCGCGCCAGGTCCACGTGGGTGTCCCAGACGTAGTCGCAGCCGTGGGCCCGGCCGGTCGCCAGGATGGCCAACTCCCGGTCGGCGCCGTCCAGGCCCGACTCGAAGCGGACCACATGGCCGAGCCTTGCGATGTGCTCCGCCTGCTCGGGGGCATGCAGCAGCACCTGGAAGGGCCTCACCAGCTCTCCCCTGCTCCCCACGATCCAGTCGAACAGCCGAGCCTGGCCCGGAGCGAGCCCATCCTTGCGGTCGATCAGCTCTATTCGCGCCATCTTCCCTCCGTGCCCTCGGTCAAGCGATTGCCGGACCGACCGTAGCGCCCCTGACCGGCAGTCTCACGGCAGGCAACCGGCGGGTAGACTCGCCGCCGATGGACGGACCGAACCGCCAAGATGGCCGCTGAACGCGATCAAGTCCGCATACTCCGGGATGAGGAGGATGCTCCGGAACTTCGCATAGTCGAGCACGGCGGCCGGGCCTGGGTGGTGGTCTGGCCGGGCCTGGACGCCCATCTGCGCTCCATACACCACATCTCACTGGAGCCGGGCGGGCGAACCGTCCAGTTGGAACACCCGATGGAGTCCGTCTACTACACCATGTCGGGAAGCGTGGCGGCGGCGGACAACTCCTTCGGCCGGCGCCTCGACGTCCCGACCGGGGCGATGGCACATATCGGAGCCGACACGAAGTACGTGTTCGAGGCGGGCCCGGACGGCGCCGAACTGATCGGGGGTCCCTGTCCGGCCGACGAACGGCTCTATGCCCATCTCGAGTACGAGCGGCGCTCAACCCCACCACCACCTGCCGGCGGTAGCCGCCTCGCGGCTCGGGGTGTCCGCATCTTCCACCGCGACCAGCCGACCGCCATCGTCCCGATGATCGCGAGAGATGCCCGCCTGATCGTGTGGGCCGGAGTCGGCGCGTACACGGCCAACATGAACTACGTGGACATGCAGGCCGGGGAGCGGAACAAGGAGCATGTACATGTCGAGTCCGAGGACACGATCTATATCCTCGACGGCAAGGGGAGCATCGAGGACCTGACCAACGACCTCCGGCTGGAGTTCGAGGCCGGGGACGTGGTTCACGTGCCGGTCGGGATCTGGCACGCAGTATCGGGAGACCGCGACGATCACGTGGAGAGCGTGGGGGGCCCGTGTCCGGCCGATTGGAACATGTTGCGGATAGCCGGCCTCATGCCGGACGGTCCACTGGGACGGGAGTAGCACAATGGTCAACAAGGTCTCGATAGGTCTGGTGCAGATCGGGGGCGAGCCCCTGGCGGTCGAGGAGAACCGCGATCTCACGGTCCGATGGACGGAGCGCGCCTTCAACAAAGGGGCCGACATCGTGGTGCTGCCCGAGATGATCATCCACGGGTACGCCTTCGACTGGCGGGCGCTGGCCGAGACCGCCGAGCCGGTTGACGGGCCCACCGTCAAGCAGTGGACCTCCCTGGCGGCCGAGGCCAACGGCTACGTGGTGGGCGGCTTCTGCGAGCGGGACGGCGAATCGTTGTACAACTCGGCGGTGGCGGTCGGGCCGGACGGAACCATCCTCCATTACCGCAAGACCCACCTGTTCGCCAACGAGAAGATCGCGTTCCACGACGGCGACCTCGGCTTCCCGGTGGCCCACACCCGGTTCGGGACTATCGGGTTGTGCGTCTGCTACGACCTCCGCTTTGTAGAGGTGGTACGGCTGATGGCCCTGAAGGGCGCCGACCTGATCTGCGTTCCGACCGCCTGGCTGCCCGGCTACGACAAGGAACGCTGGGACCAGGACGGAATGTGTCCCCAGGGCAAGGGGGCGGTGCTCCAGGCCAACCTCTCCCAGGTCTACATCGCTTGCGCATCCCAGGCCGGCCGTCACGGGGAGTTCGACTTTCTCGGCTCGTCGATCCTGGTCGATCCCTACGGCAAGCTGGCGTCCGGGCCGTTACCCGGCTCGGAGGACGCCATCAGCGTCACCGAGGTCGACCTGGGCGCAGCCAAGCGAGCGCAGGTGCGGGGCGAGTTGATCGCTCCCCGCGCCGACCGCCGCACCGATCTCTACGGGATCTGGGAGAACGGTCTGAGGTACTAGTTCGTGTACCGGGCCCGTATTCCTGCCCCCTACCATCCGTCAGCAACCGATACCGGAGGTAAACCGAAATGAAGCTCGTCGATCTCTCCCACCCGATCAACATCCACACTCCGGGTTGGGTCGGGTATCCCGGATCCAAGATCTATTACACCCAGACCCTGCAGACCAACCGGGTGGTGTCACAGAGGATCGAGTCTTCGCTGCACGTGGGAACGCACCTCGACGGCCCGATGCACATGGCCGACGGGGGCGGCGACATGGCCTCGCTCCCGCTCACCAAGCTGATCCACGAAGGGGTGATCGTCGACGTGTCGGACGAGGTGAGCGACTGGAGCATCATCACCCCCGAGATGATCACCTCCAAGGTGGAGGTCAAGAAGGGCGACATCCTGATCATCCACACCGGCTATCACCGCTACTACGAGGGGAAGCCCGAGCAGGACCTGACCCGCTACTTCTGCATGCATCCGGGCGGCACCAGGGAACTGGCCGAATGGATGCTGGAGAGGGAGCTGGCGTGGTGGGGAATCGACGCCGGCTCGGGAGATCACCCCATGAACACCACCATCCGCCACATGCGGCCCGACCTGACCAGGCGCTTCGAGCAGAAGGTGGGCATGCCGGTGAGGGACTACTTCGGCGAGTACACCTACACCCACCATCGGAGTGGGCGGGAGATCACCGAGGACCTGTTCCCCCTCCACTATCTCGCCTTCCCCAAGGGCTGTATCCACGCCGAGAACGTGGGCGGCGACATCGAGAAGGTGCTCAACCAGCGATGCATCATCGGCGCCTTCCCGTGGAAGTTCGAGGGTGGCGAGTCATGCCCGTGCCGCATCATCGCCTTCTTCGATGTCGGCGACCTGACCACCGAAGAGATGTTCCAGGCCGTCTGATCCCCGGGCCGGACCGGGTAAGAACCTCCCTTCCCGGTCTCTCTTGCCGTCCGGATCGGGACTCCCTTCGGAAGATCTAACCCCGGCTCCAGGTAATCGGCTAGATCGAAGCCTCGGCCTGGTCATCGGCCTCCACCAGCCCGCGCGCCTCCGAGCCCGGCGGTGCGAGGAGCCAGAGGACGGTGAGCCCGTCGGGACCCGAGTGGGCCTGGTGCGGGAGGTTGGAAGGGGCGAGGAGGACCCCTCCGGGCTGCAGGGTGTGGGGGGTCCCGGCGATGTCCATCCAGCCGCCGCCGGAGAGGACCACCGACACCTCCTCGGCTTCATGAGGGTGGGCAACGGTGGAGAAGTGCGGAGGCAGGCAGGAGGTACCCACCACGACCTTGGAGGAATTACCCCGCTCCGGTGAAGCCTTGACGGCGGTCGCCCGACCTTCCACCAGCCTTCCATCGCCGGCGCCACCCTCCGCCAAGGCCCTCTCGATCTCCTCGGCCAGGTCGGAGAGCAGCCATCCTGTCGCTCCGGTCATGTTCAGGTGGCCTAGCGGTCGGCCGGCTGGGGACCCTGGCGTCGCCGGACTAAGTACATGAGGCCGATCAGGGGAACCACCGCGAACGTCAGCGGCAGCGACCAGTCTCCCCGCAACGTCCCCTGGCTTATCAGGACGGCCGCCACGATGTCACCGGCGATGCTCACCGACAGCATCGCCAGAGTTATGCGCCGTATCAGCGGGCTGAGCCGCTCGGAGGACACCACCGCGTAGAGGAGCAGGGCGGCCGCCAGCGGGTGTACCGCGCCCAGGAGGAGGCGCTCCGGTGCGGATCCCCCGTCGGCGAAGTTCGCCACCAGGGCGATCAGGACCGACCAAGCGAGATGCAGCGAAGCCAGAATCACCATCACTATCCGGAATCCCATCATGCCTACCCGCCCCTGTTCTAGCGTCCGCCGAAAGATCAGCCAAGAGGAACACGGCGAGCCGCGCCGACCCGCTCTCGTCGCGTGTCGGCCCGTTCACCGGCTCAGGTCAATTATGGCAACCGCGCAACGGTCTTGCCATGCCTAGTGATCACGATCTCCTCACCGGTCTCGTTCACCTCATCCATGAACGCGTTGCTGAAAACGTCCCGTTTGGCACGATCACAGCCAGCAAAACCCCCGGTCAACGCGTAACAGGCCAACATGTAGAGGTCCATCCCCGCCTTATTGAGCACCCTCCTACAGGCCGAGCAGCCGGCGCGGGTTCTTGACCAGGATGCAGTCCAGCGTGGTGTCGTCCACTCCGGCGTGGGCTAACGCGGGCACGATGTTGCGCAGGATGTGTGCGTATCCGTAGCCCCCGTACCGGGTGAGTTGGGTCTTGTAGCAGGTGTCCTGGGACACGAGGATCTGGTCGCGGTAACCGAGGTCCAGCAACTTGAGCAGGCCTTCGTGGCGGTGGGAGTCGTGGCTGTTGTAGCTGAAGTCGATGGAGTCGTAGTAGTTCTCCAGTCCGAAGTTGTCGAACGAGATGAACACGCCCAGATCCGCCACGCTTCTCTGGTAGTCGAGGTTCATGTAGCCGTCCATGTGGCACATGTTGATCTTCTGCGGGTCGACGCCCTTGCGTAGCACGAACTCGGCGACGTCGGGAGCGATCCTGGCCCTCGCCCCGAAATAGGGATGGATGTAGAGCGGGAGGCCCGTCTGTCTCTGAGCCTCGCATGCCGCCTCGAGGACCTTCCACTCGTCTTCCTGAACCGGCTGGCTGAGCCCGATCTCGCCGATCACACCGGGCCTGATACCGGTTCCGTAGATGCCTTCGTCTATCTCGGAGAGGATCGTCTCGGCGAGGGACCCTGAGCTCGACGTTCTCACGTACTCCGGATGGGAGGCCTGGATGTAGAACCCGCACCCGGCGACCACGTTGACGCCGGCCTCCACCGAAACCGTCCTGAGCCCCTCCGGGTAGAGCGACCGGGACGGTGGGCGGGCGCCGATCGGAGTCGCGTCCACAACGGTCTTACCGCCGTACTCGGCGAATGCCGAGATCTCGGAGATGGCCAGCTCCACGTCGTCCAGGACCATGAAGTCCGGGAACTTCGAGTAATCCCGGCGCCATTCACCGAGCATGTGAATCTCCGGTGGGCCGTACCGGGCGTCGGGATGGTGCTCCGTATACGACTGCCGCATGTCGAGGAAGATGTGCTCGTGAACGAGCACTGTCCCGAGATCGTCGGTGGCGACCGGACCCGTCACCGTCATGACGGTTCGCTGCTGCCCACCGGCGGCAAGCCCACCCGACGTCATGAAGGAGCCTCCCATCGACGCGGATACCGGCAATACGGCGTTGGAATGGAGAGCAGGGCCATCTCCATTTGGAAGTTACTCAGACGGAACCGAGAACCTCGTCGATTGCCGAGCGGAGGACGCCTCCGGCTGTGCGATGCCGTTCTTCCCCCGCGCCGTAGTGAGCCACTAACCCCGCACCTCTGCAGTTAGCGAGGTCCGCTGGGGGCGTCCCGTGGTTAGAACGTCCCGGGACGCCCCGCGGTCAGGGATCTTGTCAACTCCGGATGCTGTCGACCAACTCGTATTCGCCCTCCGAGTTGATCACGGTCAGGTAGACCGCATCAGAACCCTGGTTGTCACCTGGTCCGAATTGGAGCGAGACTCCGCCTATGTCTATGGACCCGGACGCACCTGTGACATCCAGGAAGCACGCCCGGCTGACGTCGGCGCCGCAAGCCCTCAGACGTTCGATGGCGAGCCGTCCGGCGAGATAGCCCTCGAGGGAGACGAATCCCGGATCCGCATCCGGATCGACGCCGGACAGTGCGGCGCGGTACTCGGCCAGGACCGAGACGTCGTCCCCGCCGGGCAACGGCACCACCTGCGTCACGTAGACACCCTCGCCGGCAGCACCCAGCTCGGTCGCGAGAGCTTCACTGCCGACGAACGACACAGCCATGAAGATCGTTTCGGGTCCCAGGTCCTCGCGCAGCTTCTCGATGAGCCGCGCCGCCGGGCGGTACGCGCCGATGATGATGACCGCTTCCGGCTGCTTGTCGGCAATCCGGAACGCCGCGGACGTGACAGCCTCCGTGTTCCGCCGGTAGTACCAGGAAGCCACCAACTCCAGGCCATGATCCTCCACCGCCTGCTCTACCCCCGTCAGACCGTCGACACCATAAGAGTCGTTCTGGTAGAGCACCGCCACCTTCGTCTTCCCGGCAGCGGCGAGAAGCTCCGCCATCCTCTGAGTCTCCTGGTGGTATGACGCACGGATATTGAGAACATTGCTCAGCTCACCGACCCGCAGCAGCTGCGCACCGGTGAAGGGCGCCACGAACGGTACGCCCGAGGCACGTGCCAGCGGAGAGGCTGCCCGAGAGGTTGGTGTTCCCACGGCTCCGATCAACCCGAAGACCTGATCGTCCTCGATCAGACGAAGGGTTTGCGCGAACGCTGCATCGCTCTCGTACCGGTCATCTCTGGTTACAAGCCTTAGCTGGCGTCCGTGCACTCCTCCTGCATCGTTCGCCTCCTTGAACGCCGCCTGGATGCCCAGCTGCATACCCAAGCCCAACGCTGCGGAAGGTCCGGTGAGGGCCGCTGACTGACCGAACAGTATCTCGCTGTCGGAGATGCCGGGATCGTCCGGGCTTACCGTTGGAGCCGTTGGAATGGGTGGCACGCGCAAACCCTGGGCTTCCTTACCCAAAGCGTCAACCTGAGTCAAGAGCTGCCTCAGAACGTTCTCGCTGTCCTCTATCAGAGCACGTTCATTCTCCACCAGCTCGAGACGCTCCTCCAGCCGTTCGAAATAGTCATCCCCTTCGGCTCCGGCATCACGTAAGTTCTCGGCCAGATTCAAGACGACATTGTTCAGTCCGGTGAAAGAAGACGCGCGAAGGTGGTTGATGTCAAGATCAATTCTGTGAGCTACCGAGTCGAATGACTCCTGAAGCCGTGCTACGTGTGTGGGATCTTGCATAAGGCTTGCCACCAGCAGAAGCGTATGTCCCAACACCGTGTTATTCGCTAGGCTATCGGTGGCGCTGTAATCCAGCAGATTCTGCCTAGTGAGTGCCGTTGAACCGGTACCTCTATCTTCCGGAAGGTTAGTCACTAGGCCATAGAATTGTCTGTCCGCACTGGCGGTTATAGCCGGGAACAGGGCAATAGAGTTCGCACGAGTCAACTCGGCTCGGCTCTTTTGCTCAGCCTGCAATCTGAGCAACAACTGGCCCCTTCCACTTTGTATAGACGATACATTGGTGATAAGCCTATTGGCCAGGGACTTGATGTGCTCAACTCGGTCACTATTACTCTTCTCGCTGAGGATCCCCAGCTGCTGAGTTAAGGCGGTCTTGTGCCGGAGGATGAGCGCCACGTCTTGAAGGAGTGATTCCCGTGTCATACCGGCATTAGTCGGTACAGACCCTACGCTATTCAACGAGTGGGCATGGTTCGCTATGGACAGTGCAGCGGACTGTAATTGGACGATGTCATACACGTCCATGGTGCCATCGGAACCCGCCAACCTCAACGTCGTCCAACCCGACCAACTAGGACTAGTCGATTGGCCGAACTTGCTGCCGACGCCAAACGCATAGACGGTTCCAGGCGCAAGGTTCTTAAGCGTTAGCGTGTACTCATCCTCGCCGTGTTCGGCGACGTCGATGGACTCGATCATGTCCTGCCATGGTCCTCCGAGGCGCTGGAGGAGCGTTGCGGCGTTCACATTCATCCAGCGAACGCTGTAGCCGGTGGCCCCCGGTACTGCGTCCCATGTAATGAGAGCCTCCCCGGGCTCATCCCCATCGACTACCGAGAAGTCGACATGTGCCGGCAGAGTCGTATGGGCGGCAGCCGGGTTGGTCTGACCCATGAACAAGGCCAGTATTACCAAAATAGTAACAACTACCGTAGGCCTGGATGCCACGCTACTCAATTCGCCCTCCTATATGGATGTCGGGTGGGGCCAGATTATCACGGGCATTCCCACGCCGCCCAGGATGGTTCTGAGTTAATGGGGTGTGGTCGTGGTGGTCATCGACGGTGGTTCTGCCTGTCTTGGCGGTGGCACATAGGGCTCGCAGTGGGCGAGGGGGGAGCCGCTTCGGCGTCCAGGACGCTGGCTGCGGTGAGTTCGGCTGCGGTTACCACCCCGGGTTCGGGCTCGACAGCCATACGGCTTTGTAACCGTCCCGTTTGTCAGCCCGGGTTTGCGACCGTGCCGCGCCTGGGGGTCGACTGTCAATATGGTGCGGTACCCGGCTACCCGCCGCGCAATCCGCCCGGCGTCCTAGCCGGCCCGGGTCGGCTTCGACGTCTTGTGCCGTAACCAACGGTACATAGCGACTTTCGGTCTCGAACGTCTCCAGACCATCCATTGGCCGTCCGGAGCCGAAGGCCCTCCGGCCGCAATCCGCCTACCGCTGGGGTCCCGTCAGTCCGAGACCTCCGACCGGTGGGCGTGCTCCGATGACCTCTACGACCTACCTCGTCGGAGGTCATGGTCGCTCCGGGCCAAGTGAATGAATGGTGAGGATGTACAAAATCTCCGGTTTCGCCGACAGCGCGTGTCCCCGTCAAATATGCTTCCGTCGGAGCGCTAGACGGGAGGCGATAGGGCATGAGCGCGATCAAAGACGGTCTCCGATTCAAGACAGCTTTCACGACAACGGCATGGGTACTCATCCCGGTGGCTATCGGGATCAACCTCATCGGAAGGTTCTTCACCCAGACCTTGAACCTGCCACTGTTCCTCGACACCATCGGCACCACCATGGCGGCCTTCCTGGCGGGGCCATGGGTAGCGGCAGTTGCCGGGGTGCTCACGAACCTGGTGATCGGGCTCACGCTCGAGGCTACGTCGATCCCCTTCGGGATCGTGAACGCGGCCATCGGGATCGTGGCCGGTGTCATGGCGGCGCACGGGTTCCTTCGCTCTACGGGCAAGATCATCTTGACGATGCTCTGCCTGACCGCGATCACCATCATCACCGCGACCCCCATAGTGGTTCTCGTCTTCGAAGGCGTCTCCGGGTCAGGCGTCGACGCGGTTACGGGATTCTTCGTGGCTTCCGGGCAAGGTATGGTCGAGTCGGTGATCGGTCAGCAGTTGGTCACTTCACCGCTCGACAAGGTGCTGACGGTGCTCTTTGCGTTCGCCCTGATCAAGGGCGTCCCGCAGCGTTACCGGCCACCGTTCGGCCGAGAGGTCATACCGTTCTGACCCGCTAGATGGTCTGCCTGTGAACCATCGACGTCTCTCAGGGCGGACGCCGTGAGGGGCGTCGATGGCTAGCAGGGCACGTCGAGTGGCTCCGCTGGCGGACCACGACGACCATCCTGATGTAGTGGAAGCCGACACGGCCACCTGGTCCCCGGCTCGGGTCGCCGAGCTATACGACATCGGGAACACCTGGCTTCACCGGACCCATCCACTGACCAAGCTGTCGGCGGTGCTTCCTCTCACGGTTGCCGGATTCGTCGGCGACGGCGCAGGAGTACCGGTCATCCTCCTGGCAGTGGCGATAGTGACCCTGGTGGTGTCCCGCCTCGGCATCATCGCACTGAAGTCCCTCCGGCTCATGGCCCCGATGACCTTGGCGCTGGTCATTATCCATGGAGTGGTCCGCCCGTACGACTCAGAGCCGCTGGCAGCCTGGGGCCCGATCTCGGTCAACGCCGAAGGCTTGGCCCTCGCCGGAACGACCGCGGCGCGCCTGGCCGTGTTTGTCATCGCCGTGACCGCCGCTATGGCGACCGTCCACCCCAAGATCTTCGCCACGGCCCTCATCCAGCGGGGGGTCTCCCACAAGCTGGCCTACGCCTATCTCGCCGGGGCCGAGTTGATCCCGGAGATGAGGCTCCGGGCCACCCAGATTCTCGAGGCCCAGCAGTCCCGCGGCTTCGACACCAAAGGGAGCCTGCCGCGGCGCTTGCGGACTCTCTTCGCACTGCTCAAACCGCTGCTGGTGAGTTCCCTGATCGGGGTAGAGATGAGGACGCTCGCCCTGGAGTCCCGCGGGTTCTCCCTGCCAGGCAGGCGGACAGCCGCGGTCGCGGTCCGGGAGAGGGGAAGGCTGCTCCAGAGGAGCCTGCTCCTGGCCTCGATCCCGCTGCTCGTCCTGGCGATCATCTGGTGAGTGGCGCCGGCCTGCCGGAGACTGAGAGCCTGGCCACCTCCACCTTCGCCACCTTCGAGGACTTCACGTTCCAATACGACACGGCCTCCGAGCCATCACTGACCGATTTGAATCTCGGCTTGCGTGCCGACCAGCTCACGCTGATCTCCGGGCCGTCCGGAGGTGGCAAGTCGACGCTGGCCCGGGTTGTGGCCGGGTTCATCCCGCGACCGCTCGGGGGGAGTTTCGAGGGTACGGCGAGGGTGCTGGGGCATGACGTGGACACCGCTCCACCACACGCGCTCACCGAGGCGGTCGGCGTCGTGTTCGACAACCCGTTCGATCAGCTGACCGCCGCCACGAGCACAGCGTTCGACGAGGTCGCCTACGCCCTGGAGAACGAGGGCCTCCCGCCGGCCGAGATCGTGGCTAGAGCACTGGAGGCGCTGGAGAGCGTGGGGCTGGCCGAGATGACGGGCCGGCACCCCCGCCGCCTGTCTGGTGGCCAATCACAGCGGCTTGCCATTGCCTGCGCTCTGGCCCAGAGAAAGCCGATCCTGGTCCTCGACGACCCGACTTCCCAGCTCGATCCCACCGGTCGGGAGGAGGTCGTCTCGTTGGTCAGGACGCTGCGGGACGTGAACACCACAGTCGTCCTGGTGGCGCAGGACCTGGGCCACTGGCTCGAGATGGCGGATCGGCTGGTCATCCTGGATGGTGGCCGAGTGACCGCCGACGGCCATCCGGCAACGCTGCTGGCCGACCCTCGCCTCCTCGACGGAAGGATCCTGGTTCCCCGCTGCGTCACCGTCTGGGCCGACCTGCGTCGGCGCGGGATCGCCCTGGGTGACACTCCCCCGCTGACCACCGACCAGCTGGTCAGCTCCCTTCGGAACCTCGGTAGGGAGCGGGAGCCGACTCCGTGATCCACCTGAACGACGTCCGCTACACGTACCCGAAAGGTGGAGCAGAGGCGATCCGGGGAATCAGCCTGGACGTGTCCATGGGCGAGACCCTGTTCGTCCTGGGTCATAACGGGGCCGGCAAGTCGACGATGCTCCGCTTGTTCAACGGACTGCTCAAGCCCGGTTCTGGGACGGTCACGGTCGACGGCACCGACACAAGGGAGGTGAGGCCAGCCCAACTCTCGCGAACCGTGGGGCTGGTGTTCCAGAATCCTGACGCGCAGTTGTTCCGGGACCGGGTCTCCGAAGAGGTGTCCTTCGGCGCCGAGAACGGCTCGGGAGATGACGACGCGACCGAGCGCCACGAGCGGGCCATGGCCCTGCTCGACCTCGAGTCGGTCGCGGACAGCAACCCCTACGACCTGACGCTCTCGTGGCGAAAGCGGGTTGCCATCGCGTCCGTAGTGGCCATGGGGACGCCCATCCTGGTGCTCGACGAACCCACCGGCGGCCAGGACGCAGACGGGACCCGGGTTCTCACCGACCTCATCTCCGACACGCGCCGCCGCGGTCACGGCTGCGTCGTGGTGACCCATGACGTGGATCTGGCCTTCGACTGCGCCGACCGGGTCGTGGTGCTCCGGGACGGCAAGATCCATCTGGAGGGCAGTCCGATGTCAGTGCTCGGCAACCCGCTCCTGTCAAGAGCCGGGGTGGAGCCCTCCACCATGCATCAGATCTCCGGTGGCATAGGGTTGGACCCGCCGGCGCGCGGGGTTGATGAACTGGAAGAATATCTCGAAGCCGCAGGAGGTCGGATTCCATGAAGCATGATCCGTTGAGCACCGACAGGCCCCAGCACCATATCCGATGCCTGCCGGGCGACGTCGCCGACAAGGTGCTCCTGCCAGGCGATCCCAAGCGAGCAGAGTTGATCGCGGGCCTCCTCGACGATGCCCGCCACGTTGCCACCAATCGGGAGTACACCACCTACACCGGGACCTACCGGGGCATGCCGGTGTCCGTGACGTCGACCGGCATAGGCTGCCCGTCTGCGGCCATCGCGATCGAAGAACTCACCAGCGTGGGCGCCAGGACCTTCATACGCACCGGGACCAGCGGGTCGATGAGTCCCGACGTCGGGCCGGGTGATGTGATCGTCGGTACGGCCGCGATCCGGGAGGAGGGAACGGGAACCTCCTACCTTCCCGTCGAGTTCCCGGCTGTGGCCGACCTCGACCTGACCTACTGCCTGCGGGCGGCGGCCGAGGCGCTGGGACTGCCGGTTCGGGTGGGGGTGCTCCACTCGAAGGACTCCTTCTACTCCCACCGCGATCCGGACCGGCTCCCGGTGGCCCAGGAGATGCGGGGCAAGCGGGCCGCCTGGACGGCGGGAGGCGCCCTGGCGTCGGAGATGGAGACCTCCACGCTCTTCGTTCTCGGATCCATGCTCCGGCTCAGGACCGGGTCGATCTGCTTGGTTGCGAGCTCGCAGGACGCATCAACCCGTCTGACGCCCGAAGACTCGGAGCGCCTGGTCACGAGGGTGGTGACGGCCGCGCTCGACGCCCTGGTTCTCGACGAATCGAACGCCATGGAAGGCAGCACTCGATGAGCACCCGAATCGACGTCCACACCCACTTCTACCCCACTTCCTACCTGGCCGCCCTGGAGAAGCGCCGCGAGATGCCGCGCGTCTACCGGGACGGCGACGTCCGGCGGTTCGTGATCTTCCCGGAGGAGGACGCCGATCCGCGCATAGGGCGCCCCATCGAGGACGGCTGGTGGACCATCCCTGGCAAGATCGGCTTCATGGACGAGAACGCCATCTCACGGTCGGTCATCTCGCTCGGCAACCCGTGGATGGAGCCCTTCGGAGGACAGCAGGGAGTCGAGCTCACCAGGGTGGTCAACGACGAGCTGGGAACACTGGAGGAGAGGACGGAGGGCCGGCTGGTGGGCCTGGGCGCCCTCCCCGCCACGGGTGTCGCCGACGTGGTGGACGAGATCGAGGCCATAGACGGCCATCCCAGCCTGCGCGGGATCGTTACGGGCCCGAGGATCGCCCGGTTCCGCCTCGACGATCCGGAGCTGGAACCGGTATGGACGGCACTCGAGGCGCGGGATGTCCCGGTGCTCCTGCACCCCCAGGACGGTATCGCCCTCGACCTCCTCGAAGGCTACGGACACGTACTACCGGTGGGGGTGGGATTCCCGATGGAGACCACGGCGGTGGTGAGCCGGCTCGTTTTCGGCGGCGTGCTCCACAACCACCCCGATCTCAAGATCATCGTCTCCCACGGCGGCGGAACCCTGTCCGCCCTGGTAGGACGCCTCGACGCAGCCTGGCGCTCGGACGAGATCGGCCGTTCCAGGCTTCCGGACCTCCCGTCCAAGTCGATCGCCCGGTTGTACGTCGACGCCATCACGTACGCCGCCGGCCCGTTCCAAGCCTCGATTGCCATGGTCGGGAGCGACCGAGTCATGTTCGGCACCGACCATCCCTTCTCGATCGAGGATGCCGGCGCCACGATGGACGCCATGGAAACAGTGGACGAGACGACCCGCGACTCGATCTTCGCCGGCAACGCGTCGGCCCTCTTCGACCTGGCCTGAGGACCGAAGGCGCCCGGACCGGTCGCCGAACCTACTCTCGGCATGCTCGGGAGGCGGCATTGCCGACCGATGCCGCCTCTCCCCTAGGATCGTCGGGTCGGCTGGCAGGAGGACGTCCGGCATGATCGAAGAGCGGTTCTCTATGGCCGGGCGCCGGGCCGTGGTCACCGGTGGCGGTGGGGGGTTCGGTAGGGCATTCTGCCGGATCCTGGCCGAGGCCGGCGCCGAGGTCATCCCGGTAGACATCGATCGGGCCGCTGCCGAGGAAACCGCCTCGCTCGTATCGGGGGACGGTGGTCAGGCGTGGGCGATCGAGTGCGACGTAGCGGACGCGACCGCTGTCGAGGCGATGACCGATCGGCTGGAGGAGGCCGGCCAGGGCGTGGGCGTGCTGATCAACAACGCCGGCAACTCCCCACCTTCCAGGCGGGTGGCCGACATCCCCGTCCAGGAATGGGACGACGTGATCGCCGTCAACCTGCGGAGCGCGTTCCTCTGCACCCGGGCCCTGATGCCGATGATGCTGGCCACCGAGAGCCCGTCCATCGTGAACATCGCCTCGGTGCTCGGGATGCGGGGCTTCCATCCGGACGTCATCTCCCAGGCCGGATACGCCGCCTCCAAGGCAGGCATGATCGGTCTCACGCTCCAGACCGCGGCCGACTACGGGGAGTTCGGGCTGCGCGCCAACGCCGTGGCTCCCGGCTGGCACCTCGGCACCAACCTGAGCAAGCGGGCCGGCAACTTCGCCACGCCCGAACAGGAGGCGAGCCTCCAGCGCACCATCCACGAGCGGATACCGCTCCAGCGAGCCTCCACCGCGGAAGAGCTCGCTCCCCTGGTCCTCTACCTGGCCAGTGACGCCTCCCGGTTCGTGAGCGGGGCGGTCATGACCCACGACGGCGGCTGGACAGCCATATGACGGCCGCAGGCGGCACCCTGGCGGGCCGGACGGCCATCGTGACCGGAGCGGCGCAGGGAATCGGCAGGAGGGTGGCCGAGCGGTTCGCCGACGAAGGGGCCTGGGTGGTCATCGCCGACATCCAGGGTGACCTGGCCCATGAGGTAGCCGACTCCATCCTCGGTGACGGAGGCAGGGCCCTGGCCATCCGGACCGACGTGGCGGATGCGGAGAGCGTGGCCCGCATGGCCGAACGCACCCGGAGGACCGTCGGCACGGTCGACATCCTGGTGAACAACGCCGCCGATATGGCAGGGCTCCGCCGGCAGCCATTCGACAGGATCACGGAAGCGGAGTGGGATCGGACGATGGCCGTCAACGTAAAGGGCCTGTGGCTGATGGTCCGAGCCGTGGCCGGGGGAATGCGGGAGGCCGGATACGGAAAGATCATCAACATGTCCTCCGATCTGGTGCTGTCGGGAGTGCCCGGAATGGCGCATTACGTGGGCTCGAAGGGCGCCATCTGGGCGCTGACCAGAACCCTTGCCCACGAGCTGGGACCCGACGGGATCAGGGTGAACGCGGTGGCGCCCGGCTTCACCGAGACCGAATCGGCCCTCCGCCTCGGTGGGGATGCGCCGGTGCGGAGCATCGCCCGGCGGGCGCTTCCCAGGGCCGAGACACCTGACGACCTCACCGGCACGATGCTCTACCTGGCGTCTGCGGCCTCGGACTTCGTGACCGGCCAGTTGATCGCTGTGAACGGAGGGTCCGTCCTCCATTGACGCCGCCTCCCGTCCGTCCGGGACCGAGGAGTCATCCGTCGAATGCTCAGAGATGCAGGAGCCGCGCCAGATTGTTCCCCATGATGGCTTCCATGTCCGATTCGCTCAGGTTGATCCCGAGCGGACCGTCCCTGGTGAGGGTCTCGATTATGCGTAGCTGGCTGTATGGATCCTGCACCGGACAGTCGCTGCCGAACACCATGCGGCCGGCGCCGATCGCGAGGACCGCCTCGGCAACCCTCGGCTGATGGCCCCACCCGGTCTCCAGGTACACGTTGTCGCAGTGGCGAGCCACATTGATGGCGTCGTCCGCGTACCCGATCTTCTGGGTCCCGAGATGAGCCAGGATGACCGTCGTGCCCGGATGGTCGGCGGCCAAGGGCTCCATCAGCGCCGGGACCGCGAACGGTGGATCGCCCGTGTGTATCAGGACCGGAATGTCCAGCAGAGCGGCCTCCTCCAACACCGGGTCGGTGAATTCGCGGGCCTTGGGCCAGTAGGCGTGCGCGGTCGGGTGCAGCTTCACCATGCGAAACCCCTCCTCGGCCACCAGACGCCTCAGCTCGGCCAGGCCGGCGTCCACACCCAGGTGCGGATTGAGCATGAACGTACCCACGAGCCGGTCGGGGTACTTGCGAACCGCTTCGATCACCGGCCTGTGCTGCTCACGGAAGCTGAGATCGGCCCGCTGGGTGGGACCCAACATCGGCATGACCGCCGCCCGGTCGATCACCCGGGGGCCGCCCGGGACCGGGAGCTCCTCGTCCATGATGGAGATCAGGTCGTCGGCTGTGAACGGAGGCCAACCTCGGGTGGGATCCGGGTCGTCACTGAGATGCACATGTCCGTCTACGATCAACCGTCACCTCCGGCGCGCCATGTTACGGCTCCGGCCCCACGGATCGCGCAGCGAGTAGCATGCGGCACCGTGCCCGACCTCCGAGCAGCCGCCCAGCACCTGTACCCGGACCTGGTCGACTTGCGCCGGCTGCTCCATCGGTTCCCCGAGCGCGGCAACCACCTCCCCGAGACCCGCCGGATCGTGCTCGAAGCACTGGAAGGCCTACCGCTCGACATCGTGCTCCACGAGACCACCAGCGGGATCGTGGCGGTGCTGGAGGGTGACCAACCCGGCCCGGTGACCCTGCTCCGGGCCGATATGGATGCCCTCCCGGTGACGGAGGAGACCGGCCTGGAGTTCGCCAGCCTCCACGACGGGTTCATGCACGCCTGCGGGCACGATCTGCACACCGCCATGCTGGTCGGGGCGGCCCGGGTGCTGTCCTCGATGAAGTCCGACCTGGGAGGTACGGTGCTGTTCATGTTCCAGCCCGGCGAGGAGGGCTTCGCCGGGGCGCGGTTCATGCTCGAGGAGGGTCTGCTCGAAACGACGGAAGACCGGCCCTCGGGCGCCTTCGCCATCCACGTCAACACCTGGACGCGCACCGGCATGGTGCTCCACCGCAAGGGCCCGCAACTCGCTTCGGACGATGAGGTCCGGGTCACGGTCCGGGGCAAGGGAGGCCACGCTTCGGCCCCCCACCTCTCCTACGATCCGATTCCCGTGGCTGCGGAGATCGTCCTGGCCACGCAGACCGCCATCACCCGCCGGATCAACGTCTTCGATCCGGGCGTGATCACCTTTGCGACCGTCGACGCCGGGACCACCCACAACGTGATCCCCGAGACCGCCCTGCTGGTCGGAACGATCCGAGCCGTCTCGGACAGTACCCGCCGCCAGCTTCACGAGTTGATCAACCGGGTGGTCCCCGGCATCGCCGCGGCCCACGGCGTGGAGGCCGAGGTCGAGATCGACCTGGGATATCCGGTGACCGTCAACGACCCCGACCACACGGCCTGGGTGGACGCAGTGGCCCGGAACACGTTGGGCGACGACCACGTGGTGTGGATGGACTCGCCGTTCATGGGCGCCGAGGACTGGGGATTCGTGCTGCAGGAGGTGCCCGGGACCATGTCGTTCCTCGGGGCGTGCCCTCCCGAGCTCGAACCGGGCCGGGCAGCCGGGCTCCACTCCAACCGGGCGGTGTTCGACGAGGAGGCGATGATCAGCGGCACGGCTCTGCACGCCGCAGTGGCCCTCTCGCGTGCGATGAGCGGGGAGTAGGCGATGCCACCCCTGAACCGGCGCGGCGTAGCGGTACAGGCAGCGGTCGGCACGGCTTCAAGTCGCGGGACGGTTCCGTTCCGGCTCTACACTCTCGCCGGTGAGTACCCCCACGTACACATACGAGACCGGACTTCGCAAAGAGTCTTGAATCCGGCCAGTAGAAGACGGGATTGATGGTTCGCTTCCGTCCCAAGAGAGCTCCGAAGCCCGCAACGGACGGCCCCGGCCCGTCCAGTCACGGTCGGGCAGGGCATCCGGCCGTGCTCGTAGACGGCGTCACCAAGATCTACAACGAGGAAACGCCTCAGGCACTCCTGGCGCTGGATGACATCAGCATGCGCGTCGACCAAGGCGAGGTGGTAGCCCTCCTGGGGCCGAGCGGTTGCGGCAAGAGCACCCTGCTGAAGATGATCGGCGGCCTCTACCCGGCCACCGGCGGACGGATCCTCGTCGACGGTGTTCCGGTGACCGAGCCAGGCGAACTCACCGGCATGATGTTCCAGAAGCCCGTCCTGTTCCCGTGGCTCAAGGTGGTCGACAACGTGCTGTTGCCGGTGCGCACCCACGGCGCCAAGCGGTCGGAGTTTCTCGACCGGGCCAACGACCTCATCGCTCTGGCAGGACTCCAGGGCTTCGAGCAACGATATCCGTGGGAGCTGTCGGGTGGGATGCAGCAGCGGGTTGCGATATGCCGCATGCTGATGGGCGAGCCGAAGGTGCTCCTGCTCGACGAGCCGTTCGGGGCACTGGACGAGATGACACGCGAGTACATGGACCTGGAGCTCAGGCGCATCATCATCCAGCAGAACCGGAGCGCCCTGCTGGTCACCCACAACCCGCTCGAGGCGGCATTCATCGGCGACCGGGTGGTGGTGATGACACCGCGCCCGGGCAAGATCGCCGGGGAGGTGGCCGTCCCGTTGGGCAAGGACCGCTCGGAGGACCTGCTGGCCTCTGACGAGTTGAACGTGTACATCCGGGAAGCCCGTTCCCTGCTCGAACTGGCCAAGGACAGCATGGGACGCCCGCTGTGAGCGACCGGGCCAAGTCGGCATTGACGTTCCTGGCCTCCCTCGTGGTGATCCTGGGTGTGTGGGAGTACGTGTCGCGGAGTGGCGGGGTCAACCCGATCGTGGTACCGGCGCCCTCCTCGATCATGGCCGCCATCTGGTTCGTGATAACCAACCTGTTCAGCAACCTGGCCTACTGGAAGGACACCTGGATCACGCTGTACGAGATCGTGTTCGGGTTCCTGCTGGGTTCGGGGACGGCCATCGTGATCGGCTCTCTGGTCGCCGAGTTCGCCACCGCGCGCCGGATCGTGATCCCTTACACCATCGCCCTCAACTCGACCCCCAAGATCGCCATCGCCCCCCTGTTCGTGATCTGGTTCGGATTCGGGGCGATGCCGAAGATCCTCATCGCGGCGGTCATCTGCTTCTTCCCGGTGTTCGTCAACACGGTCACCGGCCTGCAATCAACCGAGGAGGAGGAACTGGAGTTGATGGCGTCGATCCGGGCCTCCCGCTGGCAGACGTTCCTGCGGCTCAAGCTCCCCCGCTCCGCCCCGTTCGTGTTCGCCTCGCTGCGCACGGCCATGGCCTTCGCCGCGATCGGGGCGGTCATCGGCGAGTTCGCCGGCGCCCAGGACGGGCTGGGGTTCCAGATCGAGTTCGCGGCGGCACGGCTCGAGACCGCCCGGCTGTTCGCCTTCCTGTTCGTCGTGTCGGTGCTCGCCTACCTGCTCTACTCACTGATCGCCTACACGGAGCGCAAGGTCATCTTCTGGTCGGCCACCACCAGGATGCAGCGCCTCCAGTAGCGGTCCGGCCCGGCGAACCGGTCCACGATCTCCCCACCGGTTCCGACCCGGTAAGCGGAAGGGCCGCCGGATGGCGGCCCTTCCGTGTGCTTCGGCTCGACGGCCGATCAGGCCGACGTGGCGGCATCCCGCTCCGCCTGCTTGTCGAAGTCGTTGATGGTGTCGATGAACTCGTTGGTGTACACCGACGTGGGATCGAAGCCATCGCCGAGGGTTCCCCGCGATGCCAACAGGTCGATGTAGGCCGTCCACGAATCCGGACGGTTCCAACCCAGCCGGTTGCCCGAGTCCTCGTATGGCAGCTGCCGCTTGATGCTCTCCTCGATGGCCAGCTTGTCGAACCCTTCGGGATCGCCCACCTGATCGGGGCGGGAAGCGGCGATCGCGTCCAGCCCGGCTCTCGGATCGGCGTGGGTGTACTCCGCCGCCCGGGCGATCGGGCGCAGCAAGCACTCTACGAGGCCGGGATCGCTGTCGATGAGCTCTTGCTGGACCACGATGCTGGCGCCGTTGAGCAGCCCGAACTCGCCCAGATCGAACTCGTTCAGGTCGACTTCGAAGCCCAACTCGATCACGTTGAAGTAGTCCGAGAAGTAGGCCACGATCCGGTCGCTGTCGAAGGCGGCAGCGGTGGTCCCGCCGGCCCCGGTCTCGATGATCTCCACATCCGCCTCCGGGTCGATGCCGGCGGCCGCCAGCATGCTCTCGAAGAACGGGACCTCGCCGGCGGTGGCCTCCGACACACCGAGGGTTTGACCGGCGAACGACTCGATGGTGGTGAAGGGCGATCCTGCGGGCGTCACCAGTGCGTAGATGAGCCGGTTCTGGAGTACGAAGACCACCTTGAGGTCTTCGCCCAGAGCGACGGCGTCCACGATCGGGCCGGGGTCGGCCAGACCGAACTCCACGTTGTTGGCCACCACCTGCTGAACCACGGACGCGCTGCCGTCGGCGAACTCGATGTTGACCGAGATGCCCTCTTCCTCGTAGTAGCCGAGCGACTCCGCTACGAAGATCGAGTAGAAGGGTACGGCGAACGGGAAGGGAAGGAGGAACGTTGTCTCACGCAACTCGCCGTCGACCGCACAACCGGCGCCGGACGATTCGGCATCGTCCCCTTGGCAGGCGGCTGCCACGAGTGCGAGGCTCAGAAGCGCTGCCACCAGACCCGTCCGTCTCGAAATCCTTGTCATATACCACCCTCCCTGGGTCGGCGATCGGTGTATCGGTCCCCGAAGCGTACACCGCTCACCGGAACGCGACGTCGCTCGTCTGACCCACCCGACGGTCTGCAGGAATGAGGATCGGGGCTAACCTGCGAAGGGTCACCGCTCGATCTCGGGCCCCGCCCGCTCGGCGAATCCCCGGCCCCGCAACGGTTGGCCAGATGCGAAACAGGAGGTCTCAGTGGGCCGGAAGGCGATCAACAGCCCCGAATACCACGTTCCGATAGACGGCTTCGCCCAGATCATCGCCGCGGAGGCGGGCAGTTCGACCCTGTACGTGAGCGGGCTGACCTCCCGGATCGCTGACGGAACGATCGTGGGAATCGACGACATGGCGGCCCAGGCGCGCCAGGTTCTGGTGAACATGGCCAACGTGCTGGACTCCGCCGGCGCCACCATGGACGACGTGGTCCAGATCCGGACCTACGTCACGGACATCACGCTGTGGGACGTGATCGAGCCCGTGTGGCGCGAGCGGTGGGGCGACGTCTGGCCGGCCTCCACGCTGGTGCAGATCGAGCGGCTCTTCGACCCCAGGCAGATGATCGAGATGGAGGCGATCGCCCGAATCGGGAGTTCGTGATCCGTGGCCGGGAGCAGCCGGTGAGGCCGGCGCCCTTCAGATACCTCGCCCCGGACTCTCTGGAGGAGGCACTCTCGCTCCTGTGCGAGTACGGGGAGGAGGCCAAGATACTGGCCGGCGGTCAAAGCCTGTTGCCGCTGATGGCGTTCCGCCTGGTCCGACCGGCAGTCCTGATCGATCTACGCAACATCGCGGAACTCGGCCGCTACCGCCTTGAAGCCGACCGGCTGACCATCGGATCCATGGTCACCCATCGGACCATCGAACTCGATCACCGGGTCACCTCCCGGTGCGACATGCTGGCGGAAGCCCTGGACGTCTTGGGCCACGCCGCCATCCGCAACGTCGGCACGGTCGGCGGAAGCCTCGCCCACGCCGATCCCACCGCCGAGTGGCTCGCCGTCGCGCTGGCACTGGAAGCGCGAGTAATGGTCACCGGACCCCGCGGCACTCGCAGCGTGGCGGCGGAGAACTTCGCCACCGGATGGATGGCCAGCTGCCTGGCCCCCGACGAGATACTGACCGAAGTGCGCCTGGACATGCCCGGACCGGGCACCGGTTCCGCATTCGAGGAGGTAGCCAGGCGCCACGGGGACTTCGCCGTGGTCGGCGCGGCAGCCGCGGTCACGGTCGCGGACGAGGCGATCGAGGGCGTCCGGATTGCCCTGGCGGGCGCCGCGTCCACGCCCATCCGGGCGCCGCGGGCCGAAGCCCTCCTGGCCGGCAGCGTCCCGTCGGCCCAGGACCTCGAAGCAGCCGGCGAGGCGGCCGCCTCCGAAACCGATCCCGTAGCCGACCTGCACGGGAGCGAGGACTACAAGCGGCAGCTGGCCCGGGTGTTGACCCGCCGCGCCGTGGCGCGCGCCTATCGCCGGGCACTGGCGCGGCCATGACCCCCGAGCTGCACACGATCCGCCTGACCGTCAACGGTGCCGCCGTGTCGGTGCAGGTGGAGCCGCGCCAGACTCTCGCCGGCGCCCTACGTGACCAGTTGGGCCTCACCGGGACCAATCTCGGGTGCGAGCACGGGGTGTGCGGAGCTTGCACGGTGCTCCTTGACGGCCGGACGGCCCGCTCATGTACTTTGCTGGCGGTCCAGGCTCAGGGCCGGTCGGTCATCACCGTGGAGGGTCTGGCAGCCGACGGCGAGAGGCTGCATCCCGTCCAGCAGGCCTTCGCCGAACATCATGCCCTCCAGTGCGGGTTCTGCACGCCGGGCTTCCTCCTGACAACCATCGAGTACCTCGACGAGGCGCCTGCCGTTGACTCCGACGCCATACGGCAACGGTTGTCGGGAAACCTGTGCCGATGTACCGGCTACCACAACATCGTCGCCGCCGTGAAGGACCTCGTCCGCCGGCAGGCCGCGCCATGAGGCAGGTCGGGAAGCCACTGGCCAGGCGCGAGGACGACCGGCTCCTGCGAGGGAAGAGCCGGTACCTGGCCGACCTGGCGTTCGGCGACCAGCTCGAGGCGATCGTCATCAGGAGTCCGTTCGCCAGGGCCCGCATCCTGTCGATCGATACCACCGCCGCGCTCGCCGCCGACGGCGTGGTGGCGGTGTTCACCGCCGAGGATCTCGTGGACGTCGATCCTGCTCTGACCCGCCAGTTCTACTCGCTCACGCCTGCCTTCGTGGAACGTCACGACGTGTTCCTGGGGCCATACAGGGAGCCGATCCTCGCCCCGGGCCGGGTGTCACGGGTGGGCGAGCCGGTGGCCCTCCTCGTAGCCACCGGTCGAGCGGCCGCCGAGGACGCCGCCGAACTGGTGGAGGTGGACTACGAGCCGATGGACCCGATCGTCGACCCGCTCGAAGCCATGGCGCCCGGCGCCGATCCGGTAGCGGCCGACGTGCCCGGCAACGTCCAGGCCTCGTTCCGGATCGAGGTCGGTGACCCAGGCCGCGTGGCAGGAACAGCCGATCGAACGGTCAGCGGCCGATTCCGCATCGGGCGCTCGGTGGGATCGCCCATCGAGAACCGGGGCGCGGTGGGCGTGCCGGCCACCGGCACCGAGCCGCTGACAGTCTGGTCCACCACCCAGATACCCCATGTCCTCCGGTCCTACCTGGCCGACTTCCTCCGGTGCGGCGAGGAGGATCTCCGGGTGGTGGCGCCCCCCATGGGCGGGAGCTTCGGAGGGGGCATCTATGCGGAGGAGCTCCTAGTGGCGTTCGCCGCCCGAGCGCTGGAGAGGCCGGTCCGGTGGCTGGAGGACCGCCGCGAGAACCTGGGCAACGCCCGCCACTCCCGCGACCAGATCATCGACGCCCGGCTGGCCTACGACCTCTCGGGGAGGTTCCGGGCTCTCCGCATGCGTATCGTCCAGGACTGCGGATCGGCCAACCTGTTCGGCCTGACCCTGCCGTTCAACATCGCCTCCCACGCCCGGGGCCAGTTCGCGATCGACCACTTCGATGTGGAAGGGCTGTGCGTCCTCACCAACAAGACCCGGAACACGCCCGTAAGGGGCGCCGGGCGCCCGGAGGCCACCTTCGTGCTCGATCGGCTGGTGGACATGGCCGCCGACGACCTGGGTCTCGACCCGGCGGAATTGCGGCGGCGCAACCTGATCCCCGCCGGTGAGATGCCGCGGGACATGGGCATGCTGTACCGGGACGGAGCGCCCATGGTGTACGACTCCGGCAACTTCCCCGACCAGCTCCACACCGCGCTCGAAGCCTCCGGATACTGGGAGAAGCGCCGGCTGGGCGGCAGAGCCGGAGAGGGCAACCGCGCCCGCGGCATCGGTATCTCTTCGCATGTGGAGGCCACCGGACTGGGTCCCCACGAGACCGCCCGCCTCGAGATCGACGACTCGGGGAGAGTGGTCCTCACCTGCGGGTCCAACCCGCACGGCCAGAGCCATGCCACCACCCTGGCCCAGGTGGCAGGCGACGCGCTCGGCGTTCCCTATGACCGCATCGAGACCCGTTTCGGCGACACCGGGCTCCTGGAGCGAGGCGGAGGCACCTTCGGAAGCCGAAGCGCCGTCACGGCAGGTTCGGTCGTCCATAGCGCGGCTATCGAACTGCGGCGACAGGTCCTCGAACTGGCGGGCGAACTGCTCGAATGCGACCCGGCCGACCTCGACATCCGGGACGGCCTGGTGAGCCCCCGAGGCGTGCCAGGAATCGGGCTCGGTTTCCCCGAGCTGGCCGCCGCCGCCCGCGACCGCAACGACGGTGACGGGTCCGGGCTGAGCGCGCATGACGAGTTCGTGCCCTCCACGGTCACCTTCGGATCGGGAACCCACGTCGCGTCGGTGGCTGTGGACCGGGAGACCGGTGTCGTCAGCCTCACCGGTTACGTGGTGGTGGACGACTGCGGCACCGTGCTGAACCCGATGGTGGTGGACGGCCAGCAACACGGTGGGGTGGCCCATGGGATCGGAAACGCCCTCCTGGAGGAAGCGGTGTACGACGAGGACGGACAACTCCTCTCCGGAACCTTCATCGACTACCTGCTTCCCACCGCCACGGACGTCCCCGACATCGAGGTCATCCACCGACCGCATCCCACCCCGCTCAACACCCTGGGCGTAAAGGGCGCCGGGGAGGGCTCGACCGCCTCCGCTCCCGGTGCCATCGCCAACGCGATCGTGGACGCCCTCCGACCGCTGCGAATCGAGATCAACGAGATGCCGATCACCCCGCAGAGGCTCGTGGAGCTGATCCGAGCGGCGGAGGCCGAACACATGGTCGGCTCAGCCGGAAATTAGGGTGGGAGGCACATCCCACCGGACCGCCAAGGAGTTGCGCATGCCCGCATTCGATCTCGCCATAGTCGGTGGCTCGATCTGGACCACCCAGGGATTCGTCGACCGGACGGACATCCTGATCACAGGCGAGAGGATCGCCGCATTGCGGCCGACCGGGGAAGGACCGGTGGATGCGACCGAGGTCGTAGAGGCCGCCGATCGGCTGGTGATCCCGGGCTTGATCGACACTCACTCCCATCACCGGGACCCGGGTTTCACCCACAAGGAAGACATCACCAGCGCCACCCGCGGAGCGGCGGCAGGCGGAGTGACCACTACGGTCGGAATGCCCAACGTCAACCCGCCTACCACCACGCCGGAGCGCTACCGGGCCCTGATCGAGGATCAGTCCCGGCGCGCCGTGGTCGACTTCAACCACAACCCCTCCCCCACCAACGTGGACATGGTGGCGGAGATGGCGGAGATGGGCGCGCTCGGCTTCAAGGTCTTCATGGTGGTGGACGCCGCCCGTAGCTACCCGCATATGCCCGGGTTGGGCGTTCACAAGCACGACGACCTGGTCCGGATCATGGAGGCGGTGGGCGAGACCGGCCGACCCCTGATGGTCCATCCCAACGATCAGGCGGTCCTCGGCCTGATCGAGCACGCCCACTTCGAGGCGGGGAAGATGGACCCCGAGTCGTACGCCAAGGCGGAGTGGATGTATGACGGGGCGGTGTGGAACAGCGGGGTGGCCACGCTGATCGAACTCAACCACGGCGTGGGAGGACCGCTGCACGTGCTCCACATGATGTCGGACCGGACAGTGGAGCTGATCCGCCGCGCCAAGGCCGACGGACAGGACGTCACGTCCGAGGTCAACGCGTTCGGGCTATTCCACGCCGACTGGGACGAGATAGCCCACATGGGTCCCCTCGCCATCGGGAGATGCCTCAAACCCGAGTGGCGGGAGGCGCTCTGGGAGGGGATCGCCGACGGCACGATCGATGTGCTGGGAACCGACCATGCCCCCCACACCCTCGAGGAGAAGGCCACCGGCTGGGACAACATGTGGGCCACCCCCACCGGCACGCCGCAGCTCCAGCACTACCTGATGAAGCTGCTGGACGCCTCGCGCCGGGGCCTCATCTCCCTCGACAACGTGGTGCGGATCGGCTCCCACAACCCGGCTCGGCGCTTCGGGCTGTACCCGCGCAAGGGCACCATCGAGGTTGGGTCCGACGCCGACCTGGTGGTGATCGACTATCACGCCGAGCACACGGTCACCCGGGACGAGGTGCTCTCAAAGGCCGGGTACTCGGGGTACGAGGGCCAGACACTCAAAGGTGTTCCCGTGCTGACCACGGTGCGGGGCAGGATCGTGGCCCGCGACGGAGTGGTGACCGCGGAGCCGGGATACGGACGGTTCGTTACCCCGGCAACTGCCTGAACCCTTCCCGTCTCGGGCGTTGGTTCCCGGGCGGTGGTCAGTGGTCAGTGGTCAGTGGTCAGTGGTCAGTGGTCAGTGGTCAGTGG
>WTGW01000104.1 GCA_011523395.1 Acidimicrobiia bacterium
TCGATCTGCTGGCGGACATCGGGGCCACCCAGGTGGAGCCCGGCCACGGCCTGACGGGTTCGACGCCGCTGCACGCGGTGGAGGATCTCCCCGAACAGCCCGCCGCTCTCTACCTCACCGAGGTAGCCCACCTGCACCAGGGCGTTCCGCTGTGCTTCGGCGGCGGCTTCTACGTCGACCCGGTCTTCGACCCGTACGGCACGCGGGCACTCGTGGCGGCCGCCCCCGAGGACGCGTCCACCGAGCCGGTACCGCTCGACATGCCCGACCCGGCCGGCATCGATTACTACGCAAGGCTCCATCCACCGGCATCCCGCACCGTCGACGAGGGGGACACGGTGATTTGCGGCTTCCGTGTTCAAGCCTTCGTGACTCGGGCCTGCGTGGTGGGAGTGACGGGCGCCCGGACGGCCACCCCGGTGGTGTCCGGCGTCTGGAACACCCTGGGCGACCCGATACCGGAGCGGCAGGGATGACCTCTCCCGCCCTCGAGGTACGGAACCTGTCGAAGGCGTTCCGCGCCGTGCAGGCACTTGATGGCGTCTCGCTCGATCTTCACAGGGGGCGGGTGACGGCGCTGCTGGGTGACAACGGGGCCGGTAAGTCGACGCTCGTGAAGTGCCTGGCCGGGATCTACCAGCCGGACTCGGGCAGCATCCGCATCGACGGGGCCGAGCATCGGATCTCCTCTCCGGATGTGGCCCGCTCGCTAGGCGTCGAGTCCGTCCACCAGGACCTGTCTCTCATCGACACGCTGAACGTGGCCGAGAACCTGTTCCTGAACCGGGAGTACACGCGGGGCGGGCGGTTCGGGTCTCGGTTGGGGTTGCTGAACAAGAGGCGCATGCAGGAGGAGTGCGGCGAGACCCTGGCCCGGCTCGGCATCGCGCTCCCGTCGCTGCGCAAGCCGGTCGGCCTGCTGTCAGGTGGCCAGCGCCAGGCCATCGCCATCGGGAGGGCGGTGGCCTGGGGCCAGCGGATCGTTCTCCTGGACGAGCCCGCCGCGGCCTTGGGCGTCGAGCAGGCCCGCCGGGTGCTGGACCTGATCCGGACGCTGCGGGACGCGAACGTGGCGGTGCTGTTGGTAACCCACAACATGGACCGGGTAACCGCGGTGTGCGACACGGCCGTGGTGCTACGACGGGGCCGCAAGACGGCCGAAGCCGACGTCAGCCAGGTGACGCAGGACGACCTGGTGGCCTTCATCACCGGCGCGCGGGCCACCGAGTCCCCGGCAGGAGAGCCCCGGGGAGGTCCGAGCCCGTGAAGGCGGGCGCAGGTCGGTCCGACCGGTCCGGGAGCCCGTCCGCAGAGACCCCACCCACACCGGACCGGCGCACCCCCCGGGTCGAGTAGTCCGGCTGCGAAGGACTGCGCCGCAAGTGGAGGTCATCGTCGCCTCGGACAGCGATGAGATGGCCAACCGCGCGGCGGATATCGTCCAGGCGTTCCTCGTTTCCACTCACTCGCCGGCGCTCGGCCTGGCGACCGGCGCGTCTGTGCAGCCCCTCTACAGGGAGCTGGTCCGCCGTCACCGCGAGGAGTCCCTCTCGTTTGCCGCGGCCCGGGCCTTCCTGCTCGACGAGTACGTGGGGCTCGATCCCGACCATCCGCAGCTGTACCGCAACGTCGTCCGCACCGAGTTGGGCGGACAGGTCGACCTCCGACCCGTCCACCTGTTCTCGCCAGACGTCTGCTCGGCCGAACTGGAGGAGGAGTGCGCCCGCTACGACCGCATGATCAGCCGGGCGCGGATCGGGCTCCAGATCCTCGGGATCGGGCGCAACGGCCATCTCGCCTTCAACGAGCCCGGCTCGGCCTTCGACTCCCGCACCAGGGTCGTGAGGCTCACCGCGACCACCCGGGCTGACAACGCCCGGTTCTTCGATACTCCGGATGAGGTACCGCGCCGCGCGGTGACGCAGGGTCTCGGCACGATCATGGGGGCCGGCCATCTGATGGTGATGGCGTCGGGCGCCGCCAAGGCCACCGCGGTCGTGAGCGTCCTGCGCGGCCCGGTGACCGAGGCCTTGCCGGCCTCGATCCTCCGGACGCACCCCCGCGTCACCCTTGTCCTCGATCCCCGGGCCGTGAACCCTGTTGTGGAGAGCCACGAAGCCGGAATGCGCATCCCGACCCGGTAGCCGTTGCCGGCCGGGGGCTGCCGGCCGGTCCGGTTGTGGGGCGGTTCAGCTGACCACTTTCATCACGGTGCTGCGGCCGGGGGAGGTGTGGACCCTTCTGTATCCCAGCATGACCGGCCGGGCTGCTTCCACGCCGGTGTCCACCCGGAGGACGGGCGGGTCCAGGAGGCGTACCTTCTCCTCGCCTGCCAGGATCGTTACGTTGTCCTCCCCGACCCGGCTGACCACCTCAGGGCTGATCTGCTGGTTGCCCCGGCCGAGCAGGAAACCCTGGCCACCGATCACCCCCAAGTAGATCGTGGCCGGGACGCCTGGCTCCAGCAGGGCGACTAACTCGGCGGCGGTGACGTTGGTGGCGACCATCCGGCGGTTGCGAACCACGTCCACTCCGGCCAGGGTTCCCTCCAGGTCCAGGTGATCGAGAATCCGAGCCACCGTGGTACCGGGTCCGAGCAGGTAGAGATGATCGGGCGCCATTTCGTCGGCGAGCTTCTCGCACAGGCGGTCCAGGCTGGCGTCGTCCCCGAGCGCCGTGGTGGCCTTGCCCGGCTGCAGAAGGTCACGGACGAACGGGACGGATGCGACCGAGAAGCCGGCCACGTGGCCCGGGTCGTCCCCGGCGTCCAGCACCTCTCGCCTGGTCAGCGGGACTTTGTCAGGCGTCGCCAGGTAGCGGGCCGCCATGGCGCCGGCCGCTTCGGGCGTGTTTCCGAACACGGCGGAATGCATCTTGACACCGGTGGGTATGCCCACCACCGGCACCTCGGTACCTACGACCTCCACGATGTCGCGGGCGGTCCCGTCCCCTCCGGCGAAGGCGATCAGGCCGACACCCCCCTCCACCATCCGGGCGGCTACCTCACGAGTGTCGGCCGAGGTGGTCGGGTCCGTTCTCACCGGTACCACTTCCGGGAGGAGCCCGGCCTTTCGAGCCGTGTTCTCTCCCATTTCGTCAGCGCCGGCCAGCACCGGCAGGTCGGGTAGGGCGTCCGCCAGCAACCGGACAGCCCGGGCTGCCCTCCGGTGGGCGATGGGGACCGCTCCGAGGGCGGCGGCCTGCCGGTAGGTGTCACCGTCGGTGCCGTGGAGGCCTACCGATCCCCCCATTCCCGCGATGGGGTTGACGATCAAGCCCAACCGGATCGGGTTCGCTCGGTCCATGAACCGGGAAGTTAGTGGTCTGTAGTGGCCGGTGGGTGCCCCGGAGGCGATCGAGTTCCCTGTGCCCGTAAGTCTTGTGGATGGCGAGTGTCACTCCCCGTGTTACAGCATTCACTGCCCACTGCCCACTGCCCACTGCCCACTGCCCACTGACCACTGCCCACTGCCCACTGACCACTGCCCACTGACCACTGCCCACTGCCCACTGACCACTGCCCACTGACGACGCGCCGCAGCCTCCTATCGGTAGAGTTAGCGGCCAGGAAGAAAGCGCGAGACCGAAGGTGTGATGGAGTGAACAGAGCCCACCCCTACATGGCCAACTCGACGGAGGAGACCAAGAAGCACATGCTCAACGCGATCGGCGCCACCGCCGTCGATGAACTGTTCGAGCAGATACCCGACGAACACGTAACCACCCGGCGGTTCGAACTGCCCGAGCCCCTCGTCTCAGAGGTGGAGCTGAAGCGACATATGACAGGGGTGCTCGGGAAGAATGAGCACTGCGAGGACAACCTCAGCTTCCTGGGAGGCGGCACCTGGCAGCACCATGTGCCGGCCATTTGCGACGAGATCTGGACCCGCAGTGAGTTCCTGACCTCGGTTTGGGGTACCGGTTCATCCGACTTGGGCCGCAACCAGGCCTGGTTCGAGTTCGCCAGCCAGTTGGGGGAGTTGGTGGGGATGGAATTCGTGGGCCTGCCCGTATACAGCTGGGGTGCCGCGGTGGGCCATTCGATGCGGATGGCGACCCGGATGACGGGACGCAGCCGGGTTCTGGTTCCCGCCCTCATGGATCCGCAGCGTCTGGACGTCGCACGCACCTACGCCGGGTTCCCGGAGCAGGAGGGCCACATCGAGATCGCCTATGTGGGTTACGATCCGGCGACCGGACGCCTCGACCTGGCCGACCTGGGCAGCCGTCTTGACGACGGAGTTGCCGCGGTCTACTTCGAGAACCCCGCCTACCTCGGTGTGATCGAGGACCGGGCCGCCGAGATCGCGCGGATGGCCAGAGCCGCGGGGGCCGAAACCATCGTCGGCGTCGATCCGACTTCCCTAGGCGTGATAGTCCCGCCCTCCGATTACGGCGCCGACATAGCGGTCGGGACCACCCAGCCGCTCGGCATCCACATGAACGGCGGCGGCGGGGTTGGGGGCTTCATCGCCACCCGGGACGAGGAACGCTACGCCCGGGAGTACCCCACCCTCCAAGTCAGCCTCACCGACACCACCCACGAGGGGGAGCGGGCCTTCGGACTCGCCCTCTTCCAGCAGAGTTCATACGGCTCCCGGGAGGACGGCAAGGACTGGACCGGGAACTCGGTCTACCTGTGGGCGATCGCCAATGCCGCCTACATGTCGGTGCTGGGGCCGGACGGCTTCGAGGAGTTGGGCGGAGCGATCCTCCGGAGGAGCCACTACGCCGCCCGGCGGCTAGCGGCCGTGCCGGGGGTGTCGCTGCCATGGCCGACCGGCTTCTTCAAGGAGTTCGTGGTCGGTTTCGAAGGCACGGGGATCCCGGTGGCCGAGATCAACCGGCGCCTCAGGGACCACGGCATCTTCGGCGGCCGCGACCTGAGCAGCGACTTCCCCGATCTGGGCCAGAGCGCCCTGTACTGCGTGACCGAGGTGCATAGCCGGGCCGACATTGACCGCCTGGCCGCCGCGCTGGAGGAGGTGACCCGATGACTACCAACGGACTGAGGAAGTACCACGCCGCGGTCTGGGACGAGCCGCTGGTGATGGAGATGGGCGCCCCGGGTCGCAGGGGGCAGCTCTTCCCGGTGGACGAGCCCGATCTCGACGCGGTTGTGGGTGACACCGCCGACCTGATTCCCGAGTCCCTGCGCCGGGGCCGCCCGGCCGATCTGCCCGAGCTCTCGGAGCCTGAGGTGCTGCGCCACTACCTGCATCTCAGCCAGGAGGTGCTGGGGATGATGGGCATCAGCCTGTTCGGCACCTGCACCATGAAGTACAACCCGCGGGTTACCGAGGCGCTCACCCGGCAGCCCTTCGTGGCCGAGACCCATCCCGATCAGGACGTCGAGACCCTCCAGGGCACGCTCGAGGTCATCCATGGGCTCGACCGGATGCTTCGGGATCTGACCGGCATGGACCAGTTCGTGTTCCAGCCGGGCGGGGGCGCCGACGCCGCCTTCCTCCACGCCACCGTCACCAGGGCCTACCACGAGGCCAGAGGGGACCTGGCACAGCGGAGGGAGATCATCACCACCGTCCAGGCCCATCCCTGCAACCCAGCCACCGCGGCGGCGGCCGGATTCGACGTGATCAACCTTCCCCTCGAGGAGCGGGGCTACGCGTCGGTGGAGGCGCTCCGGGCGGCGGCATCGGAGCGGACAGCTGCTCTGATGGTCAACAACCCGGACGACATCGGCATCTACAACCCCCACATCAAGGAGTGGGTGGACATCGTCCACTCCGTAGGCGGACTGTGCTTCTACGACACCGCCAACTTCAACGGCGTGATGGGCCGGATCCGGGCCCGGGAACTGGGCTTCGACGCCTGCATGATGATGCTCCATAAGACCTTCGGCGCTCCCAAGGCGGGCGGCGGACCGGCGGTGGGCGCCTATGGATGCTCGGAAGAGCTGGCCCCGTACTTGACCGCGCCGGTGGTGGTCAAGGGAGACGACGGAGCGTTCGCCATCAGGGTTCCCGAGCACGCCGGCAGTACGCAGGTGCGCGAGTATCTGGGCAACATCCCGGTCATCATCAAGGCCTACTCGTGGCTCCGGGCGCTGGGCGCGGCGGGGGTCAAAGAGGCGGCTGACCTGTCGCTCCTGGCCAACAACTACATGGAGACCCGCCTGCTCCAGATCCCCGGCGTGTCCAAGGGCCTTCCCCACCTGGACGAGTACCGGATGGAGATGACCCGCTACAGCCTGGGCGAGCTCACGGAGGAGACCGGGGTCACCACCGTCGACGTCGCCAACCGGATGGTCGACTACGGCGTGGATGCATTCTGGATGAGCCACGAGCCCTGGTTCATCCCGGAGCCGTTCACACCCGAGGCGGGGGAGATGTGGTCGGTCGAGGACCTGGACTATTGGATCGATGTGATAGCCGCCATCTGCGAGGAGGCCCGCACCGATCCCGAACTGGTCAAGACCGCCCCCCACAACCAGCCCATCCACCGGGTAGTCGGGAGCGGGCTCGACGATCCCGAGCGGTGGGCCACCACCTGGCGAGCGTACCGCCGCAAGAACGGGCTCGAAGGCTGATTCGAGGGTGCGCGTCGGCGTACCGGGGGTCGAGCCTCCCGCAGAATCGGTCCGGCTGACCTTCGAGGGCCAGCCGGTGGAGGGGGTGGTGGGCGACACGCTTGCGTCGGCGCTGGTCGCTGCCGGCGAGATGGGTCTGCGCGAAGCGGTGGACGGAGGCCGGCGGGGTGTCTTCTGCGGGATGGGCGCCTGCCACGAGTGCGCGGTGGTGGTCGATGATCGGCCGGGGACGCTGGCCTGCATGACCGGCGTGGAGGACGGGCAGGAGGTAAGCCTGCAGCCGGCCGCCCCCGGACCTCCGGACGTCTCCCCGGACGACCGACCGAGGCGTGAACTCTCGCCGACGGTTCTGGTGGTCGGTGGCGGGCCGGGAGGTCTCTCGGTGGCTTCCGTGATCGCCGGGCACGGGGTGGACGTGGTGGTTATCGACGAGCGCTCCAAGCTCGGCGGCCAGTTCTACAAGCAACCTCCGCCGGAGCGGGCCATCGACGATTCCCGCATCGATTCCCAGTACCGGGCCGGACGCAAGCTGATCGCTCGGGCGCAGGAAGCCGGGGTCCGGTTCCTCAACAATGTCACCCTGTGGGGGGCCTTCGCACCCGACGCGCTGGCCGCCCGGAGCGAGGACTGCGACTGGGTGTTCCGGCCCCGGCGGCTCGTGCTCGCGACCGGCGCCCACGAGCGACCCGTTCCCATCCCGGGCTGGACCCTGCCCGGCGTGATGACGACCGGGGCCGCCCAGACCCTGCTCAGATCGAGCCAGGTCGCCCCGGGGGAGCGGGTGGTCCTATCCGGCAACGGCCCGCTCAACATGCAGGTTGCCGCCGAACTGGTCAGAGCCGGGGTCGAAGTTGTGGCGCTGGCCGAGCAGGCGGATCTCCGGTGGTGGCGGAACCTCGGCAACGGCGCCGGGATGCTTGCCGCAGCGCCGGAGTTGGTCGCCAAAGGGTTCTCCTACCGGACCACCCTGGCCAGGGTTCCGGTCATCGACCGCGCCTCGGTGGTCGAGATACGAGGCGACCAGCGAGCGGAGGCGGCGGTGGTGGCCCGCCTGGACGCTTCCGGCAGTCCGGTACCGGGAACGGAGCGGGAGTTCGCCGCCGACGCGGTCTGCCTCGGTTACGGGTTCATCCCGGCCAACGAGATCTCCCGCGCCCTGGGATGCGATCATCGCTACGACCCGGGCACGGGCACGCTGGTTGCGGTTCGCACAGCCACCGGGCGGACGTCGCTCGACTCGGTCTGGGTGGTGGGAGACGCCGGGGGGATCAACGGCGCCTACGTGGCGACCGCCCTCGGCGCCATCGCCGGCGGCGATGTCCTGGCGGACCTCGGGGCCGTGTCGCCCGACCACCTGGACCGAGCCCTGTCGCCCGTCCGCAAGACCCTCCTCCGGCACCGGCGCTTCCAGCACCACCTCCGCGGCCTCTACCGGGCGGAGCCCCTGACAACCGGGTTGGCCCACGACACCACCCTCGTCTGCCGGTGCGAATCCGTCACCCTCGGCGAGTTAAGAGAAGCGGCGGCGGGCGGCGCCACGTCTGCCGGTGCGACCAAGCGCCTGACGCGGGCCGGCATGGGCAAGTGCCAGGGCCGCTACTGCAGCCCGTCGGTGCTCGCCGTGGCCGCCGAGGCATCGGGACTGGCGCTCGGGGAGTTCTCCGGCTTCGCCCCCCAGGCCCCGATCCGCCCCGTAGCCATCGGCGAGGTCGCCGCGACTGCCGTAGCGCCCGACTAGGAGGGTGCTGAGAGAGACGGGGCTAGTTTGCCCGCAGCCTCGACCGGGGGATTTGTTGCCGGCCAGGGGGCCAACCTGGAGATTCTTGGGTACCCTCCTAGAGTGGCAGGACTGGCGACTGGAGGAATGATGGCCAAAGAGTTTCGGGGCAGCTACACGGTATCGGTCACTCCTTTCACGGAGGACGGCTCGGGCATCGACTTCGGAGCGTTGAAGAACTTCCTGGACTGGCAGCTGGAGGTCGGTGTGCCGGGAATCATCGCGCTGGGCAGTACGGGGGAGTTCCTGACGGTGAGCGACGAGGAGCGCCGCCAGATCGTGGAGACGTACGTCAACCACATCGACGGGCGCATGCCGGTGATCATCGGCACGATGAACGCCCACACGCCGAATGCGGTCCGCCACAGCCGCCAGGCGGAGGATCTGGGCGCCGACGGCGTGATGATCATCCCGCCCTACTACTACACGCCCACCGACGACGAGATCTTCAGGTACTACGAGGCGATCGACGCGGCCATCTCGATCCCGATCATGCTCTACAACAACCCGGTCACCTCCAATGTGGACATGTCGGCCAAGCTCCAGGCCAAGCTGTGCCTGGAGTTGGAGTCGGTCCAGTACGTCAAGGAGTCGAGCCTGCATCTCTCCCGCGTGCCGGAGGTGATAGAAGCCTCCGGGGGACGGATGAAGGTGTACGCCGGTGAGTGGGTGGTGGACTCCTACCTGCTGGGGGCGATCGGCTACGTCAACCCGTTCGGCAACTACCTACCGCGGGCTTCGGGCCGTATCTTCGAGCTGCTCGAAGCGGGCCGCATAGACGACGCTCGGGCTATCTGGCGGCCGATCGACCGCATCGAGCACGCCATCGCCGAGGGCCACCCGACCTACGGTCACCAGTGCTACTCCAAGGCGCTGGCGGCTGCAGTCGGTCACCCGATGGGTGACGTGAGGGCGCCGCTGACCACCTACGCCGAGTTGGGCGAGGAGGGCCGCGAACGGATGGCGAGGTTGATGCCGCTGGTCGAGGAGGCCGAGGCGCTGGCCGACTCGTTCGGCCTCTAGCAGACCACTCGACCGCTAGACCGGCTCGAGTGGGAGGATCGGACTCCCCGGCTGGCCAAGACCGTGGCCGCGGTCGTATAGGCATAGTCGGGGGAGGGTCGATCGGGGTCGGCTGGGCCATCGTCTTCGCCCGGGCGGGCCACGTCACCACGGTGTTCGAACCGGAGGAGACCCGTCGCCGGATCCTCGTGGAAGAGGTGGAGGTCCGGCTGGGCGAACTCGACGCGTTCGGCCTTCTCGACGAGGCGCCCGCCGAGATCGTCGCCCGGCTGGCGGTCACCGGCGATCTGAGCGAGGCGCTGGACGGCGCTGAACATGTCCAGGAGTGTGCTCCCGAGTCCCTTCCCCTGAAGCTCGAACTGTTCGAGAGGATGGACGCGGGCGCGGATGACACCACCACGCTCGCCAGCTCCTCCTCCTCCATGACCATCTCCGGGATAGCCGCCGGGCTCAACGGACGCTCTCGGTGCCTGCTCGCCCATCCCGGCAACCCGCCCTACCTGATCCGGGTGGTCGAGCTGGCGCCGGCGCCGTTCACCGCCCGGGAAACGGTGGATGCGGCCCGCGAGCTGTTCTCGGCCGCCGGGATGCTGCCGGTCACCGTCCACCACGAGATCGATTGCCTGGTCTTCAACCGGCTGCAGGGCGCGCTGCTCCGGGAGGCCCTGCTGCTGGTCAGGGACGGAGTGGTCTCGCCGGCTGATCTCGACCTGGTGGTCTCCGAGGGATTGGCCCGCCGGTGGTCGGTGATCGGCCCCCTGGCCGTCGCCGAGTTGAACATCCGGGGCGGCATCGTCGCCCATGCCGGGTTCATGGGCCCCGTATACGGCCGGATCGGGATGGAGCGCGGTCAGGAGAACCCGTGGGAGTCCGACGTGGTGCAGCGGGTGGCCGAGGACCTCGAGTCCAGATTCCCACCCTCCAGCCGGGACGACCAGGTGCTCTGGCGGGACCGGGAGTTGATGCGCCTCGAGTCGGAGCGCCGGCGTCGGTCAGGCTGACTACAAGCTTCGTCGAGGGGCATCACGGTTCCGGGCCGGCGCCTCCGTGCTCGCGTACCGATGGGATCGTGAGAACGCGAAGAATAGGGGGTTCTAAAGCAGAGATTAGGATGATATGTTCATGGATATGGATGCCATCACCAATCTGTTGATCTCGCTGGTCGCCGGGCTTGCTGGTGTGGTGCTAGTCCTGCTGCGCGCTGACCTAAAGCAGATACGCGTCGAGTTGAATGGGTTCCGCGCCGAGTTGAATGGGTTCCGCGCCGAGATGAACGGCCGGTTCGATGCTGTCCTGGCCACACAGAAGCAGCACGGTGAGCGTTTGGCGCGACTGGAGACGCTGGTCACATTACTGATCGGTCCTCGCGGCGGCGAAGTCCCCGATCCCGAGACCGCAGAGCGGGCGATGGTGACTCTCCGGGCTCCCGGCGGAGCCGAGGCCGAGCAACCATGATCCCGGGGCTGTAGTTCCCAGACTTCCGGTTATCGAGCGCTACCCGTCGGAACCGGGGTCGGAAACAGCAAGGAGTGTCGAGACGCTCGGCCTTGTTCGGGCGAAGATCAGGCCAGGTTGGTTATCCGGACCTGGGCCTCGGCCAGGTGGAGCGACGCCACCATCGGGTCGATGACCACCGCGTCTATGAGGTGAGCCACCTCCCGGATCATGCCACCCCATATGGTGCAGCCGAAGAGGATGGCTTCCACGGGCCCCCGTTCCAGCATGGCCCGGGCGGCCGGTACCCCTTGCTCATGAAGCTGGCGGCGGAAACGATCCTGGACGATCTCGGCGGTGACCTCCATGTTGCCGATCAGGCTGTCCTCGCCCTCCACGTGCATCGGCACGAAGGCGATGTCGCTCACCGCGTCCGACAGTCCGTAGGCCCGCAGGTTGCGCCGCACCCAGTTGGCGGTGGTCTTCCAGTCGTGCTCGTCGGGGAAGAGCATCCCGATGTTGAGGCCCCGTCCGGCCGCCAGCGCCGCGGCGGCCTGAAGAGGACCGATCACCGGTATCTTCGCCGACCGCTGTGCCTCCATCAGAGCAGGGTCCGAACAGCACCCGATGATGGCGGCGTCGGAACCCTCTTCCTCGGCCCGGAGAACCGTGGCGATCAGCTCGTTCATGTACAGCGGTACCGGGGCGAGCATCGGGCCGGTCAGTTCCGGCGGGAGGTCGAGATGAACCACCTCCACAAAGACGCCGCTCGATGCGTGTTTCTCGAGCACCGAGACGGCTCGGGGGACGTGGATGTCGATCCCGATCGGTTCGATGAAGGTGATCTTCATTCCGACCTCCTGAGGTTGCCCTGCTACTGGGAGGGTAACCGCAGCGAATACAGTAGGCCCCGGATCTTATCGTTCGGTCCGGTCAGGTGTCGCCTGACCGACCGGGGAGGTGAAGCATGGGACAGCCCCTCGAGGGCAAAGTGATTCTGGTCACCGGCGCCTCGAGGGGCATCGGTTTCGAGATCGCCCGGGAAGTGGGACGGGCCGGCGCCTCGGTGGTGGCCCATTACGCGAACACCCGGCACGGGGCCGAGGAGGCAACCGCCGAGTTACCACCCGAACGCAAGCTCCTGGTGCAGGCCGACTTCGGCGAGGGCGGGTCGGGAAACACGGTCTGGGATCAGGCGGTCGGTTGGAAGGGCCGGGTCGACGTGCTGGTCAACAACGCCGCCATCCTGACCGAAATCGACTGGGATGGTCCCGAGGACGAATGGGATCGGATCTGGCAGGCCAGTTGGCAGGTGAACGTCATCGAGCCGGCCCGCATCACCCGCTCGGCGGTGCGTCACTTCGTCGCCAATGGCGAGGGCACCGTCATCAGCCTGTCCAGCTGGCTGGCCTACCGGGCCGGTCGAGCCGCCATGGCTGCCTACAGCGCCTCCAAGGGAGCGCTCACCGCCCTCACCAAGTCGGTGGCCGCCGAGTACGCCCGCCAGGGTGTGCTCGCATTCATCATCGCTCCGGGAATGGTGCACACGGACATGTCGATCGACGCCGCCGAGCAATTCGGCGGCGAGGAGGCCACTGCGGCCCAGCTTGTGATGGGAGAGTGGATCCCCCCGGTGGAGATCGCTCGGCTCGTGGTGTTCCTGTCGAGGGGTGACTGCCGCCACCTGTCCGGCGCCACCATCGACATCAACGGCGCCAGCTACATGCGCTGAGCTCCCTGCTGGCGGTCCCGCTGGATGGTCATGGTGCCGATGGGCGGGTGGCCTGCCATCCCAGGTTGCCGAGTAGAACAACCCCGGTGCCGATCAGTAGGGCCTGGGGATTGGCGATCGACACGTCGGCGAAGGTCCACAGCCAGAACATCTGGAGGGCGGGGGAGAGGAACATGACGCGTTGAACGCTCAGGCTGGATGTGGTGTACAGGGAGTACCGGTGGGCCAGGGAGCCGACCGCGTCGAAACCGCCGGCTAGTGCCAGGAGGCCGGCGGTAGTCCAGGCGAGTCCGAGGCCGTTGCCTGACGGAAAGAACAGCGCGCTGCCCAGCAGGGTCAGGGGGAGGGCGCCGAGCCTTCCTGCGACTGCCGCGAGAGTGGCGTTCCAGACCAGGTCGTGCGGGTCGTCGGAGGGCCAGGCCATCAGGCGTCCCGTGGACACCGTTGTCCAGAGTCCTCCGCTGGCGGCGGCAGTACCTGCCAATGCCACGAGTATTCCTGTCCAGTTCAAGGTCGCTACCGCGCCGGTCTCTGACCATATGACGAGGGCGGCGCCCGCGAAGGAGAGGATCATCAGCATCCAGTGCATCCTGCCCATGACATGCGGGGAGGTTTGTTCTGCGTTGGAGAGCTTCCGGCCCATCCGGGCGGCCAGCCACACCATCCCGATCAGCATCAGCTGGAAGATGATGGTCACGACCAGCGGGTCGATCAGGGTGGCTGCCCACACCCAGAAGGAGAGGTCTACGGCCAGGGAGACCGCCATCCAGACGGCAGGGGTTCGCAACAGGTCCAGAGGGGTCCGGATACGGACCGGTTCTCCGCGGGCTCCCCAATAGGACAGCAGGCGGCAGGCACTCTCTCGCCATTGCTTGTTCCCGGTTGGCACTACCAAGAAGACCGGCAGCATGGTCAGGACCTGGAAGACCAGTAGCCACGAACGCCACGCGAAGGGGTCGGCGCTGCTGTGGGTGTAGACGAACAAGAGGGGCAAGCCGGAGCTGGTGGTGACCGCGGCCAGAGCCCATAATGTCCCCTTGGTGGTCGGGTTCATCGGTAGAACGATCCTGATTCCTTCGGCTGGCGTCATGGGATCGCCTATGGAGTGTGACCAAGGGGTGGCCGCCGGCCGCGTCCATCCTTCAGAGGAAACCTACCCAGCCCTCAGGCGGGGTCGCACTCTCGGGATCCGATTACCTTCTTCATCACGGTCGTGTCCTGTCCGAGGCCGATCCGGGTGCTGTCCGGTGCACCGGCCTCCCTGATCACAGGTATCGGGCCTCCACGGTTGCGAGTTCGTGGGAGATCGTACATGCGGCCCATAGGAGGTCGGGCTAGACGCTCGCAAGAGTACCGGGCTGCGGCTCGGGTCCGGCCTGGAAGTGGTGGCCGTCTAGTGGTCTGTCTGTGTAATGGCGGTGTGGTATGACCGCCAGAACACACCTGGCTGCTGCGCAGACAGACCACTTTCGCGTCTGTCTGTGTAATGGCGGTGTGGTATGGCGTCGGCAGCGGTGTTCCTCGCAAG
>WTGW01000201.1 GCA_011523395.1 Acidimicrobiia bacterium
GCGGGCGGCGGGGATGCAGGAGGGGGTGGCGCCTCACCGCGCATCTCGGCCAAGACCTGCTCGACCGGGACACCCAACGCCTTGGCCTTCGCCTCGGCCGAGCGTCGGAGCAGGTGCTCTGGTATCTGAGCCATCGGAGCCTCAGCAGTCCTTGCCCAGCAGGCTCGCGACAGGACCCATGTCCGGGATGACGTTCGCGAATGCCGCCGCGGGCGGGTATCCGGCCGTTAGAGCCCTGGTAGGCGCGTGAAGGTCCACAGCAACAATCACCCGACCACCCCTACAGCGGTCCCGAGATGCCGCCGTCCTTGCGCACCCTCCAGAAGTGCACGGCCATGAAGATGACTATCACGAACGGTAAGAAGAGGACATGTAACACGTAGAAGCGCAGCAGCGTGTTGCCCGTTACCTCGATACCCCCCAATAGCGCGAACTTCACCTGGTTGCCGAACATGGGCGTGAAGCCCGCCATGTTGGTCCCCACCGTCACCGCCCACAGCGCCAGCTGATCCCAGGGCAGCAGGTAGCCGGTGAAGGAGAGCAGCAGGGTGAGGAGCAGCAGGACCACCCCGACCACCCAGTTGAACTCCCGGGGCGGCTTGTAGGCGCCGTGATAGAAGACCCGGGACATGTGGAGGAACACGGTCAGCACCATGAGGTGGGCGCCCCACCGGTGCAGGTTCCGGACCAGCGAGCCGAAGGCGACCGACGTGGAGAGAGCCTCGACATCGATGTAGGCGGCCGGGGCGGTGGGCCGGTAGTAGAACATCAGGAATATGCCGGTGATCGTCAGCAGGATGAAGAGGAAGAAGCTCAGCCCGCCCAGGCACAACGTGTAGGAGAGCCGCACCGCATGGCGCTTCACCTTGACGGGATGCAGGTGGTAGAGGACGTTGTTCATGATCACGTAGGACCGGTTGCGGGGGCTGTCGCTGTAGCCCCGCTTGAAGGGCGATCCGGGACGGAACATCGACTCCCAGAAGGGGCTCGCCCGGAAGGCGTCCGCCGCCTCGCCGACCCGCTCCCTGACCTTCAAACCGCCGTTAAGCATTCGCTCTTCCTCCGCTCTACCAGCGCATTCCGTAGGTGTACCCGTTCTTGAAGTCACGGGCACCGGTATCGAGATCCCATGGGGCGCGCTCGACCAGACCGGCGTTCATGGCCGTGTCCGACACCGAACCCTCGAACTTGCCGAGGGAAATGACATTGGTGGGGCAGCGATCGATGCAGAGCGCGCAACGGGTGCACTCGTACTCGTCGACCACGAAGAAGCCCAGGTTGTCAGCACTGTCGGACGGGTGATCCACGTCGTAGGCCTCATCGATGGCATCCAGGGAGAGGTAGTGGATGCACTTCCAGGGGCAGATGTCGACGCATCCCTCGCAGAGGATGCACTCGGACTGATTGATGTGGAGGAACTGCTTGGGGCGCACCTGCGCCTGGACGTAATCGGTATCGACCATGACCAACTGGTAGTCGTCACGGAAGGGCGGGGTCTCGAACCAGACCTCAGACTTCGCCATCTACTCGGCTCCCTTGACCAGCGGGCGTCCGTAGGGTGAAACCGCCTCGGCAGCTCGCGCTTGCGGCATCGGCCCGCCGAAGCTCTGTATCCAGCGGGCGAACAGGATGATAAAGGTCAGCGCTCCCATGTTGTAGTTGATGGAAACGAAGTCTTTGATGGCGCCCCAGCTGATGCCGACGTTGTTCCCGAGTACGAGGGGTGCCCAGATGGTGAACGCGTCGTTCTGCTCGGTCCAGTTGAGAGGTCCCTGGGCCAGGTTGAGCCATTCGGAGGCCACGTTACCCAGCAGGAGGACCAGCTCCGTCATGGCGAGGAAGGCGGCGAGCGCGGCCAGGGACCAGGTCATCCTGCGTCCGAGCAGCACGGCCACGGCGACACCGAGCAGCATCAGCTGGCTCCCGCCGAACGCCACCAGGTGGCCCAGGGCGAACCAGGGCAGGCACCAGTCGCCCCCCGAGATCATGCAGTCGCGGGGCACCCACCCGAAGTAGTCCACCCGGACCTCGAGATCCACCGGGGTCTGCGGTAGATCGGGGTTGATGACCGGGGTGGCGGCCACCGTACGCGCCTCCCGGTTGTAGGTGACCGAGTCACCGGCGCCCAGGCCCGTGGCGCTGTCTGTGGCGATGGTGACGGTCTCGACCGACGGGAAGTTGGCGTAGTGGTTGAACCAGATACCCAGTACCAGGGTGAAGAGACCCACGATGAACAGCCCCCAGCCGGCAAGGGCACGTTGCGTCCCGCTCATCTGCCGGAGCATCCGTTGCACCATCTCGGTAGTTCGCCTCCGTATCGTCTCGACCCGCGGCCGGCCCGACACCACTCCCACCCACTTTGATCCGCCGGATGGCGCGGCGCCAGGTCATGCCGATCAGGCCGCCCCATTGTGGCAGAAAGGCGGGCGCTCCCTAAACCACAGGCTACAACGGGACAGGCCTCGCGACGGCACGACGAGGCACCCGGTTGCGTCGAACTGGCGCGGTGGCAAAACCGGCTCCGCGCAGCGTTTAACCTATGCGAGTTAGGGCAGAGATGAGGTCGCGAAGGGTACCGGGTTGACACAGGACGACTCCAAGACGGACCAGGGTCCGCTCGACCGCTTCAGGGCGGATCGCCAGGAGCGGGCGGCGTCGGGTCTCATGGCCGTAGCCTGCCTGCTGCTCCTGGCCGGCGCCGGATTACTGGTGTTGATGCTCATCAAGCTGGCGATCCCCACCCTTTTCGCCGATACCGAGTTCTTGGCGTACGGGCGCCTCCGGCCCGCCGCCATGCTGATGCTTGTCTATGGGTTCGGAGGAGTCCTCACCCAGGCCACGGCCTATTACCTGATCCCCCGCCTGGTCGGCGTCCGGATGCGCCACCAGCAGGCCGCTCTGCTCGGCGGCCTCGGTTACGCCGGCCTGGTGACCCTCGGCGCGCTGGTGGTGGTGTTCAGGGGCCCGTCGGGACCCGAGCTCATCGAATTCCCTCCCATCATCGATTGGCCGATCGCCGCCCTGCTGCTCCTACCCCCCTTCCTGGTCACCTCGATGCTCCGCCACCGCACCGAGGAGGGGGCCTTCGTCTCCATCCTCTACGTCCTGGGAGCGGTGTGGTGGTACCCGGCCCTGCACATCACGGGCAGCATCCCCGGACTCGCAGGTGTCGGCCCGTTCCTGCAGACAGGCTTGGTGGCCAATGGGATGCTCTGGCTGGCCTTCCCGGCCGCCGCCCTGGGAGGCGCCTACTACGTGCTGGTCAAGGAGAGCGGCCGCCCGCTGTTCTCCGGACCTCTCGCCCGGGCCGGATTCTGGACGCTGGCCGGGACGGCGCTCCTGGCCACCCCGACCAGGTTCCTGGGGGGCCCCGCTCCGAACTGGACGGAGACGGTGGCGGTGGCCGCGGCGATGGGGTTGATGATCGCCGCGCTGGCGGTGATGACCAACCTGGGCCAGACACTGTCGGGTGACTGGGAAACGGCCCGCAAGAGCGTGGTGATCCGGTACCTGATGGTCGGGGCGACGGCCTACACCCTGGTCACCGTACTGACCGGTATGTCCGGCTTCCGGTCGGTCGCCGCGGTGCTGGGCCTGACCACATGGCACGAAGGCTTGATCATCGGCACGACTCTGGTGGCCGTACCCGCCCTCGGGATGGCTTTCGTCTTCCATGCCTTCCCGAGAACCACGGGAAGGGACCTCGCCGGCGAGGAGGCGGCCGAGCGGGGGCTCCGCCTCCTGACCTGGGGCGGAGGCATCACGGCCGCGGCGTTCCTGGTCGCGGGACTGGTGTCGGGGATCACCTGGAACTGGGCCAGCGCCTCGGGTTCGCGGCTCAACGCCGGGGCGGGATTCTCGGACACGTTTGCCGAGGTGGACCTGATGTTCACAGTGGGAGCCCTGGCCTCGGTGGTGGCCCTGGTGGGGATCGCCCTGATGGTGTGGACGACCCTGGGGACCTACATGTCGGGTGCGGCCCGTCCGGTCGAGATGTTGGTACCGGTGGAGCCCCGAGACGATGAGTGACCTGCTGGCTGCCGCGGCAGCCGCGCTAGGAGCGCCCGAGGACCTGGTGGAGCGATCGGCCCAGGCCCGCGCCGAGGCCGACGGGACCACCTACGAGGCGGTACTGTCGGCGTGGGGCGGAGGCGCTCCACTCCCCGCGCCGTCAGCCGCTCCAGAGCCCCAGGCGCCTCCGGCAACGACCGCTGCTCCCGCAGCCACTCCCGCTGCCGCTCCGGCGGCCGTCGCTCCCGACCCGGCGCCCGCAGCCGTGGCGGTCGCTCCGGCCCCGGCAGCCCCCTCACCGGCGCCCCGGCCTGCGGCGCCCGCTCTCAGCAAGGCCACGCCCCGCCTGACGGGCGTGAGGCTGCACCCGTTGCGGACCTGGGCCATGATGGCGGGCCTGTTCGCGATCGGGCTGGTCATCACGCTGATCGGCCCCTACAACACCGGAGGAGACTTCCGGCACGTGGTTCCCGACGCCCCCCTGTCCGCCCTCGGCCACCAGGGCCGGGCCGTCTACTCGAACCAGGGATGCGGCTACTGCCACACCCAGCTGGTCAGGCCTGTCCTCGCCGACGTGGGGCTCGGACCCGCCACCGAGAGCTGGGCTGACTCACTGGACACCGCCACCTTCGGCGTCCAGCGGATCGGGCCCGACCTGGCCCATGTGGGTAGCCGGGCTGCCTACGGAGGCGATGCGGGCATCGTGACCGCAGACGAGCTCATGATCCTCCTGACAACCCCTGAGAGCGTGTTCGCGTCCGGGAACCATCCGTCGTACGCGCACCTCTCCGAACAGGACCTGACCGCTCTCGCCACCTACCTGTCGGAGCTGAAGTAGTCATGGTTGCTCACTCCGGCTCCGGGGACACGGCACCGTGAACGAGCTGATCGCCGCCGCGGCCGCCAGGCTCGGGAGCCCCGAGCATCTGGTGGAACGATCAGCCATCGCCCGGGCCGAGGCCGACGGCATCAGCCCGGAGGAGGTGCTGGCGGCATGGGCAGGGGGAACCGCCCCTCCGCCAGGCGCCCCGGCCCCAGCCGCTCCCGCCCCGGCCGCAGATGTACCGGCGCCGGTCGCCGCCTCGGCCGCCCCGTCCCCAGCTGACGATCCTGAGCCGGTCGTTGCTCCCGCGGCACCCGCTCCCGAGATGGCAGCTACGGCAGTCGGAAGCCCTCCGGCGCCCGAGCAGGTGACCCTCGCCGAGGCCCACCGGTTCGAGGCGGTCATCACCGGCGCCACCGCCGGCCTCACCGAGCGGGTAGCCACCTCGCTTCCCCGCTGGCTGACCGTGCTGTTCTTCGCCGTTCCGCTCATCGGCCTCACGTACCTGATCGCCTTCGCCGCCGGACCCAACTGCGGCCCGGGCGGCCAGCTCTCCGTCGATCGGCTTACCGGCTTGGTCGAGAACTGCGACGGCTCCGTCTACGAGGCGGGCGGCGCGGCCGGAGGTGTGGACGTGCGGGCGCTGGTCGGCGAGGGAAGCGTCCTGTTCGCGGCACCCTCCAGCTGCAGCTCGTGCCATGGCGCCAGCGGTGAGGGCGGCTCCGGCCCGGCCTTGGCAGGCACGCTGCTGGACACGTTCTCGATGTGCACCGACCACATCGACTGGGTCTCGCTAGGAACGGACGGCTACCTCAGCGCGGGCCGGAATACCTATGGAGACGCCGGCACCACGGTGGGCTCGGGCGGGGTCATGCCCTCGTTCGTCGACACCCTGACGCCCGAGGAGATCGCCACCGTGGTCTTCTACGAACGGGTGGTGCTGGGCGGACAGCCCGTCGAGGAAGCGGTCTTCGACTGCGGATTCGCAGAACCCGTCGAGGAATGAGGTCCGGCACCGCGATCGCGTTGCTGATCCTGCTGGCCTTGATCGGCGTGGCCGGGATCGTGTTCGCCGTCCAACTGCTGGGCCTGTAGGCCAATGGTCAGTGTCCACTGGCAGCGGGCCACTGGTCACTGGGATAGGAAGCTAGGAGCACCCTGCGATGACATCAGCCACCGACCACCAGTTTCGCGTCGAGGCCTTTCACGAGGGTGAGTGGTGGGTGGCCCGGGTAGCAGGGCTAGACGCCAACTACACCCAAGCCAGGACGCTCGAGGAAGTACGCGACATGGCGCGAGACCTCATCGCCCTCGCGCTCGACATCGATGAGACCGAGGTCGGCGAGATCGTGGTGACCGAGAACGACTGGCGCTGACCTCGGACAGCTTGGGATTAATAATCCAACATAACTAGCAACTAGCTGTACGGTCCGGAGTCGGGGGTGGTTCACCGTGTCACTACCTGGATGTCGCACTGCGGGCCAGGTGCGCCGGCGAGCGCCCTGTCGTTGGTGAGAAGTGGACATTCAAGCGTTTCGGCCAGCGCGACATAGACGGCGTCGTATGGTGTCACATTGGCTCGCAATTCGAAGATCCGAGGAAGCAACGAGACCATGGAGCACCGCGCGATCGGCAAATCGGCGAGAGCCTCGACTGCGTCCGCGAATCGCTCGAGGGTGAGATCACCGGCCAGCCAGCGCTTCCTGAGGACGGAAACCACTTCAACATTCGCCAGGTCCGGTATGGCGGCATCGCCGGCCCGACGCAACTCTCGCCGGGCGTCGGCGCCATCGTCACCGTCGTCACCTACCGCATTGGCGAGCACGGAGGCGTCGATGACAATCAACGCTATCGGCGGCCCTCGGCCAGGTCCTCCACTGCCTGCCTCGCGCCGACGCGGCCGCCCGCACGGGTCTCCACCCTGGTGATGACATCCTCGAGCGTGGGACGGGCCGCAAGGCGCTTCAACTCGGACACGAGGTACTGCTGAAGCGACTTTCCCTCACGCTCGGCGCGGTGCCGTAGCTCGGCATGCGTCTCGTCGGGCAGATTCCGTATCAGCACGTGCACCATGCTTTCATTATGCTATCACAAAGGGACCGTGACCTTGGGATGGATCCTTCCGGCCGGTCAGTGGTCAGTGGGCAGTGGGCAGTGTACTCTAATACAACTAGCAACTAACAACTAGCGATAACGACCGACGAGTCTACGGCGAGCGTGAAGTGGTCGTCGGCCCGCCCGCCCCGCACGGCCAGCGCCATCAGCCCGGCCGAATCGATGTGGATGAGCGGGCGTCCCTCCCCCACATCCGCGAACGTTCCGACCCAGGGCACCCGGTAGTTCATCAGGCCCACCCGCACCACCACCTGCTCGCCCGGCCCGATGCCCGCCTCCTCCAGATCCTCGGGCGTGATGTTGGTCTGGACGTTGCCGTAGGTGTCCACCCACCAAGCCCGGCCTTCCACCCGTCCCTCGTCCGTCACCTCGGACAGGGGCAACAGGAGCGGCGTCAGCACCCGCGCATCCAGCTGTGGCCCCATCTCGTCCGGACGGGCTTCTCCCGCCGCCAGCACGGCCGCCGCCGGTGCGAACCGGTCACGCCCTTCGAACGTACGTCCCCGCGACGGGAGCATCACGTCCGGGTTCTCGATCGCGTAGGCGTCCGTTACCCCGCCGAGGAAAGCCGCTGCCGGGGAGAGGATCCCGTTGTCGGGACCCACGAGATAGCCCCAGCCGGTCTCCAGCACCACGGCCCGGCGGTCGCTACCCACACCCGGATCCACCACCGCCAGCACGACACCGGGCGGCATGTACTGGATGGCCCGCAACAGGGTGAGGGCTCCGGCCCGGATGTCACCGGGCGGGATCCGATGGTTCAGGTCGATCACGCGGCACCGAGGCGCCAGCGTGGCGATCACCCCGTGCACCACCCCGACGAACTCGTCCTCCCGGCCGAAGTCGGAGAGGAAGGTAATCGGAAGCGGGAAGCTCGGAGCCACGTCAGCCCGAGAATAGGGGGGTGAGAGACGTTGGTCGGCACGGGCCCGATCGGCAAGCCTGACCCGGCCCTCTGGAAGCGGGACCTACGCGGCGTGCGTGACGCCGCGCCTGGCGAGGCGGACGCACACCGGACTGCTCCGCTTCCGTACCCGGGCCTCGGTTTAGCATTGGGTCATGGGTGATCCGGGACTCGACGACACCGAACTGCTCTCCTCGGCCGAGGGGGTGGTGATGATCATCGGGGCGCCCGACTCGGGCAAGACGACCCTGGCCCGCACGCTGGTCGACGCCGCCCTCCAGGACGGGCGGACTGTCGCCTACATCGACAGCGACCTGGCTTGCACCACCGTGGGGCCCCCTACCTGCGTGGGCCTCAAGTGGCTGCGCACGCCCGCCGACGTGGACGACTTCGCCGAGGCCGACGACCTGCGCTTCGTGGGGAGCATCAGGCCGGATCGATACATTCTCCAGCAGGTGGCCGGCGTCGCCTCGTTGGTGGAAACCGCCCGGGCCGAGGCGGACCTGATCATCATCGACACCAGCGGAACCGTCTCGGGCGTGGTGGGCCAGCGGCTCAAGTATCACAAGGCGGAGCTGGTTCGTCCCGACGCCGTATTGGCCGTGCAGAGGGGCGGCGAGTTGGAACCCCTGATAGGCCTCCTGCGGCGGTTCCTCTCCGTCAACGTGATAACGGTCCCTGCCAATCGGGGCGGCCTGCCGATGAGCCCCGAGGAGCGTATGGACATGCGCGCCGCTCGGTTCGCCGCGGCATTCCCGGCGCCTCTCCAGCGCTGGCGCGTGTTACCCACCGTGTTCGCACCCAGCCTCCCGGCGGGCTTCGACCTGGTACGCCTCCACCGGATGATCGTGGGGGTCCACGACCGGGAGGGCCGGTGCCTATGCCTGGGAGTGCTCGAGTACGAGGACGTGCTGCGGGTCATCACCTCGGGGAACCAGGGCATGGCCGGGCTGCGGATCGGGTCGGTCCGGCTCGATCCCGAGACCTTTCGCATCACCTCTGTCCGCCTCAACGAGTTGATGTTCGGCCTCGGCTGATCGCCCCCGGCCGGTCGGATCCGGACACAGCGAAAGCCCGAGGAACCTTTACCGAATTCCACCGCACTTCCCCTGACGGATTCGCTCGGCGCCAGCACCTCGGGCCTTCTGGACAGAACCTTACGGCCTGTCTTCCGGCGGATCAACCCATCTGTTGACGTATTGTAACAACTACCGTATAGCCTAAAAGGTAGGCGGATGGACCTCTACCAGGGCCTTATCCACACAATCCCCAGGGGTTGCTCACAGGGAGTGTGAACAAGACCATCCTCTATTTTTTTCGCGCTCTCCGGCTCCGGATCGTGGTGGTCGACACACGGCGTCAGCGCCCGAATCCTGTCCTGACCAGGGGACGGAACGTGAGATCCACCAGCTCGTAGATCTCCGCGAAGACGTACTGCAGAACCTCCTCAACGGCGCGCTCGGCCTCGACCCGGCCCCGCAGGTAAATCCCTCCGTCGTGATCGATCGCAAAGTGGACCCGCCAGGCCCGATGGTTGCGGATCAGCATCAGCCGGTAGACCTCCTCCAGCCGCCCGCGAGGCGAGGGGAGAACGTACGCCTCGAACCCCACAGTGCGGTCGCCGGGCTCGACCCACACGGTGGTGAAGTCGCGAGTTTGCTGAGCCATCCGCACCGCCCATCGGCCTTCCACGAGCTCGGTGGCCACCACGTCCGATCCGGGATCCTCCACCCACGACCGGAAGACGGCGCCCAGCCGCTCGGTGAGCTCAGCGCGTCCCATCGGCGATCCCCATGTAGAGCTCCAGGAGCCGGTCGGTGGCCGCCTCCCACCCGAAGCGACGACCCGCCGCGGCGGCGCCCCGGATCAGCTCCTCGCGGTGAGCCGACCCGTCGAGGACCCTCAACAGGGCCTTGGCGTAGTCGGGTGGGTCCCATCCGTCAACCAGGAACCCCGACACCCCGTCCTCGACCACATACCGCAGCCCGCCCACGTTGGCGGCCACCACCGGCAGGCCCACCCCCTGCGCCTCCGCCGCCACCAACCCGAAGGACTCGCTCCTCGACGGCACGATGAGCACGTCGGCGGCCTGGTAGTAGATCGGAAGGCGGTGATGGGGCTGGACGCCGCACCAGGTCAACTTCCCGTCCAGGCCCGAGCGGGCGGCGAGTTGGCGGATCTCGAACTCCTCCTCCACCCCGGAGGGTCCGCTCGGCCCTCCCACCACCATCATCCGCGCACCCGGGAGGTGGTCTTGCACCATGTCGAAGGCCGCCACCGCCACGTCCAGCCCCTTCAGGGCCTGGATGCGACCCACGAAGAGCACGGTCGGCGCGTCATCGAGACCCAGCCGCTTCCTGGCGTCGCGGCGATCACCCGGCCTGAACAGGCTCAGATCGATGCCGGGCGGGTTCACGCACACCCGGCTGGGATCTGCGCCGTACTGCTCGATCAGCTCCAGCGCCTCGTGCTCCGTGGAAGCGATCACGCAGTCCGACCGCGCTATCACCTCCCGCTCGGCGGCGATGCGATACAGCGGTTCGCTCGGCTGGCCCGGGCGACGGGTGGCGTCCTTGACCCGTCCCAGCGTGTGAAAAGAGTTGGCGAGTGGGAGGCCGGTGACCTGCTTGACGAGGAGCCCAGTCCAGCCGGACAGCCAGTAATGGCTGTGCACGATGTCGGTCCCCCGCCCACCGCTGCCGTTGTCGAGCACGGCCTCGGTGACCTGCCTGGCGAACTCACCCACCCACTCGCCGAGCCGAGGAATCGGGATCGGCGCGATCGGCCCGGCCTCGACGTGGATCACCTCGTAACCGGCATGGGTGCTCACCACCCTCGCCCGGCTCGGATCGGTGCGCCGGGTGAACACGGTCACCTCGATGCCCCGTCGGGCGAGGGAGGCGGCCAGCTCGTCCACATAGACGTTCATGCCCCCGGCGTCGCCCACGCCGGGACGATCCAGCGGAGACGTATGCATCGAGAGGAAGACCACCTTGCGGATCATGTGCTGCCCTCCACCACGAGCAGGGGCCGTGGCCGGGCTCCCATGCGGAACTTGTAGGGCTCCGACCCCTTGAGGAAGTCGAACACCTCTCCGCCGGCGGCGATGGTGGCCGCTATCAACTCCGTGAGAAGCACCACACCGGGAGACACATGACGAAGATCGGGGTCGTAGGCGGAGTTGTACAGGTAATAGCCGTCGGTGTCCGAGTAGCCGATCACGACCGCTGCCGGGAGGTCGTTCTCCCCGTACAGGGCGTCGAGGCGCCAGCCGTCGGTGCTCAGAAGTTCGGTGAACATCTCCTCCATCGGGTCGGTCATGAACCGACCCTTCCGTCCCGCCGAGCGGCGATGGAGCCGGAAGAAGTCGTCCAGAACCGGACCCGGCTCCTCGAATGTGGCCACGCGCAACCCGCCCATCTCCCCGACGAAGCGGCGGCGCTTGCGGCGGGCCTCGTGACGTTGCTTCTTGCCGATGGCGGCAAGGTACTCGTCGAACGTGTCCGGGAGGTCCACCACCGCGGTCTCGGCGTGCGGGGCCTTGCGGTATCCCAGACCGGCCCGGTCCAGGGCTCCGGTGATGACGTCGGCCGCGGCGGACGGGAGAGAGTCGAACCGGAAGGAGCGGCTCCGGCCGGACGTGCGGAAGTGCTCGGCCAGCAGGTCGACCGCATCACCGAGCGGCGATCGGTAGTCGACCAGGTCCTCGTGACCGAGAAGCCCCAGATGATCACCCTCTTCGACCAGGGCCACCTCCCCCCGTTCGTCCGACAGCAGGAGAGGCACCTGGCCGGGCAAGGCGGTATACCGCCACACGGTGGCGAGAAAACCCCTGGTGGCGAACGGGCCCACCCGCTCCGCCGCCGTACGATGCCCGTAGGTCCTGGTGTCGAACATCACATGGACACTTTCGGTGCCCTCATAGACAGGCTCGCACCAGCGTGGGGTAGGGATTGACCGGCGCCGAGGTCCGCCCCTTGGGATGGAGTTGGAAGTGCAGATGTGGCGGGGTGGTGCGAGCGTTCCCGGTGTTCCCGTTGTAGCCCACCACCTGGCCCCTGCTGACCCGGATCCCCGAGGCGACCCCCGAGGCATAACCGTCGAGGTGTGCGTAGTAGTAGTCGACCCCGTGGTCGGCCGCCAGCCACAGAGCGGTACCGCCCCGTCCTCCTTGCGTAAGCAGCACGGTGCCGCTGGCCACGGCATAGAGGGGCTGACCCCGGGGGGCGAACAGGTCGTTGCCCCGGTGCTTCCGCCCTCCCGACCGCGGGAAACCCCAGTCGTTGATGAAGGAGGTGGCAGCCGGATCCAGCGGGCAGATGAACCCGGGTGTCAGCTCGGGCCCGACCCCGGCCGCCGGACCCGCCCGCCGGGCCGCCTCGAGGGCCCGTGCCCGGGCCAGCTCGGCCTGGCGTTGCCGGTAGAGCCGGCTGCACTCTCCCTCCAGCTGCCGTGAGGCGTACAGGGCCTCATCTGTCGCCGCAGCCAGGATCCCGGCCTGCTGTTCGGCCCTGATCTCCAGGATGAGCAACTCGGTCTCCTCCTCCACGAGCTGCTGCTCCATGACCTCCGTCTGCGCCAGTATCACCCGCCACCGGTCCACCGCCGCCACCCGCTCGGTGGTGATGGCCTTGATGAACTCCTGGCTGGTGACCAGCTCGTCCAGCGAACTCGTCCGGAGCACGAGGCCGCTGATCTCCGTCTCGGCGGTCATGTAGGACTCGACCGCCCAATCCACCACCGCCGTGCGTAGCACCTCTAGCTCCTCGTAGCGCTCGGCAATCTGGTTCTGGAGCCGGGCAACCCGGCCCGCTATGACGTCGCGGTCCGCGTATAGCCCGGCTACCCGGGCCTGCGCCTCGTTCCGTTCCGCGACCGCTGCGTCAAGAATGTCCGCCGCATCCCCGTAGGCGCCGCAAGCCTCGTCCACCTCAGCCTGGGTCACGGCCCCCGAAGGGGTGGGCGCGAGGGCTGCGACGACCAATACGGGCGCGACCAGGAACACGACGCGCCGGATGTGTTTGGACATTGGAATTCAAGGCTAGTGGTCAGTGGTCAGTGGTCAGCGGCCGGGCACGCCGGACCCGCGACCTCATGGAGCCGGTCAAGAACAACTTGGCGGGCTCTGCTCTCGAGGGCCGTGCTCACCCGATCATCCGCATCACGGGCACGAACACCGCCACGGCCAGCATCGGACCGTCCAGTGCGGCCAGTAGGCCCCGCGGTCTGGCCGTCAAACGGATCGCTCCCGTCCGGAAAGCCAGGCCGATCCCACGGCCTGCGATCGTCGCGCATGCCAGTAGTAGTCCGATGAAGAACCACACCAGGAGATCGAACCCGGAAAGGTAGGCGACCGCCACGGCTACCACGACCATCAGGACCGGGCCGACGAGGTAGGGATCGAACAAGCGTGACCGGCTCACCTCGGTCCAGCGCCCGACCAGGGCACCCACCGCGATCACGATCAGCAACCCGGCAACCTGGCGGTCCCCGCCGTCGGCAACCGACCTGGCCAGCAGGAGGGACGCCACCGCCAGGGAGGCGATCACCGCGCCCAGCGCAGAAGCGCCCATAGAGGTCAGGTCCCGCGCCGATGGCCTCACCACGGCCCATCCCATCACCAGGACCATCGAGACGGCCACGCCGATCCCCAGACCGAGCAATCCGAGCGTGTTGGCGATGGCCATCGAGACCAGGACAGAGGCCAGGATGGGCTGGGTGTGCAAACCGAAATCGCTGTCGGATGAGGCGTTGACCAGGTCGATCACCCAGAGTGCCACCACCCCGACCCAGACGGCCACCACGATCGCTATGTCAAGGGTATTGGCCACGATCAGCACCAGCATCAGCCCCGCCAGCAGCAGACCGTCCATGCCACCGCCGCCGGTCCCCGGTACGGCGCCTCCTGAGACCGGGGGTATCACCGCCAGCTCATCATCGTCGCTCACCGGGTCCTCGGAAGACCCCTCGTCCCCGTTCTTCCAGAGGCGGGCGGTCTGCATGTGGCGCCGGAACTCCGGCCCGAACCGGTCCCCCAGGGCATCGACCACCGCGCCGACGGTGTCGCCCTCGATATCCACCTGCGAGCTACCAGCGATCTCGCGCAGGTTCGCGAACAGCCTTACCCGTGCCATCGATACTGAGGCTACTCGCAATCGGCGCCGCT
>WTGW01000158.1 GCA_011523395.1 Acidimicrobiia bacterium
GGCCAGCGTACCGGCCCGGCGGCTTGTCCGTTGTTCTTCGGGTTACTACCGGGTGATCAGGCCGACTTGGTCACGTAGTAGTAACGGTTGATCTGATCGGGCCTCCAGATGAACCCCTGGACGTCCTGGCTGGACGCCACGATGTGGTGCGGCTCGGCCAGCCACACCGCCGGTGCGTCGGCCAGCATCAGCGCCTGCACGTCGTGGTAGAGCTGGGTCCTCGCCGGATCCGCCGGGCTCAAGAACTTGGCAGCGACCAGCTTCTCGGTGACCTCCGGGTTCTCGTAGTTGCTCCGCATGGCGAAGGCGTTGGGCTCCCAGAACAGCTCCATGTGGTACTGGGGCTCGTTCACCCACGAACCGGACCCGAAGTAGAACAGGAAGAACTCCATCGGGTTGATCCGTACGTCGCCGTCCTGGGCGAACACGTTGTCGCGGAACTGACCGGAGTCGAGCCTCACGATGTTCACGTCCACCCCGATCTGGGCCAGGGAGGCCTGGACCACGATGGCCAGCTCGGGCGCGAAGGCCAGCGTTCCGTCTATGTAGAGGTCCAGAGTACGGCCGTCGTATGACGAGGCGGCCAGCAGCTCGCGGGCCTTGTCCAGATCCTGGCTGTAGAACGGAGCGTCCGGGTTGTACGAGGGAGTGGTCGAGGGGATCGGTCCACCACCGCGGCTCGCCGCACCGAAGTAGACGCCTTCCAGCACGTCATCGTACGGGTAGGCGTAGGAGATCGCCTGCCGGAAGTTGACGTCGTCGAACGGCTCCTTGGTGGGGTTCATGTACATGACGGCCTGGTTGTTACCGCCGACCGTGGTGACCTTCACGCCCTGGTCGCGGAGGTCGGGGATGGCGGTGACCGGCACTGCCTCGGCGAAGTCGATCTCGCCGGCGGTCAGCAGGGCTGCCTGCTGGGCGGCGTCGGGGATCACCCTCAGGATGATCCGCTCCGCCTGGGCCGGGCCGAGGTAGTAGTCGTCATTGCGCTTGAGCACGATCTCGACGCCCGGCTCGATCGACTCCAGGTAGAAGGGGCCGGTCCCGACGTCGTTGGTCTTCAGGTACTCGTGTGCCCACGGGTCGTCGTCGGTCGCGTGGGCCATCAACACCTCGGAGTCGTAGACCGTGACTCCGGCGTTGGACAGCACGTGCAACGGGAACGGGGTGGGCTTGTTGAAGTCGAAGCGGATGTGGTAGTCGTCGATGACCGTGATGGCGGTCTCGATGTCGGACTCCGAACCGAAGTCGTAGAGGCCGATCACCGCATGGTCGAACCAGCCGCCCCCGTCCAGGTAGGCCGCCCGCAGGAAGCTCCACCGGACGTCCTCGGCGGTCATCTCGTTACCCGTGTGGTGGAACTTCACACCCTGGCGAAGGGTGAAGATCACCGAGGTGCAGTCCTCGTTGAAGTCCCAGCTTTCTGCCAGCAGACCCTGGGGACGGGTGGAGTCGGCCACCAGCACGCCGTCGGCGTTCGGCACCAGATGGAAGGTGGTGAGCTGGTCGTACATGTTGGCGACCATCTCGGAGGCGCGAGCCTCGAAGTTGCGCCGCGGGTCGATGGTGGAGACATCACCGCTGATGGCCCGGACGATCGTCATGCCGTCAACCGGAGCGACACCTCTGGGCGGAGCTGCCTCGGGCTCGGGGGCACAACTGCCCTCGCCGCCGGCCAGTTCAATTCCCGTCAGCTGGGTGGTGGTCGTCACCTCTGCGGCCGTGGTGGTCGTTTCCTCCGCCATGGCGGCAGTAGTGGTCGTTTCCTCTGCCATGGCGGCCGTAGTGGCAGTTGTGGCGGCTGCGGTGGTCGGGGCGGCCGTGGGTTCAGGGTCGTCCCCTCCACAGGCGGCCGCTACGAGCGCCAACGCCAGAAGCGCGGCGACCCACACACGAGATCTGATCATGTTTCCATCCTTGATTGCTTCCGCTTTCCGGTACCGGCGGGTGGTCCCATGCACAGATCGACCGCCCGGCCCAGACATCCGCAGTAACCATAGCGAAGGGTCGCAAAGACGGCATATGCTGGTGCGCGATAGGCAGGCGAGATTCTTCTGCCTGTACAATCCGGCGACCGGGAGGGCCCCTGCGCGGGTCCGGTAACCGACCAATCTCGACAGGTGGATCGACAATGACGGTTGTGGACGCGGTCTGTCCGTTGATGACCGACCCCGAATCGTGGGACCTCTACATCGAGGGAGGGGTCGACATAGGCGCGCCGACCGTGGCCAACTGGGAGACCCCTGCCGAGACGCAGCAGCTGCTCGAGCAGTGGGCTCGCTGGATCGACGGGGACGACCGGCTGGTGGGGGTCACCGAACCTGCCGACTTCGACCGGTTCCCCGATCCCGGCAAGCTCGGAGTGATCATCCACTTCCAGAACGGCGTCCCCCTCGGCGAGGACCTCTCCAACTACGAGGCCTTCCACCGACTGGGGCTCCGGATGGTGCAGCTCACCTACAACTTCGTCAACCCGCTGGGCGACGGATGCCTGAGCCGCGAGGACGGTCCGCTCACCGCGTTCGGGCGGGCGGCGATACGGGAGATGAACCGGCTCGGGATCGTGGTGGACCTCTCCCACACCGGCCGCCGCACCACCATGGACGCCATGCGCGCCACCTCGGCGCCGCCGGTGTTCTCCCACTCCAACCCGGCCGCTCTAACCCCCCATCGCCGCAACATCGACGACGAGCAGATCAGGGCGGTGGCAGACCTGGGTGGTCTGGTCGGGGTGGTCACCTTCCCGGCCTTCGTGAAGCCGGGTGGCAAGGGCGCCACCGTGTCGGACCTGGTGGACCACATCGACTACCTGGTGGACATGATCGGACCCGACCAGGTGGGCTTGGGGCTGGACTTCGCCCAGTCCGGCATGGAGATGGTCCGGCGCATGATCGAGTCCGGAGCGTGGACGGTGGACGACTACCCGATGGATGCCGACCCCCGCCTCATCGACCTCGATTCGCCCACCCGGATTCCCGGCATCCGGGCGGAGATGGCCCGGCGGGGCTACCCGTCCGCCACTATTGACGGCATCATGGGCCACAACTGGATAGACCTGTTCAAGAGGGTGTGGTCCGCCTAGCGGTTGCTTCGACCCGAGTTATTTTTCGCGTTCTCGCAGAAGGGGGTTGAATCTGTCCTAGCTTCGAGATACGTTGCCCATCGCCAAGCACCGAATGCCGGCCGATGATGTGAGACCGATCGGAACGGCCGGCCCGAGGGAACATACGAGGCATAGTGGAGCGACCGCCGATTCCCGGCACCCGGCCGGGCATGACCGACCCACACCTCGAATCGGACAGGTGGCGGCGGGG
>WTGW01000033.1 GCA_011523395.1 Acidimicrobiia bacterium
GCCCGGCCTCCAGCGGGGTGTCCTCGTCGGTGATGTCGTGGCCCCAGTGCCGGTAGCCCGCTTCCAGCCGTAGCGTGTTCATCGTGTGGTATCCGGCCGGATGGATGCCGTGTGCCCTTCCCTCCTCCATCACCGCGTCGAACAGGTCTACGGCCGCTTCGCGGGCGACGTAGAGCTCCCAGCCCAGCTCGCCGACGTAGCTGACCCGCAGCGCCCGTACGGGTATGCCGGCCATTGTCATCTCCCGTGACCATCCGAACGGGAAGGATGCGTTGTCGAGGGGGGTGTCGGTCAGAGCGCTCAGCAGGGCGCGGGATCGCGGCCCCATGACCCCGATGGTGGGGAGTCCCATCGTGATGTCGGCGAGTTCGGCGTCGTGGCCCCGCAGGGCTCGGCGCAGGGTGTGGTAGTCACGGGTGGCCGCCGCCGCTGCCGTCACCACCATGAAGTCCTCGGGGCCGGTGCGGGTGACGGTCAGGTCGGCCTCGATCCCGCCCCGGTCGTTGAGCCACTGCGTGTAGACGACCTTGCCGATCGGCGTATCCACGTCGGCCCCGCCGATGTGGTTCAGGACGGCCAGCGCATCGGGCCCCCGTACTTGGAACTTGACAAAGGAGGACTGGTCGTACAGCGCCACCCTCTTGCGGGTGGCCTCGCACTCGGCGGCCGACGCCGGGTACCAGTTCTGCTTGCCGTAGGAGTACCTGTACTCGCGTTCCATGTCACCGGTCGCGAACCAGTTGGGCCGTTCCCATCCGGCCACCTCCCCGAAGACCGCGCCCAGGTCGTCCAGGCGGTCGTGGAGCACGGACCGGAACACATCGCGGGCCGACTCGAACTGGCGGAACGGCCAGTGCATGGCGTAGAGGAGGCCGAGGCTCTCCGAGATCCGGTCCTCCAGGTAGGTCTTCTCCCCCTGGAACGGGAAGGCCCGGCGGAGGTCGACCGCCGACAGGTCCATCGGAGGGTGCTGCTCGGCGATCCAGTCCGCCAGCACCCAGCCCGCCCCTCCGGCCGACTGGATTCCGACCGAGTTGAACCCGGCGGCCACGTAGAGGCTGTCTACTTCCGGAGACTCACCCAGGTAGTAGACGCCGTCGGGCGTGAAGGCCTCGGGTCCGTTGAGGAAGAGCTGGATGCCGCACTCGGCGAGGGCGGGGATGCGGTGGATGGACCTCTCGAAGATCGGCCCGACGTGGTCCCAGTCCTCGCCGAGGGTGCCGAAGGAGAAGTCCCTGGGAACCTCGTACTTCCAGGTCTTGGCCCTCGGCTCGAAGAAGCCGGCCATCAGCTTGCCGGTCTCCTCCTTGAAGTAGGTGTAGTTGGTCGGGTCGCGTAGGGTCGGCATCCCCGGCAGCATCCCGTCGAGCGGTTCGGTCACCACGTAGAAGTGCTCGCACGGATGGAGCGGCACGTTCACTCCCGCGGATGCCGCCAGCTGGCGGGTCCAGATACCGCAGGCCAGGACCACGGTCTCCGCCTCCACGTAGCCTGCCTCGGTCTCGACCCCGACCGCCGCCTCGTTCTCCACCCGCACCCGCTCCACCGCGATTCCCTCGCGGATCGTGACGCCCCGGTCCCTGGCGCCCTTGGCGAGGGCCATCGTGGTGTCGACCGGGCTCGTCTGGCCGTCCCCGGGTATGTAGACGGTGCCCACCAGGTCGTCGATGCGGAGCAGCGGCCACATCTCGCGCGCCCGCTCGGGGTCGATGACCTCCATTTCCACACCGGCCGTCCTGGCCATCGACATGCCGCGCAGGATCTCCTCCCACCGCTCCTCGTCCGAGGCCACCGAGATCGATCCGGTGGTGCGGTAGCCGGTGGACTGGCCGGTCTCGTCCTCCAATTCTTCGAAGAGGCGGGCGGTATACGTCGCCAGTCTCGTCAGGCTGTGGCTGGACTTGAGCTGGCTCACCAGGCCGGCCGCGTGCCAGGTGGTGCCCCCGGTCAGGGTGTTCTGCTCCAGGAGCAGCACGTCGGTGATGCCCCGCCTGGCCAGGTGATATGCGATCGCGCACCCGACGATCCCGCCTCCGACCACCACCACCTGGGCCCGGTCCGGGAGGGCTTCGCCGGACGGGCCATCCGGTGCCGGCGTGACTGTGGAGTGGCCGGGATCCGTCATCGGCCCTCGTGTTCAGCCACCGAGAGCGGCCCTTACCGTCTCGTTGGTGACGGAGCCGCCCCTGGTGTTGAGGCCCTCCAGCAACTCCGGGCGGCGCTTGATCGCGGCGTCGACGCCATGATCGGCCAGCAGGCTGACATAGGGGATGGTGGAGTTGGCCAGGGCGAACGTGGATGTGCGGGGCACCACGCCGGGGATGTTGCCGACCGCATAGTGCACCACCTCATCGATCATGTAGGTGGGATCCGAGTGCCTGGTCTCCCGCGAGGTCTCGAAGCAGCCTCCCTGGTCGATCGCGATGTCGACCACCACCGAGCCCGGCTTCATGTCCTTGACATCCTCGGCGGTCAGGACGCGCGGGGCTCGGGCGCCGGGTACGAGAACCGCCCCGACGACCAGGTCAGCCTGGAGCGCCGCTTCCCGGACATCGGCCCGGTTGGCGATCAAGGTCGTCACCTCCCGGCGGTACAGGTTGTCGATCTCGCGCAGGCGCGCCGGGTTCAGGTCGAAGACCTTGACGTTGGCGCCCATCCCCACCGCCACCCGGAGGGCGTTGCCGCCGGCCATGCCGCCGCCGATCACCACCACATCGGCAGGCGCGACGCCGGGAACCCCGCCCAGGAGGACACCGCGGCCTCCACCCGACTTCTCGAGAAAGCGGGCCCCGACCTGGGTGGCCATCCGCCCAGCTATCTCCGACATCGGGGCCAGCAGGGGTAGGTCGCCGCTGGAGAGCCTCACCGTCTCGTAAGCCACCGAGGTTGTGCCCGCCCGGCAGAGCGCCGAGGCGACCTCCGGATAGGCGGCCAGATGGAGGTACGTGAACAGGATCTGGTCGTGCGAGAGGTAGGGGAGCTCCTCCTCCTGAGGCTCCTTGACCTTGACGATCAGGTCGGCGCTCGACCAGACATCGGTAGCGGCGGCGACGATCGAGGCGCCCGCCCTGGCGTAGTCGTCATCGGAGATGTACGACCCCAGGCCGGCGTTCTCCTGGACCAGTACCTGATGGCCGGACCCGGCAAGGGCTTCCACGCCGGCGGGCGTGAGAGCTACCCGGGACTCATCCGGCTTGGTTTCGGTGGGTATCCCGATCCTCACGCGATCCCTCCACCGTCGGCGCCAGGTCGGTTAGATGCCGGCGGCGAGCCGGGCCAGGACCTGCGACACGCCCGCGATCATCTCGTCCAGCTCGGTGGTGGTGGCCACCAGTGGGGGAGAGAGCATGATCTTGGCGCCGCCCCGGTCGTCAACCCGGAGGTGCAGGCCGGCATCGAGGGCCAACGAGGGTAGAAGCTCGTAGACGGCCCGCTTTGCCTCCTCTTCGGAGTACTCCCGTCCCTCTTTGCGGCTATGCCCGAGAGCGAGTGCGTACAGGTAGCCGGTTCCCCGGACATCCATCACCTGGTCGTGGGCCTCCGCGAGATCGTGGAGGCGAGCCTCGAACAGCGGCGCATTGCGGGCGACGTTTTCGATCACCCTCTCTTCCCGCATGGCGGTGATGTTCGCGACGGCGGCGGCCATGACCACCGGATGACCGCCCCAGGTCGCGCCGTGCAGGAAACTCCCGGCGGGCGAGTCCATGACCCTCTCGACCACCGGCCGGCGCACCAGGACGCCGCCGATCGGCGCGTAGCCCGAAGTGGCGCCCTTGGCGAACGTGATCATGTCGGGCGCTGCGTCCACGACCTCCGATCCGAACCAGGCGCCGAGCCGTCCGAACCCGCATATCACCTCGTCAGCGACGAGGAGTACGCCGTACCGGTCGCAGATGCGACGCAACTCCCTCCAGTAACCGGCCGGGGGGACCAGGGCTCCGCCTCCGTTCTGGACCGGTTCGGCGATGACCATGCCCACCTGCTCGGGTCCCCGGCGCAGGATTTCCTCCTCGATCACTCGGGCGGCTTCCACCCCGTCCGAATGGCCGTGGGTGTTGGGCACGTGGGTGAAGCCCGGCAGGAGGGGCAGGAAGGGCTCCCTGACGGGCTTCAGGCCGGTGGCCGAGAGCGCGCCCATGCTGGTGCCGTGATAGGAGTCGATCCGCGAGATGACGCCCGTCTTGGTGGGCTGTCCATCGGCCTGGTGGTACTGGCGGGCGAACTTGATGGCCGATTCGTTGGCTTCGGAGCCCGAACTGACGAAGAACACCGCGTCCAGGTCACCGGGCGCCAGGTCGGTGATCAACGAGGCGGCCTCGAGCGTGACGGGTGTGGTGGCCGACCAGGAGGGGAAGAAGGCGAGCTGCTCGGCCTGCTCGCTCATCGCCTTCGCGATGTCGGTTCGCCCGTGCCCTATCTGAACCACGAACAGCCCGGCCAGCGTGTCCAGGTACCTGTTGCCGGCGTGGTCCCACAGGTAACAGCCCTCACCACGGGCGAACACGGGGGCGGCGCCGGAGCGCCAGTACTTGGCGCTGGTGAAGTGCGGCAGGAGGTGGGTGAGATCAGGTGAGCTAGTCATGTCCCGAAGTCTACCTGCCCGCCGGGCCTGGGTAGAGTGATAAGGCCGATCGTCGGGGCGGTTGATGATGACGTCTGAGCAGCATTACGCGACGGTGGCCCGCCTGTCCGACTCCCTGAGCGACGAGACGGCAAAGCCGCGCTATCGCCTTCTCAAGGACGGGCTGACCAGGGCGATCGAGAGGGGGGAGTTGGGTGGGGGTGAGATGCTCCCCTCGTCGAGGATGCTGGCGGACCACCTGGACGTCTCTCGCAACACCGTGAACCGGGCCTACCGGGAGTTGGCGGTGGAGGGGTTCATCGAGCCGATCGAACGGGTCGGTTATGTGGTGAACGACGGGCTCGGTGACGGCGCTGCCATTGGGCCGGGGAGGGATGGATCATCCACCCCGCCCCGGGTCCGCTGGGATGAGAGGTTGGGCGCCCCGGCCGAAGACGATGACGAACGGACCCGGCCGGCCGGTTGGCGCTCGTACCCCTTTCCGTTCGTGGTCGGTCCCGGTCCGGAGGGATTCCCGATCGGTTCGTGGACCAAAGCCATGCGCACGGCGCTGCGCGAGGAACACCGAGGCACCAGCCTCCACAACCTGGACGACCAGGATGACCCGCTCCTCGTAGAGCAGATCCGGCGCATCATCCTTCCCGGTAGGGGTATCCAGGCCACGCCTGACCAGATTCTGGTGACGCTGGGAACCCAGCACGGGCTCCATCTGGTCGCGGAGGCACTGATCGGAGCCGCATCCACGGTGGGCATCGAGGATCCCGGCTATCCCGACGCCCGGAGGATCTTCCTCAAGCAGGAGGCGAAGCTGGTTCCCTTGCCGGTCGACGCCCTCGGCGTCACCGCTCCCGAAGGCCTGTCGGGGCTGGACATGGTGTTCGTCACCCCGGGCCGCCAGTTCCCCACCAACGTGACGATGACGATCGGCCGCCGGCGAAAGCTCCTGGCTCAGGCTGCCGGGGACGGCGCGCTGATCGTGGAGGACGACTACGACTCGGAGTACTGCTACTCGCGACGGCCACCGCCGGCCCTCAAGGCCCTCGACACGACGGGGCGGGTCGTCTACGTCGGGAGTTTCTCCAAGTTCCTGGCCCCCGGGCTGAGACTCGGATTCGTGGTGGCCGATCCCGTCCTGATCGACCATCTGCGCCGCCTGCGACATGACATGCTCAGGCATCCTCCGGGGATCATCCAGCGCACCACCGCCCTGATGATGGAGGTGGGTGATTACGGAAGGGTGATCAGAAGGCACCGCCGGGTGCTCAGGTCCAAGTGGCAGGCCATCACCGAGGCGGTGGACGACCTGTTTCCATGGCCGGTACCGGGCACCGACGGCGGGATGAGCCTGTGGGTGGCCGGCCCGGATGGTCTGGACGCAGCTTCCCTCGCCGAGCGGGCCCTGGATGTCGGGGTGGTGATCGAACCGGGCCGATCCTGCTTCCTGGGCCCGGACCGTCCGGCTCGCTACTTCCAACTCGGGTTCGCCGCCATCGATCGGGAGGCGATTCGCCCCGGAGTCGAGCGTCTGGCCCGGTTCCTCTGAGCAGATCGGCGGATCTGCCAACCACCGCCGGCCCGATCTCCAACTCAGTGGATGCGTCGCTGTCGTACCCAAGGGCATAGCCAGGTGCCGATGCTTAGGATAAACTATCGAATGGTAGGGGCGACAACCGAAGTCATCGCCCGCCACCACAACTTGGCGGGTATTGCCTGTTGGTACAGGACCGGGCCTCACATGCTCGGAGTCGTGGAGAAGTACCTCCTGGCTGCGGTTCGACTCCGCTGCCCGCCGCCGTTTCCCGCAGCCTTGCGGACAAGTGTAGCACATACTCTTCCATTGAAAGTATCCGCCAACGGGTATTTATCTTAGTTTTCTTCCACGATGGCATAAGGCCGTCGTGAGAGGTCTTGCCCCGCCTCCCAGGAGAAGATCGGCGCATTCACATCGGTCAGTGGTCAGTGGTCAGTGGTCAGTGGTCAGTGGTCAGTGGTCAGTGGTCATTGGTCAGTGGATGTTTTGAACCACGGGACTATTGGGAGGCAAACACCAGGCCGGGGGCCGGAGCAACTTGATTATCCGTAGGTCGCAAACTGGCCACTGGCAACCGGCCACTGACCACTAGCTACGCATCCGGTTACCTTGCGGATCGAACAGGGGAGCGGGCTGCACGGTGGCTTTGCGCCGGCTCCCGAGGATCTCGATCTCGAATGGCTGCCCGGCGTCGGCCAGTTCGGACGGTACGTACCCGAGGGCGACCGAGCAGCCCACCGTGTGGGCATACCCCCCCGATGTCACCCAGCCCACCACTTCGCCGTCATGCCAGACCGGCTCGTCGCCCACCGCGTCGGCATCGGCAACATCGACCACCATCGTCACCAGCCGTCGCTCCGGACCCTTCTCCCGCTCCTGCCGGGCGGCCTCACGCCCTACGAACTCTCCCTTGTCGAGGGCTACGAACCGTGACAGGCCCGCTTCGGCCGGGCCGTAGACCGGCCGGTACTCCCGGGCCCAGGAACCGAATCCCTTCTCCAGCCTCAACGAGTCGAGGGCCCGTAGACCGAAGTCACGGATCCCGTGTTCCCGTCCGGCGCCGAGCAGCACCTCGTACAGGGCCACGAGGTGCTCCGGCCCCACCCAGATCTCGTATCCGAGGTCTCCGGTGTAGGTGAGCCTGCCGACCAGCGCCGGGACCATCCCGAGGTCCATGGCCTTGATGTCCATGAAGCGGAAGACTGCGGGGCCGACGCCCTGGCCCGCGACCGCCGCCAGCACGTGGCGCGAGGCCGGGCCGGCGATCGACAGTCCGACCATCGTCCGCCCGAGCGGAGCGACCTCTACCCGGCAGTCGGGGGGAGTCCGGGAGAGGAACCACCGCATGTGGTAGTCCTCGGCGGGGCCCGAGCCGAACACGATGTAGTGGTCCCCGAGGTTGGCAACGGTGAAGTCGCCGATCAGCTTGCCCTGGTGGTTCAGCATCGGGCTGAGGGTGATGCGTCCGGGCGGCGGGACGTTGTTGGCGAGGATCCGGTCGAGCCATGACGCGGCATCCCGACCCTCGACCCGGTACTTGGCAAACCCCGAAATCTCGATCATGCCCACCCCGCCACGGACCGCGGCGCACTCCGCGGCGACCACCGGGAAGGCGTTGGAACGACGGAACGTAACCTCCTCGACGGGCTCCCTACCGCGATCCTGGAACCACAGAGGCACTTCGAGCCCGAATGCGGCGCCCCACACGGCATTTGCCTGCGTGTACCGGTCGTGGAGAGGGGTGGTGTGGAGCGGGCGGGCCGCAGGCAGTTCCTCGTTCGGGAAGGTGATCTTGAACCGCCTCGAGTAGTTCTCGCGCACCTTGGCGTTCGTGTACTCAATGGTGGCCCAGTCGCCGAAGCGGGCGGCGTCCATCGCCCACACGTCGAGCCCGGGATCCCCCTCTGCCATCCAGTTGGCCAGGGCCAGGCCTACTCCACCGGCCTGGCAGAAGCCGGCCATGACCCCCACCGCCAGCCAGAGGTTGCGTATCCCCTTGACCGGACCGATACACGGGTTGCCGTCGGGTGAGAAGACGAACGGACCGTGCACGATGTTGCGTATTCCGGCGTCGGCCAGGGCGGGGTAGTGGGTGAATCCCGCTTCGAGCTCGGGGACGATCCGATCGATCTCCGGTGGTAACAACTCGCTGCCGAAGCTCCACGGCGTTGCCCGGGGGGACCACGGCTTGTGGTCCTGCTCGTAGGTGCCCAACAGGATGCCGCCGGACTCCTCCCTCATGTAGATCTCACCGCCGAAGTCGACCACCGTGGGCAACTCCTTCCCCGTGGCCTCCCGGTGCTCGGCGACGGCGGGCACGGGTTCGGTGACGATGTACTGGTGGGCCATGGCCAGCAGCGGCAGCTCCAGGCCGACCATCCGCCCTACTTCGCGACCCCAGAGCCCGCCCGCGTTGACCACGTGCTCGGCGTGGATGTCTCCCCGGCTGGTGCGGATGTCCCAGGTGCCGTCCGCACGCTGCGATAGGGCTTCGACCATCGTGTTACGGACCACGGTGGCGCCGCCCACCTCGGCGGCCCCGGCGTAGGCCCGCACGACCCCCGACGGGTCAACATGACCCTCGTGCCGGTCCCACATGGCTCCCACGAAGAGCGAGGGTTCCATCAGCGGGAAGATCTCGGCCGCCTCCCGGACGGAGATGAGCTCGGTCTCCATCCCCAGGTACCGGCCCCTGGCATGCACCGTCCTCAGCCAGTCCATCCACGCGGGGGAGTCGGCCAGCTGCAAGCCGCCGGTCAAGTGGAGACCGCAGTCCTGGCCGGAGACCCTCTCGATCTCGGGATACAGCTCGACGGTGTACCGCTGGAGGGCGGCGAGGTCGACGCTCCCGTTGTGCGTGTGTATGCCCCCGGCCGCATGCCATGACGATCCGGCGGCCAGCTCGAGACGCTCGACCAGCATCACGTCGGTCCAGCCCGCCTTGGTGAGGTGGTAGAGGACGGAGCAACCGACCACGCCGCCGCCGATCACCACGGCCTGAGCCTCCGACTTCAACGTGGGGTCTCCTCGATGGGGAGGTCGACGTTCATGCAGGTGGCGACTTCCTGGGCAGACCCGGGAAGGCTGGACAGACCACTAGAGTCGGGACTGCGGGCGGGCTGCGGTAACGTGGCCGGTCCCGTCTGGGTTGCCCGTTCTTGCGGGGTCGAGAGGTGAAGATGGCGGATCACAGTTCGGATCAGGTTCGGGAAGGCGACGGATCGCACGACGCCGGTAGCGATCTGGCCTTCGGTATGGCCATCATGAAGGGCTCCATCGTCGGTCTACCCCTGATGATCGTCTTCATGACCGTCGCCGTCTGGTTGATGACCGGTCAGAGCTGGCAGACCTCGGTGGCTACCGCCTTGCTCCCGGGTGTCCTGTTCGGCGTCTTCGGCGGCGGTTTTCTCGGCATGATCCGGGCGATGGACCACTGAACGAGGGCTCTCACTCGTCCTCGTAGTCGTCATCCTCGTCGTCATCGTCATCCTCGTCGATCAACCGGTCCGCGTAGGCCTGATCGGCTTCGGACGCTCCTTCGGGCCGTCTGAGTGGTAGGTCGACCGTCATCTGCGTGAACTCTCCCTCCTCCGACTCGACCGAGATGGCTCCGCCGTGCGTCCGGACGATGTCGCTCGAGAGCGCCAGACCCAGGCCGGTGCCCTTGTCGGTGGGCTTGGTGGTGAAGAAGGGATTGAAGATCTTGTCGATCACGTCCTCAGGGATGCCGTCCCCGTTGTCGCGGATGATGACGTGGGCCCGGTCGCCGACCCGTTTGGTCTTCAGCCAGACGGTGGGCATGTAGGGCGTGCCGTCGCGGGGCGTCTCCTGGATCGACACCCGCTTGAAGTCGACGGCCTGGCAGGAGTTGCCGACCATGTTGAGGAACACCCGGCCCAAGTCCTGCGGGATGGCCTCCATGTCGCCCACGTCGGGATCGAAGTCGCGCTCGATGGTCAGCTGGAAGTCGGGATCCACGGCCCGGGCGCTGTGGTAGGCCAGTTGGGCGTGCTCGTTGAAGACGGTGTTCAGATCGACGTTCTGCCACTCTCCACCACCCCGGCCCATCATCAGCATGTCCTGCACGATCCGGTTGGCCCGCTCGCTGTGACGGCGGATCCGTTCGAGGTTGTCGTTCAGATCCTCGACGATCTCGGCTATCTCGTCCTCGTCCAGGTCGTCCTCCTCGAGGATCTCCTCGAGTTCCTCCAGCAGCTCCTCGGAAGCCTCCGAGAAGTTCTTCACGAAGTTCAGCGGGTTGCGGATCTCGTGGGCCACCCCGGCGGTGACCTCACCGAGCGCCGCCAGCTTCTCCTGCATCACGATCTGGTCCTGGGCCCGCTCCAGTTCGGACAGGACCTCTTCCAACTGGCTGTTCTTCTCGACCAGCTCGGCGGCCATCTTCTCGACCAGGTTCAGGCGCTGGACCTCGAGCGCGTGGCGGCGGAAGACCTCCAGGGCGGCGGCCATGTCGGCCACCTCGTCCCGGCCCTTGATGTTGACCTCGGCTTCGAGGTCCCCGTCGGCCATCTGCCGCATGCGCGCCGACAGTATGTGGATCCGGCGGAGCAGTACCCGGCCCACGAAGCCGTAGCTGATGGCGAAGGCCGCGAGCACGCCGAGGACGCTGATCGTTACCAGCAGGGCGCGGCCGGTGTTGATGGCGTTGTCGGAGGCCTGGTTGGCCGCATCGGCGGCCTGGTTGGCCGAGGTGACCAGGCCATCGACCTCCGTGGTCAGGTCTGCGGCCAACTCGGTCGTGTGGAGCAACAGGTCGTCCTGGCTCTCCTCCAGCCTGAGCTTCTCGATCAGGAGGTCGAAGCCGTCCCCCTGCGTCGTGGCTGTACGGAGCAGTTGATCGAAGAGCGGGGTGAGGGAGGCATGGAGTTCGGTTCCCTCGATGGCGCCCAGGCTGATCGCCAGGCGCCCGGAGGTCGACTCGAAGCTCTCCTGGAGGGGTTCGATGTAGGCCGCGTCCGAGACGCTCAGGCCGCTGGACAAGAGCTGGGTCGCCAGGGTGGCTTCCGACTTGAGCGACGCCAGGTGGCGGTAGCGGTTGAACTCGGTCTCCGACAGGTAGAGGGTCCGGCTGACCGGCGGTTCGCCCAGATCCCGGAACCCGGTCAGCTGGTAGAACAGCTGATCGTCAATCGCCGGGACGATTATGTCGTCGAGCCGGGAGCGCAGGTCGATGATCAGCAACCTCAACTCCTCGGCTCGCTGGACGAGGGTGTGATGCTGGGAGAGCTGTCCCTGGATCCGGTCGATGTTGAACAGCAACTGGAAGAAGACCGCCTGCGCATTGGGTATGTAGGTCCCGAGATGGTCTTCGGTTGTCGCCAGCCTCTGCAACAGGAGGATCTGATCCTCGAATCCCTGCTGGGCCTGGCGGATCTCCTCGGATATGGCGTCTACCTCGGTCGGCTGGGCGGCTACCAGTCTGGGAGCTGCCGCGGCGAGGGTCCGGCTGTACTCGGCCATCCGGAAGGCGGCCTCCATCTCGGGCAGGCTCTCGTTCTCCACCCTGCTCTGGGCGGCGCCGACCCGGTTGAACGAGACCCAACCGACGAAGCTGGCCGCGATGGTCAGCGCGACTACGACTCCGATCCCGATGTACATCTGGGTGGATATGAGGGTACGGAGCGCCCAGAGACGACCGAGCAAGTTCGCCACGGCTACATCCTCTTGATCTCTTGCGCCGGTTCGTACTCGCCTTCGCTGTTGATGAAGGTGAGGAAGACGCGGTCCGAGCCCTGGTTGTCACCCGCGCCGAAGGTGAGGGGGAACCCGTCGATTTCCATGGCGCCGCCGTTCAGGATGCTGTCCAGGAAACAGGCGCGGGTCGGTTCTTGTCCGCATGCCTCCAGGCCGATGATGGCCAGCCGTCCCGACAGGTACCCCTCCAGGGAAACGAAGCTGGGCGTCGCATCCGGGGCGTAGGCCGCCAGGGCGTCGATGTAGGAGGCCACGACCGGTATGGACCTGTCCGTGGGGAACGGCACCACCTGGGTGACGAACACGCCCCGGCCGTCCGGGCCGAGCTCCCTCGCCAGGGCGTTGCTTCCCACGAAGGAGATGGTGATGAAGACGGGATCGAAGCCGATGTGCCTGGACCAGGCGATCAGGGCCGCCACGGGCTGGTAGGCGCCGACCACGATGACTGCATCGGGGTTGCCCAGGGTGAGGTCGATGAGGCCGGTCTTGATGGCCGTCGTGTTGCGGGGGTAGATCCCCACCGACACGGGCTCCATGTCGCGGCGCTCGAGTGCGGCCTGGGCGCCCTGCAGTCCGGTCCGGCCGAACGAGTCGTCCTGGTACATGATCGCTATCCGATCGATCTCCAGGTCCTGGGTGAGACGGGCCACCATCTCCTCGGTCTCCTGGGCGTAGGACGCCCTGAGGTTGACGATATTGGTCCAACTCTCGGACCGTAGGAACGCGGCGCCGGTGAAGGGCGCCACGAAGGGGACGTCCGCCTCCGCGGCGACCGGGGTGGCGGAACGGGACGTCGGCGTTCCCACCTCGCCGATCAGGGCGAACACCCCCTCGTCCTCGATGAGCTGGAGGGTGTTGGCGATGGCCAGTTCCGGTTCGTACGTGTCGTCGAGGCTGATCAGTTCGAGGCGGCGACCAGCCACCCCGCCGTTCGAGTTCACCTCGTGGAAGGCGGCGTTGATCCCCAGGCTCATTTCCAGCCCCAACTCCTGGGCCGGACCGCTGAGGGCCGCAGACTGGCCGAACAGGACCCGCTGGTCGTCCACGCCAGGGGTGGTCTGGCTCGGCGCGGCCGTGGTGGCGGAGGTGGTGGCGGCGGGATCGGTGTTCTGGGGGCCTTCGCCTGCCGGAGACGACCCGCAAGCGGCCAGTACGAGGACGAGAATGCCGGAACCGATAGCCCGAGGAGTCCGTGACCAGCGGCTCCGGTCCCCCAACCGGTCGGAACCCCCTATTGGGCGCGCCTTATGGTGATGGTCAGATGATTCCAACCCTCTTCCCTTCGATACGCAAGGTCGTCCACCATCTCCCGGATGAGGAAGATTCCCAGGCCGCCTATCGGTCGATCATCCATGTCCGCGTCGGGGTCGGGGATCGGAGCGTCCTTGGTCGGGTCGAAAGCACCGCCGTTGTCATGCAGCTCGAGCACTATCTCCTCGATGCCGGGCGTGATCGACACCTGGAACTCGGACAGGCCCATCTGGCGACCGTAGGTCATGGCGTTGAGCGCCAACTCCTCCAGGCACAGCTGGACCAGGTAGAGCAACCTGGGGGACCAGTCGTCCTCCTCGCCTATGCCGTCGATCTGAGTGGAGATACTCTCCAGCATCTCGGCGTTGGTCTGCTGCTCGCCCTGCTCGAAGTCCAACGCAACTGAGCGCGAAGCCATCGCTACCTCGCGATCCTTGAGATGGTCAGGCAGGTTATGTCGTCCGATTGGGGTGTGCCGCCGGCGAATGCGTGCACCGCTCCGAAGACGGCCTCGTTGGTGTGCTGAGCAGACGTGGGCGGCTCTTCCAGGAAGATCGCCTGCAGGCGCTCCACGCCGAACTCCTCGTTCTCGGCGTTCATGGCCTCGGTGACACCGTCGGTGTACAGCAGGAGCGTGTCGCCCGGTTCCAAGGTGAGGGTTCCCTGCGCGAAGGGCACCCCTTGGACGATCCCCAGGGCGATCCCCCCGACCCGGGGAACGAACTCCGAGCTCCCATCGGCGTGGATGAGCAGGGGAGGGTTATGGCCGCCGTTCGCGTAGGTCACTTCGCCGGTCATCGGCGAGTACACCGCGTAGAAGACCGTCACGAACATGGCGGTCTCGTTCTCCTCGGTCA
>WTGW01000188.1 GCA_011523395.1 Acidimicrobiia bacterium
CGACCGCCCGCGACCTGGTGTATCTCGCCGAGCGTCTGGATGTCGGGATGGTCGAAAGGATGTGCGACGGGGCGGTGTCCTACGAGAGGGTGCTGGAGGAAACCCGGCTCAGGGAAGCCGGCGCTCCCCAGGATGAGATCGAACGAAGCCGGGAAGTGGACCTCGACAAGGCGGGCCGGGTCGCCCAGCAGTACCGGAAGATGACCCGGGACCACGAGACGCACACCTTCGAGAGCCAGTACGTAGGCTTCCAGCCCTCGCTAGACGGGACGCACGTACGGGTCTCGGGCCGCCTCGGGGCGGCCGAGGCGGAGGTATGCCGCCAGGGTCTCGACCGCAGGGGCGAGCAACTCGTGCCTGCCGGCGAAGGCCGTCCCGATCCCGGACTCCGCAGAGCCCTGGCGCTCACCACCCTATGCCAGGACCAGCTCGACAGTGGAACCGCCCCCGGCGACCGGTCCCTGGAGGCCGGCCCACGGGGACAGAACCGGCGGGAGCCCCTACTGATGGTCTTGGCTCGCAATCCTGTAGCCGAAGGATCCGGTTTCGAGCAGGGAGTCGCCGTGCTGTCAGGGCAGCGGGTCGGACCCGACACCGTGGACCTCATCCGATGCTCAGGCCGCACGGAACTCATCACGCTGGCAGGACAGGACATCATCCATCACGGTTCACACACATCGATACGGCCGGCCACCAGGAGAGCCGTGCTGGCCCGGGACGACGGATGCACGGTCGACGGTTGCAACTCCACCTACCGGCTCGAAGTCCATCACATCCTCCCCATGTCCCGAGGCGGAACCCACGCCCCCGAGAACCTCACCACCCTCTGCTGGTGGCACCACCACGTAGCCGTCCACCGCCGGGGCATGCGCATCGACCCCCATTCCCCTCCGCAGCGCCGGCGGCTACTACCCACCTCCCGGAGCTGCGGCTACCAGGCTCCCGCACCCGACCCCCACACTCTCGCCATACTCAACGCCCTCCCCGCGCACATCGGCCGAGCTCCACCCTGACCGCAGGCCCTCCCGCAACATTCCGCACCCGCGCTTCTAGGCGGTAACGTGTGGTCTCTTGGAGGCAGCGGTGACGTACGAGTGGTGGCAGGAAGCCGTCTTCTACCAGATCTATCCCCGCAGCTTCATGGACTCGAACGGGGACGGGATCGGCGATCTGGCCGGTATCACCTCCAAGCTCGACTACCTGTCCGGCACGCTCGGCGTCGACGCCTTGTGGATCTCGCCCTTCTATCCCTCCCCGATGGCCGACTTCGGATACGACGTGGCCGACTACACCGATGTGGACCCCATGTTCGGCACGCTCGCCGACTTCGACGCCCTCGTGGCAGGCGCCCACGAACGGGGCATGAAGATCATCATCGACTGGGTGCCCAACCATTCGTCATCCCAGCACCGCTGGTTCCTGGAGTCCCGGTCCTCCCGTGACAACCCCAAGCGCGACTGGTACGTGTGGAAGGACCCGGCACCCGACGGCTCGGCGCCCAACAACTGGATCTCGGTCTTCAGCGGCCCGGCCTGGACCTTCGACGAGCACACCGGCCAGTACTACCTCCACACCTTCCTGGCCGAACAGCCCGACATCAACTGGCGCAACGACGAGACCCGGGCGGCGATGCTCGACACCCTCCGCTTCTGGCTGCGCCGGGGGGTGGACGGCTTCCGTCTCGATGCCTGCCACTTTGCGATGAAGGACCCTCTGTACCGGTCCAACCCTGTGCTCGATAGACCCAGGCACGGGTACAAGAACCTGGGCGAGTACGACTCCCTCGATCACGTCCACGACCGGGGCCACCCCGACATCCACGGCCTGTTCCGTGAAGTCCGGGCGGTCCTTGACGCGTTCTCGGCGGAACAACCCCGGTTCTCGGTCGGGGAGATCCACCTCGAGGGCGAGGAGTGGGCCTCCTACTACGGCGACGGGGACGAGCTCCACATGCCCTACCACTTCGGGATGCTCCACGGGGACTGGACCGCATCGTGGGCGCGCCAGGTGGTCGAGACGCAGGAGGAGGTCCTACCGCCTGGAGCGTGGCCCAACTACGTCCTGGGAAACCACGATGAGATCCGGATCGCGACGCGGTACGGAGAGCGCCGGGCCCGACTCGCCACCCTGATGCTCCTCACCCTGCGGGGAACCCCGACTCTCTACTACGGGGACGAGCTGGGCATGGTCCAGGCCGACATCCCGACGGATCAGCAGCAGGATCCGTGGGGTCGCCGCCAACCGGGCCTGGGACGGGACGGATGCCGCACCCCCATGCAATGGACCCCCGGGGAGCACGGCGGCTTCACGGGCGGCCGGCCATGGCTGGCCACCGTCGACCCCGACGGAACCAGGAACGTCCAGGCTCAGGTGGACGATCCGGACTCCATGCTCAGCCTCACCCGCCGCCTCATCGGGGTGCGGAAGGGTTCCGCCGCGCTCCGGTCGGGTTGCTACGAGGCCGTCGAAGGCCTGCCGGAGACGGTGTTCGCCTACCGGCGGCGCGCCGGTGAGGAAACGGTGAGCGTCTACCTCAACTTCGGTGACGAACCGGTCCGCGTCCCGGCCGAGGGGACCTTGCTCGTAGCCACGCGTCCGGGCATGGCCGGCCCGGTCGGCGGTGTCCTGGCGCTGGATGGTCGTTCCGGAGCGGTGCTGGGTTCGTGACCAGGCGGTTCCCGGACGGCTTCCTGTGGGGCGCAGGCACAGCCTCCTACCAGATCGAGGGGGCGGTGGCCGAGGACGGGAGGTCCGAGAGCGTCTGGGACCGATTCTGCCGGATCCCCGGACGGGTGCTCAACGGCGACACCGGTGATGTGGCCTGCGATCACTACCACAGATGGCGTGACGACATCCGGATCATGGAGGACCTGGGGCTGTCGGCCTATCGCTTCTCGGTGGCGTGGCCCCGGGTGGTGCCGCAGGGCAGGGGTCCGGTCAACCAGGCCGGCCGGGACTTCTACGACCGGCTCGTGGACGGATTGCTGGAGGCGGGCATCGAGCCGTTCCTAACCCTGTTCCATTGGGATCTCCCGCAGTGCCTCGAGGATGAGGGCGGGTGGAGGGTGCGGGGAACTGCGCATGCCTTCGCCGACTACGCCGCGGCCGTCGAGTCCCGGCTCGGGGACCGCGTGCGGCACTGGCTGACCCTCAACGAGCCCTGGGTGGTGGCGCACCTCGGCCACCGTACCGGTCAGCACGCCCCCGGCCTGGTCGGCTCGGGGACCGAACTCGACGTCGTCCATCACCAGTTGCTCGGACATGGGCTGGCATCC
>WTGW01000225.1 GCA_011523395.1 Acidimicrobiia bacterium
GCCCACCCCCACCGCCACCACTCCGGTTTCCGGGCGCGTTCCGCCACGTGGATCGGGGGATCCGCCCGGAGATGTTGACCTGCGGCCGGGCTGACGTCGATGCTCAGTGCCGTACGGTGTTTGGTACCTACCAATGTGCCGCGTGGGTGGGACAGAAAACCTCCACTCTGAGCGAGACCGCGAAAAAGAGTCGGTCACGCGGTGCCTCCTACGCGGCGACCTGTCGATGGACTCGGCCGACCACACACCCGCCCGTATGACCCGGTTCGGCGGGAGGGGGTCCTCGCCAGGGCATTCATCTCCATGGCATGGGAGCGGACGCCGTCAAACGCCCACCCGCTGCGGCTAGGCACACCGAGGTATCAGGCGGATCGGGCCGCGGCTAGGCGTTCCTCGGCCAGCCGGTTGGCCGCCCACGTCGTGGGCATGCCATGGCGCCTCGATGCCTGGATAACCTGCTCCACCACGCCGTAGATGCGCTCCGTCTTCCTTCTGGCCACGTCCGGGTCGTAGGACCTGCCGACCTCCACGGAAAGGTTGATGATGCCGCCGGCGTTGATGACGAAATCCGGGGCGTAGAGGATGCCCAGCCGGTGCAGTTCCTCGCCGTCGGCGGCAGTGGCCAGTTGATTGTTGGCGGCGCCGGCCACTATCCGGCAGGTCAGGCGGGGGATGGTGTCGGGGTTGATCACGCCGCCCAGCGCACAGGGGGAAAAGATGTCGCACTCCACGTCGTAGATCTCCTCCGGCGCCACCACCTCGGCGCCCATGCTCCGGGCCTTCCGCAGGGTGCTCTCGTGAAGGGCGGTCGCCACCAGGTGGGCGCCCTCGTCCAGCAGATGCCGAGCGGCTTGGGTACCCACCTTGCCGAAGCCCTGCATGGCCACCCGCCGGCCCCGGAGGCTGTCGCTCCCCCAAACCGCCTTGGCGCACGCCTTCATCCCCACGTAGAGGCCCAGGCCGCTCATGATGGAGCTGTCGCCGCTGCCCCCCTGGGACACCGGCAGGCCCACCACATGGTCCGACTCCCGGTTGACGATCTCCATGTCCCGGCCCGTCCCTCCCACGTCCGCGGTGGTCACGAAACGTCCCTCCAGGGTGTTGAGGCAACGCCCGAAGGCCCGTAGGAGGGCCTCGCTCAGACCACTGCGGGAGTCGGCGATGATGACCGCCTTGCCTCCGCCGAGGTCGAGGCCGGCCACCGCCGACTTGTGGGTCATGGCGCGAGCCAGTTGCAGGACGTCTCCGAGCGCCTCCTCCTGGCTCGCGTAGGGCCAGATTCGGGTCCCGCCACAGGCCGGTCCAAGCGTGGTGTCATGGATCGCCACGATGGCCTCGAGGCTGGCTTCCGCCTCGGTGAACACCGCCACCTGCTCGTAGCCGGGCAAACTCAGTTGGTCGACGACCAGCATCACCCGCGCCCGACCGGACTGACCGATCCCCGAATTGGTGGCGCCCGTCGGCCCGCCCCGGCCAACGTCAGCCGGCGGCGAACAAGCCGCCCGTTCGGTGGCTGATCAAGCGGCGGCTAAGGAATCGCTCTTCCTGATGAACGCCACGCCAACCAGGACGACCCAGGCGACTTGAAGGAACACGGTGAGATTACCCAAGAGGTACAGGGTAAAGATGCTGCCTTCTATGAAGGTCGCGATGAACAGGAGGAAGGACCCGACAATCGCCGGGGCCACGCCCAACCAGATCGCGAGGGGTTTGTCCGCACCGATCAGGTCGGTATTCATCAGGGACACAGCCCAGAACGCCACACCCACCAGGGCAAGAACCGTCGCGAAGAGACCGACCGCCCCTCCTATCACCGTGAACGTGATGGCCGAAGCGATGGATTCTCCCGATGCTATGCCTTCAGCCGGTGAGTAGCTGAGCGTCACGGATGTCAAGAAGCTCATCGCTAGGGACACGGTGCGCACTGCCAATGCGATCGTGAGGAACAAGAGACCGGCCTTCCTCAGGTACCCCTCACTGCCGGTACCACCTATCACTTCCCTAACACCCCAGAGACCCAGCAGCATCCCGAAGGCGGCTACGAATCCGATGTGAGTCAAGAGGCTCACCAAGGTACTGTCCGGCACCATACCTTGGATCGCAGCCTGCATTGCAGCCTGGACTCCGTCAGAGTTCTCTCCAGGAAAGCTGCCTGGCCGAAGGCTGCTGACGAGAACATCTACCACAGGACCAATGACCAATAGCCATCCCGCGATCCTGCCTAGTTTGGCCTTTGTCACCCTTGACCCCCTTCTTGTCGAATCGGTTCCGGTACTCGGACGGTGGGCTCGCTTGCTAGGGCACCCATGGTAGCGCAGGCCGTCTTCGGGTTCTCAGGATTCCCTGCAGCATGATGCCGCCCCGCCTCTGACAAATCACATTAGGACGACATTGTTACAAGCTAACTACACAAGGCTACACCTGTCAGCATGAAACACCAATAGCAGCTACAAACCGTCGGGCCCAGCCGGGGAAGCCGTAGAACTCCCGGTGGCGGTATCGTGGGCCCGGCGGGAATCGAACCCGCGACCTTCGGATTAAAAGTCCGCTGCTCTGCCTACTGAGCTACAGGCCCAACCGGGAGGGTAGTGACCACCAGGGACTTTCACGGGCCTCTCTCGGCTGCGCTCGGGAGCGATAGGCTGGCCGGGTGATCACGTTCGGATACTCGGGGATACCGCCGCCGGCAGTGCCGGACGAGGAGTTCCTGAACGGGCTCCTGGAGCAGGGCTACCAGGCCTTCGAGCTGGCGTTCACCAGGTCCTTCCCGTGGAACGAGCGGCGCTGCAGATCCTTCGGGAAGGAGGCTGCCGAGCGGGGGATCCCCCTCTCCATCCATGCCCCCTACTTCGCGGTCCTCACCGTCACCGACGAGGACCGGGCCCGGAGGTGCCGGGGAGCGATCGAGCACACGATGAAGTTGGCCGCCGAGATGGAGGCACGGGTGGTGGTGGCCCATCCGGGCGGGCGGCGCAAGGAGGAGCCGGCCTTCCTGATGGACACCATCCGGCGCCATCTCGATCACCTGGCTCCCCAGGTGTCCGACCTCGGGGTGGGTCTGGGCCTCGAGACCACCGGGCGCCTCTCCCAGATGGGGAGTCTGGGCGACATCGCGCTCCTCGCAGCGGAGTATCCGTTCGTGCGGCCGGTCATCGACTGGGCCCACGTCCATGCCATCAGCGGCGGCGGTCTGCGGTCGGTCGAGGCGTTCGAGGCGGTGCTCGGGTTCCTGCGGGAGAACTTCGCCGGGTGGAAGAT
>WTGW01000149.1 GCA_011523395.1 Acidimicrobiia bacterium
CCCCCGGCGGGTCCGCTCCCGAATTGATCCCGGTTCCGGTTCCCTCGACGTCGAAAAGCAGGAAACCGGCGGTGTTTGTGACTGCCGGACAGTATGCGGCGGGGCTGTGACGTTTTCAACCCCCTTGTGCGGACGCCGGGCCCGTACCGCTCATCACGGATCACAGAACGCGGCGGAATGGGGGGGGGGAAGCTAGCGCTTGCGGGCGGCGGCCCGGGCTCGGGCCTTGGCGGCTTCCACCTCCCGGTTCTTGGGCGGCGCTCTGGTTACCAACGCGTCGACCAGCGTCCGGGTCTCCCGGGCGATGGCCGCCACGGCCCGATCGAACGCATCCTGGTTGGCGCGGGACGGTCGGGCCGAACCCGAGACCTTGCGCACGTACTGCAGGGCGGCGGCGCCGACCTCCTCGTCCGTGGCGGGCGGATCGAAGTTGTGAAGGGTTCTGATGCTACGACACACAGCCTGCCAGGGTACCCGTCCCCGGGGTCGTGTCACCCGTCATACGGGATGATCTCGAGGCCGTCCTGCAGGGAGATGATCAGCAGATGGGGTTCCGGACGGTCATCGAGTATCTCCAACACCTCCTCCAAGGCCGGTGAATGCCCGTGGCCGTCCGTGCGTTCCAGATACCGCACCCTCACGCCGGTTTGCTCCGCTACCGCCTCCGCTACCAGGCCGCTGTCCCGGGCAACGAGAGTCAGAGACCTCACCCCTTCGGGAGGCGCTTCGGGGCGGGTCTCGCCCGGCATCACCAGCAGATCGGTCCGGCGCACCGTGCGGTGGTATGCGGCGGTGAGCCCGACGGTGGCTACCAGCGCCAGCGGCCACCGGATGGCGAGCACCGTCCCGGTGCCGACGCCGGGCCCCAGCACCTGCTCCAGAGCGCGGTAGACGAGCACCAGCAGGCTCACCAGCGCCACCACTCCTCCCAACCCGAACAGCGCTATCAGGTAGATCCTCCGGGTGGGAGAGGCCACCTCGGAGGACGGGTCAGCGCCGCGGATCCGCTGGATACGGGTCCAGTGGCGCCACCAGAGCGGCGCCCCCACCAGCAGGACGGTGACGGCGGCCACGAATTCGGAGCGATCGGTCGGGTAGAGAACGGTGGCGGGCGTCAGGACCTGGACGGCGGCGGCGATCACGGCCGCCGCCCCGCCCACCGTGGCGATCAGGCCGACCCCGGCCACCGTGTAGTCGTGGGCACGGTCCACCTCGGAACGCTTCCCCGGGCGTTCCGAACGCATCACCGTGTCGTGATACCTCCACACCAACCCGCCCACGATGATCAGCGCCAGCGTCATCGGCAGCTCGCGGAAGTGAGGCCCGGCCGGCCCGATCGGGCTCCCGAACCACCAGTCGAGGGTCAGGTAGGCGAGGTTCCAGACCCCGACGAGGCCGGTGAAGAGCCCGCCGACCACCCCGGCCAGCAGCACGTAGGCCCTCCACAGGGTGGTGCGTTCGCCGTGCTGCCCCAGCATCGCCCAGTAGCGCAGCCAGATGGCGGTCCCGACCACCAGTTCGATCAAGGGTTGCCGGAACGCCCCCGCGTCACGTACCAGCATCACCGCGCCGGTTGCGGCGTCGTATGCCCGCTCGAAGACCCAGGTCAGGACGAGGACCCCGAACACCGAGATGGTGACCAACCCGATGAGCGACCCGGCCAGGACACCATGCTGGCGCCGCCCCGACCGCCCCATGCGATGGTGCAGAGCCCAGACCGTGCCCCAGACCAGCATCACCGAGGCCGGTGCGATGTCGAAGCGGCCCTCCAAGAGGCTCCCGGCCCATAGAGACAGGCCGGTGGCGGCGGTCACCAGGCTGATCAGCTCGGCCAGGACCAGGTATCCGCCCGCCGAGAACCCCGACCCCCCGCCGGCGCGGCGGCGTTCTCGGCGCGCCACCAGGAGCAGGGCCGGGGAGCACACGATCACGCACGAGAGCATGAAGGCCAGGTACCCGGGTCCGGCCACCACGTCAGGGTCGGCCGCCGACAGCAGCCCGGTCACGCCGGTCGCCACCAGGATCACCAGGGCCAGCAGCATCCCCTGCTGGAAGAAGCGCCGGAGCGTGGCCCCTATGTCGCGTCCTGACCGGCGCGCCAGCACCACGATTAGCCCGAAGAAGGCCCCGCCGAGCACCAGGATCGGGAACAGGACGCCCAGGACGACTTCCACGGTCAACCCTCCGGCCCGGGTTTGGGTAAGTCCGCCGAGCACTCGTACCACGGCCACTCCTGGTGGGTGATACGCCAACCGCCGGCTTCCGAGGTCAACCGGTACTCGTAGGTCTCGGCGCGACCGCCGCCGAAGATCCCTGGGTCGGATCCGGTCACCGACACGGTTACCCAGGCCTCGCCTCTGTCGACGGTGGTGTCGAGCCACTCGATCCGGAAGGCCTGGTCAGCGAGGTACCGGGGGAATCGGGTGCCGCAGCCGTCAAGTTCTTCGGCGAGATAGGACCGGGCTGCCGGCCGGTCGCCGGCGATCACCGCCCGGAGGTAGTCCTGGACCACCCCCTCCGGCGTGTCCGGGTCGAGCTCGGCGTCGCCCACGAACGAGAAGAACGCGGCCAGCGCCACGAGTGCGGCCAGTGCCGCCCCGGACCAGAGAAGGAGGCGGCGCTGGGAGGATGGAGCATTCCCGCTCCGAGCGACTTCGGGAGGGCTCGGGGTGGGATCGCTCATGGACGGCCAGCCTACCCGCCACGGCGCCCCGTATCCTGCTACCCCGGAGCGGCGGTATCGTGGGCGCCCATGAGCAACACATACGACACCATCCTGCGCCTCAGGGCTATCCGTGAATACGCCGATCGATCAGTCGAGCCGGAGGACCTCCGCCGGGTTCTCGAAGCCGCTCGCTGGACCGGGAGCGCCAAGAACCGCCAGAACTGGTCCATCATCGTGGTGGACGACCGCCGGCAGATGGACCGCCTGGCGGGGTGCGCCAGTTTCGCCGGTCCCCTGTCGAAGGCGCCGGTGGCGCTGGCCCTCGTGCAGGAGGGCAGCACCTACGGGTTCGACATCGGCCGGATGGCCCAGAACATCATGCTGGCGGCGTCCGCCATAGGCATGGTGTCCTGCCCGATCACCCTCCACGACAACGAGAAGGCCCACGAGGTGCTCGAGATTCCCGACGGTCGGCGCTGCCGGTACGCGATCGCGCTGGGATATCCCTCTCCGGCCTCGCGCCCGGCGAAGGCCGGAGGCCGTAAACCGCTCGAGGAGATCATCCACCACAACTCGTACGGCG
>WTGW01000178.1 GCA_011523395.1 Acidimicrobiia bacterium
GCCCCTACATAGGCCACCACGGCGGCATCACCCCCCAAGAGCTACTCATCCCCCTACTAGTCGCCTAGACCTCCACCATCGAGGCCGCGTTACTGTTGCGGTGTGGCGAGGTTGTTGGGGATTGATCGGGTGGGTCGGTGGTGGGGGTGGATCGGCTGGGTCTTGGCGGGAGCGGTCCTCTTGATGGTGGGGGCGTGCGCGGGAACTTCCGGTCCTGGGTCTGGTTCCGGCGATGTTGACAGTGGCGTAACGGATGCAGCTGTCGAGGCCCTGTCCGGGTGGGGGATTCTTGAGGGGACGGAGTGTAGGCCGGGAGGATTCTGCCCACAGGAACCGGTCGAGCGCTGGGTGATGGCCGTGTGGTTGGTGCGGGTTCTCGATGAGGTTCCGGCCGCTTTGACCGGTTCTGGTGGTTCACGGTTCTCGGATGTGGATGCGGGCCAGTGGTGGGCGCCGTATGTGGAGCGACTGGCCGAGTTGGAGATCACATCGGCGTGTTCCACCGGGCCGTTGCGGTTCTGCCCGGACGAGGTGGTGACCCGGGGACAGATGGCTGCGTACATTGCCAGCCCGTTCGCGCTGGAGCAGGGAGCACCGGCCGGGTTCGTGGATACTGCGGAAAACGCCCACGAAGCGAGTATCGACGCGTTGGCCACTGCTCGGATAACGGTCGGGTGTGCTACCGACCCGCTCCGGTTCTGCCCGGACGAGGTGGCGACCCGGGCGGAGATGGCTACGTACCTCGCCCGGGCGGCTGGACTGGTCCAGGTACCGACGCCCACCGGCCTTCCGGCGCCCCCTCGACCCGGCGCGTACGTAGCGGTGTCTGCAGGCGTCAACCATACGTGTGTAATCCGCACCGACCGGACGGTCGCCTGCTGGGGAAGAAACGACTACGGGCAGGCCGACGTCCCATTCGGCACTTTCTCGGCGGTTGCTGCAGGCTTCAACCATACGTGTGGGATCCGAACCGACAGGAGCATCTCCTGCTGGGGAGGAAGCTTCGACGAGGTCCGGCAGGTGCCTGACGGTGCCTACACCGCTGTCTCCTCGGGGGACAACTATGCCTGCGCCCTCCGCACCGACGGGACCGTCGCCTGCTGGGGGTCCAACCCGATCGTGTGGGTGAACCCACCGGAGGGAACTTTCACCGCTGTCGCCGCCGGCATGACAAGCGCCTGCGGGCTGCGGACGGACAGGACGGTGACATGCTGGAACACAGGTTTGGGCGAGAAGTTCCATACTTCGGCTGGCACCTTCACCGCGGTCGACTCCGGAGGGACGCAGCATGGAACGAACTCCTGCGGGATCAGACCCGACCAGACCATCATCTGCTGGGGCTTAATCCCACCCGACGAGACCCGGAGTGCCGAGCCCGGCGACCCCCCGGGGACCTTCACCGCCGTCGCCGCCGGGGGTAGCCATACATGTGGGCTGCGCACCGACCAGACCGTCTTCTGCTGGGGAGACGACCCGCTCGACCGGGAAGTGCCATCTCCGCCCGGCCGGTTCACCGCCGTCTCATCCAATTACTACTACTCATGCGGGCTGCGCACCGACCAGACGATCACCTGCTGGGGCGACGACAACCACGCGGGGGCTCCCCGGCCGACCGAGATGGGCGACCGGTTTACCGACATCGTTACGGGGGCACGCTTCTCGTGCGGGCTGCGCACCGACCAGACCCCCGCGTGTTGGGGTACCTACGGCTTCGCGCACCGGGATATCCAGCCACCCGAGGGAACGTTCACGGATATCGCTGCCGGTCGCCGGCATGCCTGCGCGATCCGATCCGACGGGTCCGTTGTCTGCTGGGGCGAACTGTGCGACAGGTATTGCATCCTCGACGGCCTCGCCGACGGGCCGGAAGGTTCCTTCAGCGCGGTTTCCACCACCACCTATCCGTGCGGGCTGCGAACCGACCAGACGATCACCTGCTGGGTCGCGTACCCACATCCGCTCGCCCTGCCTATCTACGAACCCGACGGCGAGTTCACCACCTTCTCCTCCGGCCACCGCCACGCCTGCGGCATACGCACCGACCGGACCCTCGCCTGCTGGAGGCTCACAACCAACCGGGACCCCAGCGCGCTGATGGACCAGAAGCCGGACGGCAACTTCACCGCCGTCGCGGTCGGGACCATCGCCTTCAAGGGCAGTTTCGCCTGTGCGATCCGGACCAACCGCACCGTCACCTGCTGGGGACCTGACTCGAAGGTCATAACCGACGTACCTGAAGGTCAGTTCACCACCATCGCCGCCCACTGGAACCACGCCTGCGGCATACGCACCGACCACACCATCCGATGCTGGGGTATTACCCTCAGGGACACCGGCCAGACGAACCCGCCCCCCGGAGAATTCACCTCGATCACCTTGGGCGACCCCTACTCGTGCGGTAAACGCACCGACGGCACCTTCATCTGCTGGGGCCACCTACCCATCCCAGCACCCGATAAAGTGAACTGGTACTTCTAACAACCACACTCCCTCCCGTCAGTACCCACCAATGGACTTCCTTTCATGGGCTGGACACGTGATCTATTGCGGAACTCTGCCTCGACAACGAATCCCCCGAAGTAGTCATGAACACCGGAGGCTTTGAGGAGTCGGCCGCTTTACGAACAACCGCACGCCCATCCGCGAAGGGGACGTCGTTCGCTGCGATACCGGCGGAGGTGGGAGCTACGGCGACCCCCTAACCGCGGCCACCAAGCTGCCAACGCCGACCTGACCGACGGGCACATCTTCCCCAGCACGCAGACGCCAGTTGGGTTCCCAGAATCAGGCCGCGGCGAGCTCGGGAAAGTAGGTGGTGTAGAAGCCGCGGTCGCGGGTGAGGAAGGCGTCAGCCGTCCTGAGGGCATGGGCTCCGATCAGGAAGTCGGTGATGATCCGTGTACGCGGTCCGCCTGCTCGGCGGTACCGCTGCCAGCGCATGCCCGCCTCGTAGGCGATGTCGGTAGTGATCGGCGACAAGGTCGCGTTGATCTGTCGCAGCGTGTCGTCCATGACGGCCCGGTCGCCGAACGCCGGAACGAGTTCGGCGTACACGATGTCGCATATGACCACGGCGCCGGCGTCGTAGGCCGTCTTGAGCCGCTCCAGCGATGCGTGGCCGTGGCGCTGGTCGCCGAGGAATATGTCCAGTATGACGTTGGTGTCGACCGCGGTGATCACCGTCCGCGGATCTCCTCTATGTAGTCGTCGGTGTCCTGGCCGCTGTCGAGGATGGCATAGAC
>WTGW01000134.1 GCA_011523395.1 Acidimicrobiia bacterium
CCGGACCGCCCCGTGGTCTGCTTCACGGGTGACGCCGGGCTCTGGTACCACATCGCCGAGATCGAGACCGCCGTCCGGTGGGGCATCAACACGGTGACGGTGGTCAACAACAACTCCTCGGGCAACCAGTCCGCCCGCGGGTTCGACCGGGCCTACGGAGGGCAGCAGACCCCCGAAGGACGCCGCCTGTGGACCTTCAACGAGGTGGACTTTGCCCGACTCGCCCAGGGAATGGGCGCAATGGGCATCCGGGTGGAGAAGCCGGACCAGTTCGGCGCCGCCCTGGAACGGGCTCTGGCGGCGGAGCGACCCGTCATCATCGATGTCGTAACCGATATCGAGGCGATGGCCCCCCTCGCCGTGGTTTGACGGCTAGAGCTCCTGCGTGGTCTCTAGCGGGGACCGTCCACTGTCACCGTGATGACATCCACCCCGTGGTACTTCTGGTGGCGTACCGACGACGCGTAGTGCTCGAGCAGGCGGAAGGAGATCTCCCGGACATCGGCTATCTCGGGCGCGTCGGCCAGGTAGGACAAGCGGTCCTCCAGGTTCTCTCTGTCCGACGCGCAGACGAACTCCAGCTCCGCCCCTTCCGCGCGGGACCGGGCGGCCACCACCAGGCGGCGCTCGTCCTCGGCCCGATCCTCCGCAGTCTCCAGGCTGGACAGCGTCTCCTCACCCACCAGGACCAGCCTCTCCGCCGAGTCGGAGTCCCACCCCACCTTCGAGGCAAACCTGCGCAGGAAGTCCCCGAGCTCCGGCAGGGTTTCCGAATCGAGTCCGAGCTCCAAACGCATGCGTCGCGGGCCGGTCAGTTCCATGAAGGACGTCATGAGAATGGCGACGATCGCTCCTGCCGTCATGCCGTTTCCGAGCAACACCGCCAAGAACCCCGTGCCCAGCAGGTCGGGAAAGATCACCTGGTTCTGGAAGCCCACGCCGATCCAGAACGCCAGTCCCGCCACGACGGCCTTGCGATGGTCGAGGCCATCCTGGAGGACGATCTTCACGCCCTGGATGAACAGCAGCGCGAGGAGGACGGTGATGTACGCGGCCGCAACCGGCGCCGGGATGCCGACCAGGAGGGCGGTGGCCTTGGGCAGGAACGCCACCGCCACGAAGATGATGCCGATCACCGCGCCGACCCTCCGTGCCGCGATCCCCGTGACCTCAGCCAGCGAGATGCTGGACGAGTAGGTGGTATTGGGAAGGGTCCCCGTCAGGCCCGAGAGCAGGTTGCCGACACCGTCGGCGTTCAGTGCTCCCTGCACCACGCGGAAGTCGGTTGCCTGCTGGCGGCGCCGGGAAACCCTCTGGATCGCCACCCCATCACCCAGGGTTTCTATCGCTCCCACGAGGGTCACAACTACGAAGGCGGGGAGCAGCGCCCAGAACTCGGGGCCGGGAGTGAGCTCCAGGCCCGGCCAGCCGACCGAGGGCACCCCCACCCAGGGTGCCTCCAGCACGGGTCCCGCGTCATACAGTCCGAACAGGGCCGCCACACCGCAACCCACCGCGATTCCTATGACCGGCGACCACAGCCGCACCGCCGACGGAGCCCGCAACACCAGCCCGGCGACCGTTACAAGGGTCGCCAGAGCAGCCGCCGGCGCGGCAGCCGACGGCACACCCTCGGGAACGTCCGCCAGCAAATCGAACACGACCGGCATGGCCGTGGCCGTGATGAGCATGATCACGGTTCCCGAGACGACCGGGGTGAAGAGGCGACGCAGCAGCGAGAGCCGGGCCGCCATCAGGAACTGGAAGAGCGACGAGACCACGATCAGGCTGGCCATCGTGGACGGCCCGCCCTCCACCAGCGCCGCGACGCATACTGCGATGAACGCCCCTGAGGTTCCCATGACGAGCACGTACCCGGCCCCGATGCGCCCCCACTTCACCGCCTGAAACACGGTGGTCACGCCGCTCACTATCAGGGCCGCGAACACGGCCCAGGAGATGTACGACTCCGGCTGTTCGGCCACCCTGGCGACTATCACGACCGTAAGAACGACCGGCGCGACGATTATCGTGGCGGCCTGCAGACCGGCCCCGACCGTCACGGCGGGCGGGGGGTTCTCCTCCGGTTCGTAGCGCACGTTCCGGTTCTCGCCTTCGACGGCCGCCATCGGCTCTCCTCCTCGTGTACCCACCAACGTTGCTCCCGTCCGGTCGGACGGATCTCCGGCGCGGTCTCTTGCCCCCGCTGAGTACCTTGATGATAAAACCGGCAAGCACCGCGGGCGGCGCTTGGCGGTCCCCCGAGGACTCTCAGCCGTAGTTGCTCATTCTCCGTATTGGCGCCAGTGGTCGCCGAACAGGGCCTCCTCGGTGGGTCGGTCCTCGGCGACGGTGGTGGACAGGTGGGTCAGGTTGATGAAGTGGCGGTAGTTGAGGTTCTCGCTGATGCTGTTTCCGGCCCAGGTTCCGCAGCCCATCGTCAGGGTGAAGGGGAGCCCGTTGGTGAAGCTGCCCCCGTTCCCGATGGCGTGGGCCTGGTTGACGAGGACCCTGACTACGTCCAACTCGGTCGCGAGGAGGCGGGCGTTGTCGACCGATGCCGTGTAGATACCGCAGGAGTGGCCCCTCCCCCTGACCTCCAGGACAGCCTTGACCGTGTCAATCGCCTCCCTCATGCCGGCTGCCCGGTAGACGGTGAGCACCAGCGAGAGCTTCTCGTCGGCGAAGGAACCAGCCCGGGCCGGTAGCTCGTCCTCGACCAGGAACAACCTGGCCTGCCCGGCCTGCGCGCCAAGCCCGGCGCGGCGGGCGAGGACGTCCGCATCCCGAGCTATCAATTCGCGGTTCAGCCTGCCCTCCACCCACAGGGCGTCCCGGATCGCACCCTTCTCCTGACCGTCGACCACGTAGGCCCCGGCCTTGCGAAGCTCGTCCAGGGCCCGGTCATATACGCCATCGAGGATCACCAGCGAGTTCTCCGAGGAGCACGAAGTGGCGTTGTCGAAGGTCTTGGAGGCCACGATGCCGGCGGCGGCCTGCCCGAGGTCGGCGGTGCTGTCGATGACCACGGGCACGTTGCCGGCGCCTACCCCGATCGCCGGCTTGCCGCTCCGGTAGGCACTCCGCACGTTGTTCTGCGACCCAGTGACCACGGACAGGTCGCAGGCCTCCATCAACGCGGTGGTGGACTGCCGGGTGACGGGTTCCGGAAGGATCTGGACCAGATCGGGCGGTGCATCCACGCCCTCCAGCGCCG
>WTGW01000172.1 GCA_011523395.1 Acidimicrobiia bacterium
CCCGGCTGGTGAGGGTGAAGACCGGGTCCCACCCGAGGAACGACCAGTGCGCCCAGCGCTCCCCTCCCTCGAGGGACTCGAGGAGGAAGCCGGGCGCATCGCCGACCAGCTTGCCGAAGGCGCTGACCGGAGTCTCCCGATCGGACAGCAGGGCGATCCTGACCGGGACCACCGAAGCGTGCTCGGCCAGCCGGCGGAACTCGGCCGGGCTCGGAGTGACGTTCATGCAGTCCACGTTACCGAGAGACCGCCCGGACCGGAACCCCGGACCGGCGCTCCCGGCCGTCGATCAGGCCATAGCGTTGCCGTGGGCGCCGTCCGTGGAGGCGGGGCCTCAACCCAGCACGACCACCGGCATGCCGATCGGTGCCCAATCGTAAAGGGCCTCCGCCTTGTCGTTCCGCTGGCGGACACAGCCTCCCGACAACGCTTGGCCGAGTTGCCCAACAGTCTGCATGGGTAAGCCATTGTCATAGAGTGGAATGGAATGGAAGCCGATCCGGTTTCCCTTTGAGCTCCAGGCGAAGCGGACCATGTGCTCCATCGAACAACAGCCAATCCCTCGCGCAGTGGGAGACTTGGAATAAATCTCGTACTGCCCGGCCGCTGGAGAGCGAAACCTGCCGCTCACCGGGTAGGAGTCGGCCACGGTGCCATCGGCTTCGACCAGCCAGAGCATCATCTTCGCGCCACGCCGGTCGTATACCAGGTGCTTGCGGCCGCCGAGACCCACATCCGGCGCCCTCAGCCCGACCGACCAGAGCAGCTCCGCATCGTTGAGGCGGATGGTTGCTCCACCCTCCTCGGGCAGGGCCAGTTCGGCGCCTTTGAAACCGGCCGTGCCTGAGTGCCAGACCGGCCCCCTTCCGAACCGGAGCGCCTGGTACATGACGAGGTCACCGTTGTGCTGCATGACGAGGCGGTCGCCTCCCGAGCCGCCGGTGCCCGCCGACCAGATTTCCTCGGCTCCCCAATAGGGAGCGAAGTTGCGGTACAGGACGAGATCGCCGTCCGGTAGGAAGGCCAGCCGGTAGGAGCCGTCGGAGGACAGGAGGGATTGACCAGGTACGAGAACGTCGCCGGGTCCGAGCGAGTTGGCGAGGGATGTGGTCGTCCCGGCGCGGTCGCCGACCGTCTGGGCGAGGACACCCGGAACGGGGAGAAGGAAGGTTGCCAGGACGGCGATCGCGCCCAGTCGTGTCCGCATTGGTCCGGATTATAGGTAGACGACCGTTCTGGGGATGTAGGTCATTGGTGGCCGGCGGCGATGAGCGCCCCGGAGGTGATCGGAGTTCTCTCCGGCCATCAAGCCTGTTGTTTCCGCGTCAATCCTGCGTCACAGGACTCCCGGACCACTCACACTCAGACGGGCGGGTCGAGGTTTCTCCTCGTGGCTTCGGCGGCCATCTCCCTGGCCAGGTCGCTCAGCCATTGACGGAAGCCGTCCTTGTCGACCGTCATCCGAGCCTTGTTGGCCTCGATCGCCGCCCGTTGCTCGGACAGGAAGGCATCCACCTCCCAGCCGGGCAGGCTCTCGGCTGCCTCGACGAGGCGGCTGGCCCCCTCGATCATCCGGAACGCCCCGTAGATGGGCTTCTCGTCGAGATGGAGCCGCGCGCAGGTCACGAGGTACAGCACGAAGTCGAACAGGAACTCCCGGGGATCGATCTCCTGGTTGCTCATGTTGACGCCGTCCACGGCTGGTCGAACCGGTCGGCATGAACGGCGGGCTGGAAGCCCTTCAAGGGCTTGGAGGGGTTGGAAACGGGCACTCCCACCGCCATCAGCACCTCGGGACGCACATGCTCCGGGAGGCCCAGGATGGCCTGGACCACCTCCTCGCTCCAGCTGGTGACCTTGCAGACACCGATACCGAGTGCGGGAGCGGCGATGGCCATGAAGGCGGCGGACGCACCCGCATCCAGCCTGCTCACCACCTCCACCCCGCGTACCCCGGACTCCTCCTCCGATCTGTGCAGATCGCTGCACACGGCGATGGCCACCGGGGCGTTGTTCACGAACCCAGGGCAGGCCTGGCGCAGGGTGTGAACGATCCGCGGATCGGTGACCACGATCAGGTGGCGGATTCCAGGACGGGCCACCTGGGCCCGACCGGCTGCGTAGATGAGGCGATCGAGGGTCGCCTGGTCGGGTGGTTCGGGCCGGAAGTCACGGTGCATGCGACGCCGTCGCATCGCCTCGAACACCGCCATCGGAGCGCTCAAACCCTGTTCCTTCCCCCGCCGCGGCCACGCACCGGGCGGATCACAACGAAACAACCCCCGTCCCCATCAAGGGGGAACGAGGGCCGTACCGGGTAGCGGGGGTAGGATTCGAACCTACGACCTTCGGGTTATGAGCCCGATGAGCTGACCAGACTGCTCCACCCCGCGCCGTTCTCGACCCGAGAGTTTACCCACGCTACGGCGTATCCGCAAGGTGCCGCGCCGGACTCGTCGCACCCGACGGCAATGCCGCCCGGACGGTTACGATCGGGCGACCGGCGCCGGATGGTGCTTGCGAGACGGAGGTCACCGATGAGCCAGGCTTCTTCTTCTGATCGCCTCGAGTGCGACCTACTGCTCGAGGGTGGGGTGGTGATCACGCTCGACGGGAGGCGCCGGGTGCTGGATGACGGCGCCGTGGCCGTCGCCGGTGGGAAGATCATGGAGGTCGGCTCGGCCGCCGACCTGCGGCACTTGCGGGAGACAGCCGGGAAGGTCATCGACTGCCGCGGCAAGGTGGTCCTCCCCGGGCTGACCGACGGCCACACCCACCTGTTCCAGTCACTGGGCCGGGGACTCGGCGACGGCATGACGCTGGTGCCGTGGCTCCAGAAGTTCATGCTCCCCTACTCGAAGGCGATCACCAGGGAGATGAGCGTGGCGGCCGTCCAGCTCGGAGCGCTCCAGGCCGCCCTGGCCGGAACCACGATGGTGGTGGACAACCACTACGCGCCCACCGATACGGAGACCATCCTGGCCGTAGCCGACGCTGTCGAGGAGGTGGGGATCAGGGGCGCCATCGCCCGCGGAATCTTCGGGGAGATGAACCCGGGCGGCGAGCTGATGGGGGTGGATCCGGAGCTGTTCACCTGGACCAACCAGGAGGAGCTCGCCATCACCGCCGAATGCATGGCGGAGCGCCCGCGAGGCGGCCTGGTCGAGGTCTGGCCGTGCCCGGAGAACATCGTCTACGTGTGGCCGGAACTGATCGAGGCTTCCGCTGAGATGGCTGAGGCCGGCGGGGTCGGCTGGCACATGCATTGCTCGGAAGTGCAGGACGAGATCTCGTTCTTCATGGAGGTGCACGGAACCCGTCCCGTGGCATGGCTGGCAGATCGGGGGTTGCTCAGCCGCCACACCACGCTCGCTCACGCCGTCTGGCTGGATCCTGACGAGGTGGCGGCCATGGGCGCCACCGGCGCCACCGCGGTGCATAACCCGGTCTCGAACCAGTACCTGGCCTCCGGCGTGCTCCACCTGGAGCCGCTGCTGTCGGCGGGCGCCACCGTGGCCCTCGGAAGCGACGGGGTGGCGGTCGCCGGGCAGGACATCTTCGAGGCCATGAAGGCCGGCATGCTGATGCACCGGGTGGCCAGCCTCGACTCCACCGCCACCACCGTGGAGCAGTTCCTCGAGCTGGGGACACGGGGCGGCGCAGCCATGACGGGCCTGGACGCCGGATCGCTGGAGCCCGGCCGCGTGGCCGATCTGGTGGTGGTGGATGTGTCCGGGGTCCGGCATACGCCATGGAGCCGTCCGGTGGCGTCGGTGGTCCACTCCGGTAGCTCCGCCGAGGTCGAGATGGTGATCGTGGGGGGTGAGATCATCGTGGAGGACGGGCGCTCCACCAGGGTGGACGAGGCCGAGGTAAGGGCTATGGCGGCCGAAGCAGCCGCTCGACTCTTCGGCAAGGCACGCCTGAGCGGCCTCACCACGGACTGGAGCTTCTAGATCGCGGCCAGGCCCTCGAGACCGAGCCTGATCATCCATTCGCTGATCAGGCTCGAAAGGTCGGTGATGCGACCGGTGATGAAGAGCCAGCCGAAGACCATCATCAGGAGGCCTGACAGGACGTTGATGGTCCGCAGATGGCGCTGGAGGAGCTTGATGCCCGAGTAGAGCTTGGTCACGCCGATCCCGGCGGCGATGAACGGCAGGCCCATGCCCATCGAGAAGACGAACAAGAGCAGCATCCCCCTCACGACCGTCTCCTGGGTGGCGGCCTGCGTGAGGATGGCCGCCAGCACCGGGCCGATGCACGGGGTCCAGCCGAAGCCGAAGGCCATGCCCATCACCAGCGGCGCCCATCCGCCCAGGCTCGAGGGACGTACGTGGAGCCGCCGCTCCCGGTAGAGGAACGCCAGGCGGGGCGACGTGCTGAGCGCCATCAGCACGATGACCAGGCCGAACACGGCGATCAGCCAACCCGCAGCCATGGTGATGACGCCCTTGTTACGGGCGAGCAGGCCGGCCACCGAGGTAGCCCCCGCTCCGAGGGCCACGAAGACGACGGTGAACCCGGGCACGAACATCACGGTGACCCGGAGCATCCGGGCGGTGGAGGCCTTCCCCTGCTGCAGATCCGCCACCGAGTAGCCCGACATGAGTCCCAGGTAACCGGGCAGCAGCGGCAGCACGCAGGGCGATACGAAGGACAATGCCCCGAAGACGAGGGCGCTCAGGTAGCCGGCCGGGTCCATGATCCTGGATTCTAGTTGTCAGTCGCCGGTTGCCAGTCAGTTGCTAGTTGCTCTATTGACTAGAAACTAGGGACTATCAACTAGCAACTAGGTGGCGATGGCGTGGAAGCCGGCGTCCACGTGGATGACCTCGCCGGTCACCTTGGTGGCGAAGTCGGAGAGCATCACGCAGATCATGTTGGCCACAGGGGTGGGGTCGGAGGTGTCCCAGGTGAGGGGGGCTCGCTCGCTCCAGACATCCTGGAACCGCTCGAACCCGGCGATGCCCTTGGCTGCCATCGTCGACAGCGGGCCCGCCGACACGGCGTTCACCCGGACGTTGTGGCGCCCCAGGTCGCGGGCCAGGTAGCGGGTCACCGAGGCCAGGGCGGCCTTGCAGACCCCCATCCAGTCGTAGGCGGGCCAGGCCTGGGTGCTGTTGTCGAAGTCGAGGGTAACCAGGGACCCGCCTCCTGCCTCCTCGAACAGCGGGAGCAACCCGACGGCCAGGGTCTTGTAGGAGAACGCCGAGGTTGTGAACGCCAGAGAGGCGCTCTCCACGGGCGTGGTCAGGAAGTTGCCGCCCAGCGCGTCCTCCGGAGCAAAGGCTATGGCGTGCAAGGCCCCGTCCAGGCTCCCCCAGCGTCGCCCCAGCTCATCCACCAGCTGCTGCATGTGAACAGGATCGTTGATGTCGAGTTCGAACACGTCGGGGGGATCCGGGAGGCGGCGGGCTGCCCGCTGCGTAAGGCGCATCCCCCGTCCGAAACCGGTCAGGAGGATCTCGGCGCCCTGCTCCTGGGCCACCTTGGCGCTGTGCCAGGCTATCGAACCGTGCGTGAGGACGCCGGTTACCAGCACCCGCTTACCTGTCAACAGCATGACTTCTCCTCCGTCGCGTAACCTGCCCGCCGGTCCCGTGCGAGAGCCCGGCGCCCCGGGGGCTTCAGTCCTCGTCAGCAGGTGCCGCGGCCGCCTTCTCCGCGATCTCGGCAACGATATCGGCATTGGCCAGCGTGGTCACGTCCCCCAGCTTCCGCTGCTCCGAGATGTCCCGCAGCAGGCGCCTCATGATCTTGCCCGAGCGGGTCTTGGGCACGTCGGGCGTGAAGACGATGCTCTTGGGCTTGGCGATCGGTCCGATCGAGTTGGCGACATGGTCCCTTAGCTCGCCGATCAGCGATGCACCGCCCTCGATGCCGCCCCTTAGGCTGACGAAGGCGGCTATCGCCTGGCCGGTGAGCGGATCGGATCGGCCCACCACCGCCGCCTCTGCCACGGACGGGTGCGAGACGAGGGCCGACTCCACCTCCATGGTGGAGATGTTGTGGCCGGACACGAGCATGACATCGTCCACCCGGCCCAGCAACCACAGGTACCCGTCATCGTCCAGCTTGGCTCCGTCACCGGGGAAGTACATGCCGTCGTAGCGGGACCAGTAGGTGTCGATGTACCGCTGGTCGTCGCCCCAGATGGAGCGCAGCATGGAGGGCCAGGTGTTGCGGATCACCAGGTAGCCGCCCCCTCCCCTGCCGACCGGGCTGCCCGCGTCGTCGACCACGTCCGCCTGGATGCCCGGCATGGGGTTGGTGGCCGAGCCCGGCTTGGTGGCGGTGATGCCGGGCAGGGGGGCGATCATGATCGAGCCGGTCTCGGTCTGCCACCAGGTGTCCATGACCGGCGCGTTGCCGCCCCCGATGTGCTCGTGATACCACATCCACGCCTCGGGGTTGATGGGTTCGCCCACCGTGCCGAGCACGCGCAGCGTGGACAGGTCGTGGCGCTGCGGGTACTCCTCACCCCACTTCATGAAGGCCCGGATGGCGGTGGGAGCGGTGTAGAGCTGGGTCACCTTGTACTTGGCGATGATCGACCACAGCCGGTCCTTGTCCGGGTAGTCGGGCGTCCCCTCGTACATGACCGAGGTGGTCTGGTTGGCCAGCGGCCCGTAGAGGATGTAGGTATGACCGGTCACCCAGCCGATGTCGGCGGCGCACCACCAGATGTCCTGGTCAGGCTTGATGTCGAACACGAAGCTGTGAGTCGTGGCCGCGCCCACCAGGTATCCCCCCGTGGTGTGCATGATGCCCTTGGGCTTGGCGGTGGTACCGGACGTGTACAGGATGTAGAGCAGGTCCTCGGCGTTCATGACCTCGGGAGCGCATTCGGCGCTCTGCCCGTCCACGAGGTCGTGCCACCAGATGTCCCGGCCCTGCTTCATGGTCACGTCGTTCTCGGTCCGGCGTAACACCACGCAGCGCTCGACCAGATCGGTCCTCTCCATGGCGCGGTCGGCGGCCACCTTCAGATCCACCACGCTCCCCCGGCGCCAGGCGCCGTCACAGGTGATCAGAACCCGGGCGCCGGCGTCCTCGACCCGGTCGTAGATGGCGTCGGCCGAGAAGCCGCCGAAGATGACGCTGTGGGCGGCGCCGATGCGAGCGCACGCCAGCATGGCCACGGCCAGCTCGGGGACCATGCCCATGTAGACCGCCACCCGGTCGCCCTTCCCGACTCCGATCGACTTCAGGCCGTTGGCGAACCGGCAGACGTCCTCGTAGAGGTCCAGGTATGTGATGACCCGCTCGTCCCCCGGCTCGCCCTCCCAGTAGTAGGCCACCTTGTCGCCCTTGCCGGCTTCGATGTGGCGGTCCAGGCAGTTGTAGGACATGTTGAGCTCGCCGTCGGTGAACCACTTGAAGAAGGGCGGGTTGGAGTCGTCCAGGAGGACGGTGGGCTCCTTGAACCAGGTCACGCGGTTGCGGGCCTGCGCCTCCCAGTACGCGATCGGGTCGGCGGCGGCTCGATCATGCAGGCCCGGTTGGGCGTTGGCCTGCCGGGTGAACTCCGGTGACGGTGGGAAGATGCGATCTTCCTGCAACAGGTTTTCGATGGTGCGCTCGGCCACGTCTCCTCGCTTACGATCCGCGTGGGTCGGAGGCTAATCGCGTCGCCACGCCCCCCGCGCCAACCGGCTATCCGGCCGGGCCACCTCGCGGGGCCCGAGATCCCGGAGGCTGACGCGTTGAGGTCATTGCCCGCCGACCGTTGCCGGAACTTCGGAGGAGGTGGTGGCGGCGTCCAGGGAGTCCCGGGCATGGTATGACGACCGCACCAGCGGGCCCGACTCGATATGGGCCAGTCCGATCCGCCGGCCGAAGTCCGCGTACTCGGTGAACTCGTCGGGGTGGACATAGCGGTCGACCGGGCGGTGTCTCACCGTGGGCCGCAGGTACTGGCCCACCGTGACCACGTCCACACCGACCGCCCTCAGGTCGGCGATGGCTGCCAGGACCTCATCACGGGTTTCGCCCATGCCCACGATCAGCCCTGACTTCACCACCCCGTCCGGCCGGTACCACTTCGCCCGGGCGAGGAGCGCGAGGGAGCGTCCGTACGAGGCGGCGGTCCTGACCTCACGCTGGAGCCGGAGGACGGTCTCGGTGTTGTGGTTCAGCACGGCCGGTCCCGCTTCCATGACCCGCTCCAGGTCCGCCCTGGCCCCCTTGAAGTCGGGGATCAGCACCTCGACGTCGCACTCCGGTACCCGTTTCCGCACCTCCTGCACCGTCCTGGCGAAGATGGTCGAGCCGCCGTCGGGAAGGTCATCCCGGTTGACGGACGTGATCACGGCGTGGCGCAGCCCCATGGCTGCAATCGCCTCGGCCACGCGGACCGGTTCCTGCAGGTCGAGTCCCTGTGGGCGGCCCGTGGTGACGTCGCAGAAACCACACGCCCGGGTGCAGACGCCCCCCAGGATCATGATGGTGGCGGCGCCCTCGCTCCAGCACTCGTAGATGTTGGGGCAGCCTGCTTCCTCGCAAACCGTGTGGAGGTCGAGCTCCCGCATGAGCCGTCCGAGCTGCCGGTACTCCGGCCCCAAGCGGGCGGTCACCTTCATCCACGGCGCCCGGGGCGGCTCGCCCGCCAGCCGCTTGCCGATCGTCACCGGCACGGCTGCCCGGCCCTTGGGGGCGAAGGTGCCCTCGGCAAGGAGCCGGTCCACATCGAAGGTTCTCCGCCGTCCCTGCCCCCGGGTGAAGGCGCCCAGCTGGAGGTCGTTCTGCTCGTACCCGAACACCTCCACGAAGCGAGGGACCAGCACGTCGACGGTCTCCTCTATCGAGATCCTCCTGCCCAGCAGCTCCGCCAGGGAGGTGACGGGACGGTCGGTGATGCCGCACGGGTGCATGTGACCGAAGTAGCTCATGTCAGGGTCGACATTCAGGGCGAAGCCATGCATGGTCACGCCCCGAGCCACCCGTACGCCGATTGCGGCCACCTTCCCCCGGTCAGTCCACACTCCGGTGTACCCGGCATCCCGCCAGGCCTCGACGCCGAAGTCGGACATGGTGCGGATCAGCACCTCCTCCACGGCCCGGACATAGGGGACGATCTTGCGCAGGTCGGCCAGGGCCAGGATGGGGTAGCCGACCAGCTGGCCGGGGCCGTGGTACGTGACGTCGCCCCCGCGGTCGATATCGAACCGCGTCGCTCCGATCGCGGCCAGGCGATCCTCGGGAAGGAGAAGGTGGGAGCCGTCGCCGTTCCGACCCACGGTGTATACGTGCGGGTGTTCCTGCAGGAGCAGGTAATCCGACCCGGCCCGGCCCGTCTGCCTGCCTTCCCAGAAGGCGCGTTGCAGGTCCCAGGCCTCGTCGTACGCGAGACGGCCCAGCCACCTGGTGCGCAACCGGGTCGGGTCGGCCGCTATCCGGAACTTCCTGTCCGGTTCGACCGGCAACCGGACCGGTTCCCGTCGTCTGTCTAGGTCAGCTGCTGTTCCCAATCCCAGGTCTCCAGGTTTTCCTTGATCCGGCGAAGGAAGAGAACTGCGGTGGAGCCGTCGAAGGCTCGATGGTCCCAGGACAGGCCGAGGTAACCCATATGCCTGATGGCGATGGCGTCCGCGCCATCGGGCGTGGTTATCACCTTGGGCCGCTTGGCGATCCCGTCTGTCGAGAGGATGGCCACGTCGGGAACGTTGATGACCGGCGCCGACATGAACGATCCGTAGGGTCCGGGATTGGTGATCGTAAAGGTGCTGCGGGAGATGTCGTCGGGACCCACCCGACCGCCGCGCGCCCGCACCGCCAGGTCACGGACCTTCCTCGCAAGGGCTCTCAGCGAATAGTCATCCGCCTTCCTGATGGTGACCACCATCAGGCCGTCCTGGTTGAGGTCGACCGCGATCCCGAGATTGACATCCTGGTGGAAGGTGGCGGTGCGACCCTGCTGGTCGAAGGAACTGTTGACCACCGGGAAGGCCCGGAGGGCGTCCATCGTGGCGCGGGCGATGAAGGGCAGGTAGGTGAGCGAGAATCCTTCCTGCTGCCGGAAGGACTCGCGGTGGGCTTGGCGCACCCTCTCCACCTGCTCGTAGTCGACCTCCATAGAGGTCCACACGTGCGCGGCGGTGCGTAGCGAAGCGACCATGTTGTCGGCGATTCGCACCCGCAGGCGGCTGAGCTTGACGGGCTCGTCCATCTGGGGTCCGGGATCGGCAGGCGCGGGCTCGGGTTCGGAGATTGCGGGGACCGGGGCCGGTTCGGGCGCCGCCTTCATGCTCTCTATGTAGGCGAGCACATCGTTGCGCGTAACGCGGCCATCGCGTCCGGTGCCCTCGATGACGCCCGGATCGATGTCGTGCTCCCGAGCCAGGCGGCGGACCACCGGCGACAGGAACTTGCGGGGTCCGGGCCGGTCGGGCGCCTCCGATGCTGGGGCCGGTGCGGCCTCAGGTGGGGGCGGGGGCGCTTCCTCTTCCTCCGCGGGGGGCGCTTCGGCCTCAGCGGCAGCGGCCGCCGGGACGCCCTCGTCGGCCGAGGCGATCACCACCATGGCTGTGCCGACCTCGATCGTCTCGCCCTCGCCCACCAGTATCTCGCTGACCACACCCGCCACCGGTGACGGAACCTCCGTGTCGACCTTGTCGGTGGAGATCTCGACGATGGCCTCGTCGCGGGCGATCGAATCGCCCACCTGCTTCATCCACCGGAGCACGGTGCCCTCCGTTACCGTCTCGCCCAACTGCGGCATGGACACTGTGGTTGGCATGTTTCTCACCTCTCCAGGGATCGGGGCCTCATCGGCGGACTCAGTGAAGGGGACGACCCGCCGAGGACAGCAAGGTCTCTCCAATCGCCTCGCTCAAGGTGGGATGGGCGTGTATGAACGCCGCCACCTCCTCCGGCAGGGCTTCCCAGCCCACCGCGTACATCAACTCGTGGATCATCTCGCCGGCCTGGGGTCCGACCACGGTGGCGCCCACGATAGGCCCGTCGACCTCGTTCAGGATCCTTACGAATCCCTGGTTCCTCCCGATGATGCGGGCCCGGCCCACGCCCACGAAGGAGTGGTCGTGCTCCTCCACTGCAATGCCCTTGGCGGCCGCATCGACCGAGGTGATGCCCACGGATGCAACCTCGGGATGGGTGTAGACCACGCTGGGGAGGGCCCGGTAGTCGACCGGCGCGGGCGAGCCGGTGGCTATGAACGTGATGGCTGCCATGGCCTCGGCGAAGGCGCCGTGTGCGAGGCCGGGGGTGCCGGCCACGATGTCGCCGACCGCGAAGACGCCCGGCTCGGCAGTCTGCATCGTCTCCAGGTCGGTGATGACGAAGCCCCGGTCGGTCTCCGCCCGGACCGTGTCCAGCCCCAGATTCTCGGTCACCGGCCGGCGCCCTACGGCCACCAGCACCGCGTCCACCTCGACTCCCGACTCGGCCGCCCCGGTCCCGCCGAGGAGGACCGGGCGCTCGCCGGAGTCGTCTAGCGTCGCGGCGGCCTCCAGGAAGAACCTCACCCGTCGGCGCCTCAACTGCTTCTGGAGCTCTCGGGCGGCGGCCGGCTCGAAGCCGGGAATGATCTGGTCCAGCATCTCGAAGACCACCACATCGCTGCCCACGTCGGCCAGCAGGCTGGCGAATTCGCAACCCACGATCCCGCCCCCGATGATGCCCACCCGATCGGGCCGCTCGGTCCAGTCGAGCGCATGGTCTGAGCTGACGATCCTCACGCCGTCGTAAGGGAAGCCCGGAAGCTCGATCGGCACCGATCCGGTGGCGAGGATCACCGCCCGGCCCTCGAGCACCCGGGTGGCCCCGTCGTGATCGACCTCGACCCTTCCCGGTCCGGCCATCCGGCCCATACCCTTGACGACCTCGACCCTACGCATCCTGAGCAGGCCGGACAGGCCCCTTACCAGGCCGTTCACGATGCGGTTCTTGCGCGCCAGCGCCGTGGGCCAGTCGAAGGAGGTCTCCCCCGTCACCACTCCGAACTCCTTGGCGGACCGGACCGTCGAGTAAACCTCGGCGGACTGGAGCCAGGTCTTGGCCGGTATGCAGCCCCGTAGCAGGCAGGTGCCGCCCAGCTCATCCTTCTCGACCAGAGCCACCGAGAGACCGAAGTTGTGGGCGTACAGGGCGGCGCCGTAGCCGCCGGGGCCGCCACCGATCACGATTACGTCATACACGGATGCGTTTCTCCGATTCGCCAAGGGATGCGATTGGTCTGTCTGCGGGACAACCTGGTGTCATTCCACGGACAGAACACCAGCCTAGTTCGGGCTGAGAGATCCAAACCCCTACCCTCCCGGCATGCCCACCAGGTACCTGATCATCGCGGCTTTGATCACCGCCATGGTGATACTGGTCGGGGTGGGCGCCTGGTTCCTACTCGGTATTCTCTGATAATCGTCAGTGGTCAGTGGTCAGTGGTCAGTGGTCAGTGGGCGTTGTAACACAGGACTGTTAGGAGCAACGCACTAGGTCTGAGGGCCAGAGGGACCTGATTACCCCCGGGTCGCCCACTGGCCACTGGAAACCGACCACTGGCCACTAGCGGCCAACGGCCGCCCGGAAGCCTCGGTTGCGGGCCTCGGCCAAGGTGTCAGGGCCGAAGCTCTGGATCAGGTTGCGGCCCAGCAGGTCGTCGTCCTCAAGCCTGGCCTCGAGCCGGGCAAGCTGGTCACCGTCGTCGCAGTCGTAGACGACCATCGTGTCCCTGGCGCCGACGAAGCGGCTCTTCTCGAACCGGGACAGGCGGGAGGATGCCCCGCCGGACACTCAGGCCCCTCTCCCGGTAGCCACGTCGGCTCCGCACATCGGGCAGGGCGCCACGCTCACATCGCCGACGATGAAGCTGAATCCACATTCGGCGTCCGGGCACTTCGTTCTCCGGGATGGAGCCTCGGGTGGAGGGGCCGGAGGCACCATGTCCTGGGGCCGGGGTCCGGGACCAGGTCCTCCTCCGCCGGGGCCGCGCACCTCGTTGGTGACCCCGCAGGCCGGACAGGCATAGCGGCCCGGCGCCATGACCTCGAAACCGGTGCCGCAGCGACCGCAGCGCGCCCTCATACAGCTTCTCCTTCCTCGACCCGTTCGCCCAGTGCTCCTATGCCCGCCAGGTACGCGGCCTCTCGGGCCAGCACCGCGGCAATGTCGGACCGGGAGTAATCGTATCCGCTCGCGGCCAGCTTGCCATGGATGTACTCGATGGCACCGCCCTCGCCGCCGGCGACCACCCGCAAGCCTCTCCGACGGCGGGCAGGAACCGCCAGACCCTGAAGGTAGTGGACCGACCACTCGATGATGCGCTGTGCGCCTGCCGGCCGGATCCGGTCGAGTACCTCCGGGTCGAGATGCTCCACCGCGAAGTCGATGGCGTCGTTGATGACGTATACCGGCTGGCGCTCTGCCCGGGTACTCCTGCGCCGGACCAGGACGGCCACCGACATGGCGGCCAGGGCCAGGAGGAGGATTAGCGCCACCCCGAGCGCGATGACCGGAACGGATGGCATAGCCGGATCCTAGTGGTCAGTGGTCAGTGGTCAGTGGTCAGTGGTCAGTGGTCAGTGGTCAGTGGT
>WTGW01000164.1 GCA_011523395.1 Acidimicrobiia bacterium
AGTGGGCAGTGGGCAGTGGGCAGTGAATGCTGTAACCCAAGGACGACAGGCACGCCCCCTGGAGGCTGAGGGGCTAACGGAACCCGGCTACCCCCAGGTCGCCACTGGCCACTGGCAACCGGCCACTGGCCACTGATCGGCAAGGGTATGGAAACGCGCGCGCTTTCGCGGTTAATTGAAGGGGAGGGATCGGAACACCCCGTCCCGACCATCAGTTGAGGCCGGTCTCCGGCAACGGCGGCCCGGAAGCGAAAGGAGATCCGGATGGCGCGTGAACACTGCTCCATCACCCACGGAGATGCCACCATCGAGTTCGAGATACGGCGGAGCGACCGCCGGACGAAGACGGTCGAGGTGGCCGTGACACCTCTCGGCGTGCGGGTGTATGCCCCGAGAGCGGCGCCGGTGGACGAGCTCAAGCAGTTCGTGGAGGCCAAGGCGCCGTGGATTCTCGGCCACCTGGCGGACCTGGAACGAAGCTGCCTGCCCGGCCTGCGAGAGGGCCAGATCATGCCCTATCTGGGCCGGGCCGTGCCGCTCTCCTACGAGACCGGGGAGCTACCCGGACCGGTGGTTGACTACGACGGGAGCCGGTTCACGGTGACCGTCCCTCCCGGGCCACGCGACGATGCCCGGCTCCTGAGCGTCGGCCACACGTTCGTGGCCTGGTACAACGCCCGCGCCTGGGAGCGGATCCCGGCCACGGTCGACGCATGGTGGCCGCTCCTCGGCCAAGGCCCGAGGTCGAGAGTCCTGATCCGCGACCAGAAGAGCCGCTGGGCCAGCTGCGCCCGTGACGGCACCCTCCGGTTCAACTGGCGGATCATCATGCTGGAGCCGAGGCTGATCGACTACGTGGTGGTGCACGAACTCGCCCACCTGCACGTCAAGGGGCACCCGCCCGAGTTCTGGAACCGGGTGGCCGGCGCCCTGCCCGACGTGGACGAGCGCCGGAGGGGACTGAAGGAGGCCGTCTCCGTCCTGCCGCTCTGGAGCCTGTGAGGCGAGAGACCAGCGGTCCCGCCGGCGTCGGTCAGTGGTCTGTCTGTGGAATGGCGGTGTGGTGTGGCGTCGGCAGCGGTGTTCCTGGCAAGGCCCGCTGACGAAGGCGTACCCGCAGCGGTACGTTGAGGAAGCGGAACGCAGCCAGGGGCGCCGATGACCGCCAGACCACGCCTGGCTGTTTCACAGACAGACCACTACGCGACCGGGACCCGATCGGAGGGGTAGGCGGCCAGGAAGTCCTCTAGGGAGTCAGGCGACCAGGCCGGACCGAATGGAAGCTCCAGTTCCAGGGGCGGGGACGCCTCACAAGGCCTGCCCCGGCTGACCATGAGCGTGGTGGTACCGGCCCGGTGGCGGAGGACGTAGCTGTAGACGGTGCTGTAGCCCAGGTGGTTGCAGACGCCCGTGGCGCCCTGGTCGTGGCTCCGGAGCAGTTCCAGGATGTCGTCCAGCGACGCGGCCCGGTCGAGGCGGGCCTGCGCGGAGGCGATCCGGTCGAGCGTGGTCAACCGGTCATCGTTCTCGGGGTGGACCCCGAGCTCGGTGTGATGGTTGGACCGGGCGGTGGGCCTGTCCGGCCGGAGCACGGCCGTCTGCCGGCTCCGTACCTCGATGGCGGCCTGGCCGTGGCGGTCGATCAGCACCAGGTTGCCCCACAGGTAGGGCCGGGCCGCCACCGCCCGCTCCACCGCGGCCACGCCCGATGCGACATCCGTGCCCTCGCGCAGGGCGATCTCCACCAGGTCGTCGTAGTTGGCGTGGCCGTCGAGGGTGCGGACGTTGGAGTCGCACACCAGCAGGCCGGAGGAGTTGGCGCCTATCGAGAAGCCCGAGAACCGGTCCAGGTCGGGATCGGTGCCCGCCCAGGTGGTGATGCCCTCCACGCCGAACACGTCCGGTTCGAGGACCAGGCGGTCGTCGAAACTCTCCCTGCCGAAGTCCTTGTTCTTGAACAGCAGGTAGTCGTCAGGTCCGAGCCTGAAGAACCCGGTGGTGCACACTTGGCGGCCCTCCCGTCGCGGCCGGAAACTGTTGCCGGGATTGTAGGTGGAGGGGCCCGATTCGGTATCGTTGCTCCCGTGCCGTCAGAGTTCCAAGGCCAGGCCGACCGCGCCAGGGTCGAGCGCTTGCTGGTCCGCTACGTGAGCACCCACTCCGTCAACCCCGCCATCGACGGAGGCGCCGGTGAGGCCGACCTGGCGAGCCTGCTGTTCTCCGACCTCAGGGACTGGGGCTTCGATCCGGTACGGGAACCGGTCCATCCCGGAGGCCGGGACAACGTGATCGCCACCCTGCCCGGACGGGAGGGCTCGCCGGTGGTCATGTTCCACGCCCACCTCGACACGGTGGGCCTCTCGGGCAAGGCCACCGCCGATGCACTGTCGAGCGGCGGCAACGTGTACGGGCGGGGAGCCTGTGACACCAAGGGTTCGCTGGTGGCGATGGTCGAGTCCCTCCGGCTGCTGGGGTCGGTGGACCCGGCCGAGCGGGCCAACGTGATGCTGGTGGGGGGCATCGACGAGGAGGTCGCGGGGACCGGGGCGCAGGAGCTGGCGGCCGCCCATCCGGATGTCGATATGGCGGTGCTCGGCGAGCCCACCAGCCTGGAGATCGCCACCGCCCACAAGGGCGTGCTGCGCATCGAGATCGCCACCACCGGCATCCCGTCACACTCCTCCAAGCCCCACCTAGGACGCAACGCCATCTACGCGATGGGACGGGTCCTGGAGGCCCTCCAGACCGACTACCTGGCCGCTCTCGACCCGGTGGGACACCCTCTGGCCGGGCCGCCCACGCTGGCCGTCACCATCATCCGGGGCGGTTCCGGCTTCAACGTGGTCCCGGCCGAGTGCGTCATCGGCATCGACCGGCGGGTGATCCCCGGCGAGATCCACGAGGAACTTCTCGAGGAGTTCGACGAGTTGCTGGCCGGTCTCGACATTCCGCTGGAGCGCCGGGAGCCCCTCCTGATGACCGCCCCCCTCGACACACCCGTGTCCGACCCGGTCGTCCGGGCCTTGAAGCGGGCCCGGGACGAGGCCACGGGCCGGGAGGCCGATCCGATCGGCGTCACGTTCGGCACGGACGCCTCCGCTCTGGCGCCGGCGGGGATCAGTTGCGTGGTGTTCGGACCCGGCAGCATCGACCAGGCCCA
>WTGW01000091.1 GCA_011523395.1 Acidimicrobiia bacterium
CCCATGACGCCCTAAACCTCAGGAACACCGCACCACCCATGACGCCCTGTGCATCAAGAACGGTGGCGTCCACGAACCTGAGGCACACAACACCACCCATGACGCCCTAAACCTCAGGAACACCGCACCACCCATGACGCCCTGTGCATCGAGAACGCCAGCGGCCCTGAACTTGAGGCACACCGCACCACCTGTGACGCCCTAAGCCTGAGGAACAGGGCACCACCCATGACGTCCTGTGCATCGAGAAAGGTGGGGTCCGTGAACTTGAGGCACACAGCACCACCCATGACGCCCTGATCCTGAGGAACGAGCGGGGCGGGCGGACGACCTTGGCAGCTGGATCCCGGCCGGCTCGGCCGCCTTGGTGAGGAAGGGTCGGGGCGGGATCGGCATGGTTGCGCCCACAAGATCACGTAGGTGCTGCAAGCTGCGGGCAAAGGTCAGCCCTTTCCGGCACCACAACATCATCCGGCCGATGATCAAGATCCGAAACCGGCCAACACGGGAGTTCGTGTGGCCGCCTCACGGCAGGTCCAACACACCCCTTGAAATCTCCTCGGGGTAAGGTACGTTTCAGGGTGAACGAGAAGGAGCAAGACCCGTTGAGTGTCACCGAGTCCGTAGTAGACGCGAAGGACGATGCCCGTCAGGCCGAGTCCCGTGAGGCCCTGGCCAACGCGCTGTTGCTGATCGAGCAGCGGTTCGCTTCCCAGACCAAGTGGATCGTCGGGGTCGGAATCGGCACGGTTGCGCTCATCGTCGCGGCGCTGCGGTGACAGGACACTTGACTACTTAGGCCGCACTACTTAGGCCGCGTCTGCGCTTGCTTGGCGAAGGCGTCACACATCTGTCCGATGCCCGAGGCAGTCCGGTCTCATCGCTGTCTGCGTTCCGTCACCGTTCTAGCCGGAGAGCCGCAGCCCACGGCGTCGGCACTCACAGCTCTCCCCCAGGAGTCCGATCAATGCATCAGTTCAGGGCGATCAGGGATACGGCTCCCAGGGACAGCAAGAGACCCACTATGCGCTGGGGAGCGGGCCTTTCTTTGTAGACCAGGAAGGCCATGACCACCACCACAGCCGGGTAGAGGGCCGACACGACCGCCACGAGTCCCAGAGGCCCGATTCGCACTGCCAGCACGTAGGTGAGGTTGGCCAAGATGGCGCCCCCGGCGGCGAAACTCAACAGCAGTTCCTTCCTTGCCATCCTGAGCGGGATCCCCCGCGCTCCGACCAGGACAGCCGATGTGGCAACGGCCGCGCACCTGAAGGCAATCAGCGGCCACATACCGGCCTCGCCCGAGATCTGCGCCAGCCCGATGAACATCAGCGAGAAGCCCAGACCGGCTCCGAGACCGTATATCGCCTTCCCCGGGCGGTCTTCACGGATCCCGGTCGCAACGGTCAGCCACATGGCAGGGGCGGCGATGGCAACCCCTATCCACGGCAACAGGGCATAGCGCTCGCCGGTCAACAACCCGAACAAGAACGGGATCAATGACAGGGTGATGGCGGACACCGGAGCGACCACCGCCATCTTGCCCTTGGCGAGACCCTCGTAGTAAGCGACCACCCCGGCGACCGCGGCGACACCGCTCGCTGCTCCCCAAGCCAGGTCGGAGAGGATGACGGTGGACCCGTAGGCCATGTGGTACACGAACGCGACCAAGCCCGAGAGCGCCAAGGCCATGATGTTGGACCAGAAGGCAACCGCGAATACCGGGGCCCGGCGGGTGGCCACCCCACCTGCGAAGTCGAAGACCCCGTAGAAGATGGACGTCAGTCCGGCTAGGAGGATGGCCATAGGCCTCCCGGAAGAAGCAAGGGTGTGCTCACGCTAACAACCCCGCCGGGGCAGTGATCATGCTTGTTCTCGACCCTCGTCAGAGGGGCGGCGGGACGCCCATGCGGTTTTCGCGTTCTTGACCGGACGGCAGCAGGGTTGGCGAATGACCCTGTGGGGTGGGGGTCCTTCCTACGGCGAGGGGTCTCCGGCTAGGGGTGTCGCCCGGAGACGGATACCAAGCACGCGGGTTACCTTGAGCACGGTGTCGAACGCGGGATTGCCTTCGACCGACAGAGACTTGTAGAGGCTCTCCCTTCCCAGTCCCGCATCCGCCGCCACGTTCGTCATGCCCTTGGCTCGGGCGATATCGCCCAGGGCGGCTGCGATCAGCCCCAAGTCGAATTCCTCGAGCGCCGCGTCCAGGTACGCGACCATGTCTTCTTCGGTCTTGAGGTGGTCTGCCGCGTCCCACGGCTGCGTGGTTGTTCGTCGCGCCATTCCATCATCTCCCTCTTGTCACGTTCCGGCTATAGATTCCGTGCCAGCTTCAGGGCCCTCCTGATATCCCGATCCTGAGTGTTCTTGTTGCCACCTGCGAGCAGGACCACCGTTGTGTCGCCTCGCCTTGCGTAGTAGACGCGGTAGCCGGGTCCGTAGTCGATGCGCATTTCGGAGACCCCTCCTCCTACCGGTCTCACATCCCCGGGGTTACCGAGGGACAGCCGCCGGATCCGGGTCAGTATCCGCGCCGTGCCTGCGTATCCCGGATTCTGTCGAACCAGCGAATGTAGGCCCTGGTCTGCCGGATCTCAACCATTGTATCCTATCGGATACACTCGGGGGAGGGCGTGGCTCGGGCGAGATCGGTACAGGACTCGACCCGGCGGGCTGGGTCCTTGGCATCGACAAGACCCTCGGTGACCGCGGCCATCGTCCGCCCCTCTCTCCCAATGACTCCTTCCCGGAAATGTAAGGGTGGCCGGGGGACTTGGCTAGACCCTTGCCCTGGACCGCGCTCTCGGGCGCGGGTGGGGGGTGGGGTTAGCCTTTGGCAAGGGTGTAGGTGTCGGGTTGGCCGGTGGGGGTTATCTGGTACGCGAGGATGGCGCCAGCGGTGTGGCTGAGGGCGACTAGCCAGAGAGCGCGGTGAGCGTGAGGGTCGTGATCACCTCACCCGGAGCCGCGACCGTGGAGGAGGACATCGAGATGAGGCGGGCAGCGGGACTCCGGATCAGGTTCGCGAGCTCTGGGAGGCTGGTGCTGTTGCTGGCGGTCATGTTCGGCGTTGTCGCCTGTGGTGGGTCGGATGCCGAACGTGTCCGGGAGGCCGGCGAGGACACGGCGGTGGAGGGCGGTTCGGTAAGCGCTGAGGAACCACCGGCGCCCACTACCACACTCCCTCCCGCGGAGCCGACCACGACGGCAGCTGCGACATCCACGACGGCGGAAACCCCGGCGGACGGTTCCGCGCTGCCGTTGTCGGCGAGTGAGGTGTACGAACTGGTTGCGCCGTCGATCGTGTTTGTGGAAACGGAGACCGGCACGGGTAGCGGGATCCTGATCGATGGCGGGTATGTGGTGACCAACCACCATGTGGTGTGGCCCCACGACATGGTGTGGGTGGTGTTCCCCGACGGTAGGGAACTGTGGGTACCCGTGGTGGGGTGGGATCCGTTCGCCGACGTGGCGGTGGTGGGCCCCGTCAGCGCATCGGCTGAGCCGCTGACTCTGGCAGACGGGGAAGGTATGTCCCCCGGCAGCACCGTGTTTCTGGTCGGCTACCCCGCCGAAACCGACCTCTACCCCCAGGCTTCCATCACCGAGGGCATCGTCTCCCGCTTCCGTGAGTGGGATCTGGCCGGGTTGACCCTGTTCCAGACGGACGCGGCCATCGCGGGAGGGCAGAGCGGAGGGGCACTGGTCAACACCGACGGTAAGGTCATCGGCATCTCCACATGGGGCTTCAGCGAGGCGGGCTTCTCGGTGGCGACCTCGGCTGCGGACGCCGCTCCCATCGTCGACTGGCTGATTGAGGAAGAAGCCGCCCTCTGGTGGAACCAGAGCCTCCGGGAGCCCGGCGCGGGGGACTTCGAGTTCGAGATCGAGATGGTGAATCGTTGGGACAACCGTGTGTTCACATTCGTCGGGGAGATTGGATCCACCGTGGACGTGTTGATCGACGGGACGGCCGACGGAGTGTTCAGAATCTCCAGCCCGTTCGGTGTTCACCTGCTGGCCGATGATTCGTACTCCGGTGTCGAGGTGGGAACGGTGGAGATACTGACCTACGGGGTCCACTACCTGGACGTGTGGACCCTGTTCGACGAGCTTCCATTCGACGGACCCGCCAGCTACTTGGTGGCGAGCAGCAGCCGGCTACAGCCATTCGAAGACCCCGACGACGGTCAACATCTTGTGGTCGGTGACATCGTCGGGGCAGTGATCGACTACTACGCCGACATCGACTGGTACACCATCGACCTGGAGGAGGGGGAGACGGTCCTGATCTGGACGGATTCGATCGCGACCGATACCGAAGTGTATGTCGACTATCCGGGAGCCACCATCGACGACATCGCCCACGACGATGACAGCGGCAGCACACTATTCGGTGTGTCGTTCAACGCCGAAATCGTGTACACCGCTCCGGCAACCGGACAGTACGTAGTCGCCGTCCAAGGTCTGGTCGGGAGCGAGGGAGGCAGCTACTTCCTAGGAATAACACCCCTCGAAGGATGATCCGCAGAGTGACCAACGCGATCCACCGGTCCCGCGCGGGCACGCACAAATCGCCGGCACGTACACGGCAGGAGGAGGCATGATGTCCGACAGTCCGGCACAACCATCCGCTGAGGAATCAGGTCGCGTGCGCAGACCCCGGGAAGCCTCGGAGCCGGAAAGCCATGAGGCGTCCGGCTCTGCTTTGCCCGACACAACGTCCGGAATCCAGTCCGTGAAGACCGGCGGGGATCGTATGGCGATGGCCGGGTTCGTCTGCTCCCTTTGCGTCGTCCCGGTCACGCTGCTGATCATCCCCGTAGCGAACATGCCCTCGACCAACGACGCCGCCGGTGGCATCTTCGCCTTCCTGATGCTGACCGGGGCGGCGCTGTGGGTGTCAGGTCTTGTCCTGTCGCTGCGGGCCAAGAACAGAGCACCAAGACACCACAAACTAGCCCGAGCCGGGACGATCATTTCGGGGATCACTCCCATGCTGTTCCTTGCTGTGCTCCTGCTCCTGCTCCTGCAGGCAATCGACTGGTTCTTCAATGACTTCTTCATGGTCGGCGTGCCAACCGGGGGGCAGGTGTAGATGTCCGGGAGGCCTCGCGACTCCGCGATCTGGGCTAGCAGTTCACTTTGCGCTGAGCCACTCTTCGCGGGAGATGTGGGCTTGTCTCAAGATGGTGGCAAGGAGACCAACACCGACGTCCTGTGTGTGCGCGTTGGGAATGCGCACTTTCAGGCGGTCCTTAACCATGAAGTCGTGCTTGGCCCCATGCCGCGGGCCCTCCCAACCGAGCTGCCAGAACCGTTTGACGAGTTCGCGTCTGGTAATCGGCGCCAGCCGTCGGCTCATCTGGCTACAACTAGGTGCAAGCCCTCCATGCTGGGGATGTCTTCATCTCCGTCTTGGAGCTTCAGTGTCGCCCAGTCGATCAGTACAGACTGCAGGTCTTCGAGTGCCTCCTCGGAGGAGTTACCGAAGCCCCAGGCCCCGTCGATACCAGCTACGGTCGCGATCAGCCCTTTGGGGTCGTTGATGGCGCGGACCTTGGCATGCGAAGCAGCGGCAACAGCCCAACGCTCAATCAGCCTCTCGAGAACAGCTCCACTGCCATTGGACGTGTCGGCAGGCGCTTGTGGTCTGGCTGCGCCGGTGGTAGATGCCACGCCTGCTCCTTCCAGCGTTGCTTACGCTCCCAGAACTATAAGGGCTGCCCGCGGGCTTGGCTAGACCCTTCCCGGTCCGCGCCTGGAGGCGTGAGGGTAAGGTACGTTCAGGGTTAGCGATAGGAGTAAAGCCCGTTGACCGTCACCGAGTCTGCGGTAGACGCGAAGGACGAAGCGCGCCAGGCGGAATCCCGTGAGGCCCTCGCCAACGCGCTGCTGTTGATCGAGAAGCGGTTCGACTCTCAGACCAAGTGGATCGTCGGCGTCATTGTCGGCATGACAGGCATCATGATCGCGGTAATGGTCGCGATGTTGAGTTTGACAACGTGAGGACCCGGTAGATCGTTCGCAGTGTGCAACAAGCTGCGGGCAAGATCACGCTCCACCACCGCCGCAACATCGTCCAGCCATGGTCAATATGCTGACCCGGCCAACCAGGGAACTTGATCAGGCCGTGCCCTCCTAGAGTCGCAGCCCGAGCGGCTGCCTAGGTGCCTGGGCAGTTGGTGTCGTCGAACAGTTCGATTTCTGCTGTGTCCCGGGCCCGGTTGAAGTTCGCCCACTCGAGGCAGGCACCGGTGCCAGTGTCGTCTGTTGGGGTCTTGGCGAGGAACTGGGCCAACACTCGCTCGAACGCGTCGACTCCGGCGCTTCCCTCCCTGAACGCCTGGCCAAGCGCGTCCAACCGATCGTTGTCGTCGTACTCGATCGTCACCGGTTCTGTGTTTGAGCCGGGCCAGGCGTTACCGTCAGCTCCGGCGTTGGCATCGACGATGATCTCGTTGCGATCGATATCGCCGAAAAGGATGGTGTATTTCGCACCGCCACTGGTGCGATCCGCGAGCCCTGCCCAGAACATGTGGCCCGTCAAAGGACGGTCGTCGGTAGCGGTCAGGTCGCCTTCCGAGCCGTTGCCGTCGGGGTCGACGGTGGCGGTGATGGTTTCGACCACTCCACCGTTGCCCGAGTAGCTGTAGGAGAAGCGGTGGACGCCGTCCCGGCCGATGGTGAAGGTTTGGGTGCTTATCGAGGAAGCGGAACCCTGGTCGCTGCTGAGGCTGACCTCGGCGGCGGAGAGAGCCTCGCCGTACTCGTCATGTACGGACACCACCGCGACGTTGCGAACCGAGCCGCTCGAGAACACGTTGATGTAGGGATTGGGGAAGGTCACCGTCACGACGGCATTCGCCAAGACCGGGGGCGCGTCGCTGAACTCGAGGTAGTACACGTCACCGTCGGTCCTGCCGGACGTCTTCTTGAGGTTCCCGTCAATGCTGACGGCGCTGTCGCTCGGCGCGTTGGTTGTCGCCACAAGCGAGAACGTCCTGGTGCGCGTGTTAACGGTGACAGGGTCCCGGACGGACAGCGAGAAGGTGACGCGGCCGTTGGAGTCCGACCTCAACGTCCTCGAACGAGTCAGTTCAACGCGCCTCTCGGCCCCATCAATCATGCCGTTTACGGTTGTTGTCTCCTCCAGTTCCTCCTCGAAGAACTCCCACTCGGCAGGCCGCTCGCCGTCCACGCCCACACTGACGTCGCGGCCCTGGGCGTCCTGGAGTTGCACGGTGACGCTGACGGTGGTGCCGAACTTCGCCTTCGACCCCTTGAACCGGGTGGAGATCTTGGTCTGGACGGCGCCCCGGGTCCGGGCCGACGCCTCAACGTCCAGCCGGAAGAGGTCGGTGCGCCGGTCCACCTCGTCACCGTTCCGGCCGGTCCAGACCCACACCGTGGTATCGACGCCGTCCAGGATGGTCTCGGGAACTGTGAGCGAGACCTCGCCGTCGTTGTCGGTCTCCAGATCGGCGGTGTCAATCTCGCACAGGTAGGCGCCGTCGACGAACTGAACTTCGTCACAGGTGCCGCGCGAGGTGAAGGCCCGGTTGGCGTCCTCGGTCTCGATGAAGAACATGTCGATGGGGACTCGATCGATGGGTTCGAACTCGTCGTCGCGCAGCGACACCCTGATCTCGGTACCGTCATACTGGGCGCTGAGCCCCCTGGGGCGGGCCATGGTGTGACCCAGCGTGCGGAGGATGAACGCGGCCATCTGCCCTCGGTTCACCGGGTCCCGCGGCCGGTAGAAGAAGTCCAGGCCGGGCTGAGCTGCGCCGACGGCGGGGGTGGGGTCGGCGCCGGTGGTGATGCCGAGTTCGTAGGCGGCGCTGATGGCTCGGTCGGTGGCGGCGGGCACCAGGTCGCTGGCGTCCTTGAAGTAGTCGTCGGGCTCGCTCTGGCTGCCGTCGTCGTTGGCGTCGAGCAGGATGTCGCCGTTGCTCGCGAACTCCACCACGTCCCCGGACGCTTCGAGCAAGCGAACCAGCAGCAGGGCCATCTCGGCCCGGTCGACGATGCCGTACGGGTCGAACGCCCGGGACGAAGCCGCCGTGGCGATGCCATTGGTGACCATCAGGTCGATGGCGTCCCGGGCCTCATCGTTCAGGGGTCCGAGGTCGGTGAAGTTCTGGGGCCGGGCGGGGTGGAGGTTGATGCCGGTCGGGACGAGTGCCCGGGTCAGGAAGAGCATCATCTGCCAGCGCTCTACGGGGTCTTCGGGGGAGAAGGTGGAGCCGTCGCCGGTGCCGATGGTGACCCCGTAGTGGGCCAGGCAGTTGATGGCATCGTGGAAGATGTGGCCGTCGGACACGTCGGTGAAGCCCCAGTCGTCCAGGGCCTCGCCGACGCAGACGTTCACCCTGCTCCGCTCATCGGGGGTGTCGGTGACCGCGGTGGCTGTGGGTGCGCCAACGGCCAGCAGCGACGCCACCAGCGCGCCGACCGCCAACGCTGCCCATCCCTTGCGCATCCTGCTGAATCGTTGGAGCATCACCGACCCCTTTGCTGACGCTTGGAGCAAGTCTACTCCACGTCGTGTCCGCGGCAGATGCGACCCCCGGCACCCAAGATCGTCTCTTGGGAGGGGAAAGGGCGCTCAGCTCAGTTCGTATTCGGTGACGCGCCGGTCGCTGCCGGGCCGGTAGTTGCTCCAGGCCAACTGCAGACTCGAGCCACCGCGTCTGAGAGCCTCGGCGAGTTCGGCCTCAAAGACGGCAATCGTGGCGGGCGCGCCGCCCAGGTTGAACCGGTCGTTGTCGTCGTAGACCAGCAGCACCGGCCCGCTGCCGTCGTCGGCCACGACCTGCCTGCGGCGCACGTCGCCAGCCAGCACCGGCCCGCTGCCGGCCGGTCCGGCGTCGGTGGCCCAGTACACCGTTGCGGTGACCCCCGACAAACTGACGCTGTCCACACCATGGGAGACACTCAGGGTCTCGGTCTCGCCGCCCTGCCCGCGGTACTGGTAGACGAACCGGCGAGCGCCGCGGCCGTCCACCGCGAACTCCCCGGTGTCGAGTGTGACGGTGCCCGTCAGGCCGCTGCTTGCGAGCTGGACCTTGGCGCCCGGGAAGGGGTCACCATACTGGTCGAGCACGGTGACGGTCGCGCTGTTGGATGCGAAGCCGTCCACCACATGCACGTAGGCGCGGGTCTCGATGAAGACCGTGGCGTCGCCCGAAGCGATACTGCTGGCCCCGTCGCTGAAGATCACCCTGCCGGAGGCCGCCCCTAGGCCGTTGGCGAAGACGATGGCAGTCGGCGCGTTGTCTTCCGGGGTCAGCGTGTACGTGACTGTGACATCGCCGCTGGCGACGCTGGCGGGCCGGGCAGCAAGGCCGATCGTGAAAGTGACCGTTCCGGCTCCGTCGGACACCAGCGTCTGCACCTCGGGGTCGGTTACGCCCTGCGTCCGCACGGACAGGCTCCAGCGCGCCGGGTCTGTGCCGTTGACGCCGGCGGAGACCTTGCCGACGATGTCGCGCAACTGCATCGTGTAGAGGACCGAGCCGCCAATGCGGGCCTTGCGGGCAACGAACGACGTCGTGACCAGTGCCTCCGAGGCGAACCCGACATCGTCTCCCTCGGCCAGGTCGAAGCGGTACGGGTCGGTGCCGGCTCCGACGATGTCGCCGTCCTGGCCGGTCCAGGCCCACACCGCGGCGCCGCCTGCCGGCACGCGACGCAGGCCGATGACCTCCACCGTCGCGTCGCCGTCGCTTCCGGTCACCGGATTGGTGTCGTCGATCTCGCACGGGAACGAGGAGGTATCAGCCCGGGTGACTTCCGTGAGGCTGCAAGTCCCGTTGGCCATCACGGCACTGTCTGCTCGATCCGCTGTCGTCCAGAAGACGTCGACGGCGACGCGGGAAACGGGCTGGTATTTGTCGTCGCGCACCGATACGACCACGTCGGCGCCGTCGAACTGGGCAGTGACACCCGCGGGGCGCACAGAGGTGTGGGCCAAGGCCCGGGTGATGAAGGCAGCCATCTGACCGCGATCGACGGTGCCGTCGGGCTCGTAGTTCAAGTCCAGCGGCGGCTTGGTGCGATCCTGTACCTCAGCCGCGCTGGCGCCCGTGGTCACGCCCAGCTCGTAGATGGCAGCTATCTCCCGATCATCCGTGTCGGGGAACCGGTCGTCAGCCACCGACCTGGAGCCGGACGCGCCAAGCAGGATCGCGCCGCTGGAGCCCTTAGTCACACCCGACGCGGCTTCCACCAGCAGTCCGACCAGGAACGTCGCCATCTCGGCCCGGGTGATGGCGTCGTCGGGCCTGAAAGCGCCGCCAGAAGGGATCACCCCGTTGGAGGCGAGCCGGTTGATCGCGTCCTGGGCCTCCTGCCAGGTGTCGCTGATGTCGTTGAATCTGGCGTTGGCAGTGACGCCCAGGTCGGCGCCGGCAGCCTTGGCGGCCCGGGCGATGAACACCGCCATCTGGGCCCGGGTCACTTCCTGGCTCGGGGAATAGGTGGTGCCGTCACCGGTGCCCTGGGTGATGCCATAGTAGGCGACGCAGTTGATCGCATCGCGGAACGCATGGCCCTGGGACACGTCAGTGAACATGTGGTCTGCGCCGGCGTCGCCCACGCAGGCCGACAGCCGAGTGGTGTGGTCTGCCCTGTCGGTCACGGCCACAGCCGGAGCGGCTGCCGCGGCTAGAAGCGAGGCGACCAAGGCGCCTGCGGCAATCACTGTCAAGCCCGAGCGCGGCTTCTGCATTGTTTGGACCATGACAGCCTTCCCTCGCTGGATCACTCAGGCAAGGCTAGCGGCTTGTGGATAACTCGGTCCATGGCGCTGCCAAACATTGTGTTGAGACGCGGGGAGGCCCCGGCGTTTGCCGGGGCCTCCCTCGGGTTGGGTTGATTAACTGACTGGCGTTGCTCTTAGGAGGCCGGGGACAACGTGAACTCGTTGACCTTCCTGGTGCCTGTGACACTGCTTGAATCGAACTCCCATTCGAGGTCCGCACCCACAGCCAAGGCCCTCTCGAACCCGGCGTAGGTGCTGGCGCCTGTACCAGTGACATTGAACCTGTCGTTCGAGTCGTAGTAGAGCACCTGTACGCCGCTCAGGGCATCAATGGCCGTGGCCGGGTCGGTACCTGCCACGAAGATCGTGTTCGTCTCCGTGTCGAACGCCCGAATAACTAGGCCCTCGGTGCTATCGGTCGTCCCCGGATGTGTAGCCCACTGAACAGTCGCCGTGCCACTCACCGTGACGGGCGCCGTGCCGTCCGGGTTGCAGCGGTGATCTGGTTCTGTGATGTCCGCCGTTGAACAACCGTCGCCGTCGTAGTCGTAGTCCACGAGAGTACCCGTGAGTGTCTCGACATCTGCCGCTCCGCTCGAGAACACATAGCCGAACGAGTGGGAGCCGTCACGACTCACGGCGTACTGCCGCGGCGTGGTGTCGTCATCCGTCGGAGTCGCAGTTGTGTCGACGAGGCTACTCGGCTCCGGGTCTGTATGACTCGGATTGCGGTTGACGCCGTCGCTGCTGGTCAGGGTGACCTTGCCGTTGGCAATCGGGTCGCCATACTGGTCGGTCACCGTCACCGTGGCCCGGTTGCTCGCCCCGCGGGCGGCTGCGGCAGCGTACGCCGAAGCCGGCTTGACGGTAACCGTTATGTCGGCTGCCTCTGTGACACCGGCTTCGGTGCTGAACACCACAGCGATGGTGGTTTGAGCTGTCAAGTCGATGATGGCTCCCATGGCATTGACGAAGGGACCTGGAGCGGCAGTTGGAGCATTATCGCCCGGTGTCATCGTCAGAGTGACCCTGAACTTGTCGCCCTTCGTGTCCCGATCCGGATCAGCGGGCGCCGAGAACGTGATGGTCTCCTTGCCGTCCGAGTCCGTGGTCAACGAAATCGGCACGACGCTCAGCGGCGTGGCCGAGAAGTCGCTTGTACTGGTGTCGTACGCATGGGTCCTCATGACACCCGAATACTCGGCCGGGCTCATGCCGTCGGAGCCGGAGGTCACAGCGCCATCTCCGTCCGCGAGCTGCAGGGTGTAGACCACGGACGTTCCCATATGCGCCTTGCCGACGTTGTCGGTGGTGAGCTGCGCCCGGTCTGCTGGCCGCAGGCCGGCCTCGTAGGGGATGTCGAGCCGATACGGATCGGTGTCGCTGCCTACGGTGTCGCCGGTGTCTCCGGTCCAAGCCCAGACGGTGGTGCCGCCCCTGGGCACGGTGTGCGCCGCTCTCGCGTCGCCGTCGCTTCCGGTGAGCGGATCGGCGCCGTCGATCTCGCAACTGTGCTGACCACCGCCCAGTGAGCTGATCTCGCCGCAGGATCCATTACTGCGGAAGGCCAAGTCAACAGCGCCGGTGTCGGTGAGGAACGCGTCCACCAAGACATTGGGTTCCGGCTGGAAGTTCTCGTCGCGAACCGACAAGACCACATCGGAGCCGTCGTACTGAGCGGAGACACCCGCAGGCCGCACCGAGGTGTGAGCCAGAGCCCTAGTGATGAACGCTGCCATCTCGCCCCGGTTGACGATGCCGCCCGGCTCGTAGTTGAAGTCCAGCGGTGCCTTAGTGTCGTCCTGGACCGCAGCTGCGCTGGCGCCCTTCGTGATGCCCAGCTCATACAGCGCCGAGATCTCGGCGTCGTTGGCAGCAGGCACAGTGGCACGTGCGTCACCGAAGTAGTTCCAGTCGGAAGCCGTCGTGACCGAACCAGGCGTCGCGCCCGCCAACTGGAGAGCGCCGGTGGAACTGTTGGTCGACACGGTCGGTGAGGCCTTGATGAGCAGACCGATCAGGAACGAGGCCATCTCACCCCGGGTAATCGCGTCACCGGGCCTGAAGGCGCCGCCGGAGGCGATCACGCCCTTGGAAGCGAGCCGGTTGATGGCGTCCTGGGCCTCGGCCCAAACGTCGCCGATGTCGGTGAACTCGGCGCCCATGGCATCGCCCAAGTCCACGCCAGCTGCTCCGGCGGCGCGGGCGATGAATAGGGCCATCTCGGCCCGGGTCACCGGTTGGTTCGGCGAGTACGTAGAGCCGTCGCCGGTGCCGTTGGTGACCCCATAGTGGGCGATGCAGTTGATGGCGTCCTTGAAGGCGTGCATATCCGACACGTCGGAGAACATCTGGTCACCGAGAGCGTCGCCAACGCATGCCGACAGCCTCGTGGCGTTGTCAGCCCTGTCGCTGTATGCCTGCGCGCCAACCGGACTCACCCCGACCGTGAGGAGTGAGGCGACCAAGGCGCTCACGACGAGCAGTACCCAACCCGGGCGCCGCTTCTTCACTAGCTGGGGCATCGGCCCCTCCTTTGCTTGTAACGGGCGCGCATGCCCTCTCAAACGGGGCATC
>WTGW01000235.1 GCA_011523395.1 Acidimicrobiia bacterium
GCGACCGCCTACTCCTTTGACTCCTCGGTAGAGGGGGCCGGATCCATCGACGTCGCTACGGGTACCTTGATCTCGCTGCTGCGGAACCAGACACCCACCGGTAGGTCGGCTGGCAGGTAGCGAATGTCGGGGATGATGGTCTCCCCATCGGCGCTGACGAACCCCATCTCGGTCCGGCCATCGGCGACGCGCCGCGCCCGGATCCTCCCGATCGAGTCTCCCCCCACCTCGACGTCGCCGCTCACCTGCCAGCGGCCGGTCGGTACGTCTTCGCGCAGGAAGCGCTCGAGCGGCAGGACTTGGCGGCCACCGGCAAGCTCGACGCCGTGCTCCAAGCTGCCGTCCTCACCCAGCCGGGCGATGATGCGCAGCCGATGGGGAGCCGGACTCGACGCCGGAGCGGAAGGCGTGTGAAGGCCGAGCATCGTTCGAAGCTCCGGGCTGTGAGAGATCGACAGGCGTCGCAGGAACCGTTGGTTCGCTGTACCGGCCGCCGTCACCCCGCACAGCGCGCTGTCGACCGACAGTCCATGGATTGGCCGGAGGGCCCGCATCTCGGCGTCGAGAGCTAGCAGCCCTTCTACGTCGGCAATGTCAGCCGCTTCGAGCGCGTCGCGCAGGGCGTTCGAGCCCGGGTAGCAGCGCGCCTCCGCCATCATCTCCCGGACGCCGGGATCCTTCCATCCCTCTTCGGCGGTCCGGGCCGCGGTGACGATCCCTCCCGCCGTCACCGCCGCCGCCACGACGCTTTCCGCATAGGCGACCTGGGAGTGAGCCTCCAGCGCATCCTCGAACGACAGCGCCGCTCCGTTCTCGATCCGCCTCAGAAGCGAGCGCCACGAGGACGCCATCCACGCGAACTCGGAAGAGGCCGCATCGGCTACCTGCAGCACCGACTCCTCGATCGTGATCGGGTTGAGCGCTTCTCCGGCTTCCAGCGAGTCGATCATCCCCGATGCCCCGACGACGGAGGCGTATCGCTCTGCGAAGGCCGCGCGGAGCGTGTCGGTCGACAGGTCCGCGACCGTGACCGCGTTCGGATGCGCCTCCTCCGACAGCTTCGCTATCTCCGGCCGCTCGAATAGGCCATCCAGCAGCTGGGTTCGCACCCCCGCCGCATAGATCGCCCTGAGCCGAACCTCCGCATCAACCTCTCCGGCCGGGTCCATGGCGGACTTCACCTCGGTCGTAACCTCCCCGTCGCTGTCGGCTCCCGCGGCCACCGTGTACCGGGCGCCGTCTACACGCACGTCTACGGCTTCGAACGTGGGACCGCTCAGAACGAACAGGTTCTCCCACTGACCGTGGAACCCGACCTCGGTGCCCGCGCGGTCGTAGGTGACGACCCCCACGAACACCCAGGTGGGGCCGGACCGGAAGAAACTGACCTCGAACGGAGCAAATTCGCTGATCGAAGTGCTGCCCGGGCTAGCCGTATCCGACCCTGAGTGATACGAGACTCCGGCTTGCCAATGCCCCGCAACAAATCTGTGGCGCTTGAACACGCTGGGGCCTACCAGGTACAGAACCGCGTAGCCGCCGGGGGCGAGATCGCCCCCGAGGTTCCCGACGCGGTAGTGGACGTGGAAGGAATCACCCGCCACCGCCTCCGCCGGGACCCGCACTGCCTCGATCTTCAACCGGGGCCGTTCCTGTTCCGCCTGCTCGTCCACCAGGTGGACGGTGAGGTCGAAATCGGATCGCAGGGGTTGGTAGTCGCGCTCCAGGTAGGTGGTCGCCTCGATGAAGTATCCACCGGCCGGCAGGAACTGGTCTATACGGGCGTTGCGGCTCTCCCCACCATCGTCGTTGGCTCCGATTATGCCGCCCGCCAGCGACGCCAGGGACAGGACAGGATCGCCATCCTCCGATACCAGGTCGATACGAACGCGACCGGCCCGCTCGAGGTTGAAGGTGTAGCCGTGAGCCGGATGCGCGACCACGAAACGCGACCCGCAAGTGTCAAGCGTCCAGGATCCTGATGCGGTCAGATCGGCGCCCGCTTCCAGCGTGCCGAGATGCACCGGCTCGCAACCGGACACGTAGCTGATCGCAATGGCGAAGTCCGCCGGTCCCCGGCTCCGGCCGCCGACCGTCGTAGCCTCGATCAGGTACACGCCCGGCAGGAGATCTCTCTCGACGCGGCCGTCCAGCCCGGCCCCTCCGTCGTCGTCGCCGGTGATCAGGGTGCCGTCCTCCGCGAGCAGGTAGAGGTAGGGGTCCGCCCCGGCGGATGTCAGCTCGATCCTGACCCGTCCTGCTGTGGCGACCTCGAATCTATAGGTGCGGGCGTCACTGCCGGCGCGGAACCTTGAATCGCAATCCTCGGTCGTCCAGTGCCCGGCCGCCACCAGCGCGCTGTCGCCCAGCGTCCCGAGGTCTGTGACCTCGCAGTCCGCCGAATCCTGCCCCAGCACGGCGCCCGACCCCGGCAGGGCGAGGACGCTCGCTACCAGGGTGAGGGCGATGAAGGCCCGCCCCAACCGGTGCGTTCCGGGCCTGCCAACCAGGACTCGTTCCATCTGGAACCCCCCTTGCTTCGGATAGCTGTCGGATGGGTGCTGCGGGCCGCCCGAACACCTTGAATACCGAGCGTTGATGGTAGCCAGCGAGCTCCTGGCCACAGGCCGCTACAGCCGCGGGTTGATCCGCTCCTCCAGGGAGAACGCGATCAGGGCGAATCCGAGGGAGGCCAGCATGATCAGGAGCCCTGGCGGTAGCACCCACCACTTCCACGCCGGAGTCAGGAAGGCGCCTCTGGATTGCGCCCAGAACAGGGTGGAGCCCCAACTCTTCTGGATCGGGTCACCGAGGCCGAGGAAGCTGAGGGCGGCCTCCAGCAGGATTGCGTTCGAGACCGCCCGGACGAACGATCCCGTGGCCAGCAACCCCGTCCGGGGAACGATGTGCCGCAGGATGGTCCAGCGGTCAGGCGCCCCCATCGAACGGGCCGCCAGCACGTACTCCCTCGACCGCAGAGACAGGACCTGCGAACGGATGATCCGGGCCGGCTCGGCCCAGATGAGCACCCCGATCACCAGGATCGTGTTGAGCAGGCTCCGGCCGAGGTAGGCGGCCAGCACGATCAGCAGGGGCAGGAACGGCAGGATCAGGATCACGTCGACACCACGCATCATGGCCGAGCCCA